>JBLNAY010000001.1:0-13331 GCA_050259715.1 Candidatus Dadabacteria bacterium
GCAGGTATTAAAAAGTTCACCGGTTATGAAGGAATAGTATGTGGGGCATCGGCTATCTATACAGCCATAGCCATTCTCCTGAATGATGTTTATGGAAGAAGAGTATTACCTGTAGGCATTACGCCTGTCAGTAGCAGGTAGATGCAATAATACTATTCGTAAACCAGGTTTTTTATAGGCAGTTCACTGGTTTTAGGAATCTCAATAAGGGTTTGCACAGAGTTTGCATGGAGTTAGCATGGACTTAGTATGGAGTTTGTCCATGCTAACTCCATGCAAAGTGCATACAAAAGCCATGGAATCAATTAGCAGATTAGCAAGTTAATTGATAGCAGATGCAGGCTGCCAATCTGCCAATCAGCTAATAAACAGGTTCCGATTTCCCATGGCCAAATATGTCCAATTCGTCCAAATTCGTCTAAATCATGTAATAGTTGACCAAATCGATTCAAAATCGCTCAAAACGAGAACCCATCCGACCAATGTGGAATAACTTTGTATGGTGTTATTCTGAAGTACGCTATTTATGAATCTTTTCGAAGGAAGCCATCCTTTGATATCCGGGTTCATTCAGATGGAAAATTATGATGACGACGTTAGAATAGTTGTAAATAGCTTCACTCTCAGGATAGTTCAGGATACCCTGTGCACGCTTAATCAATTACTTTTAAAGCTTAACCTCCTTTATGAAAAGCTTATCCCCGTTTGCTATTATGATCTGCCTGTTGTTAACTGCAATAACAGGTTTCTGTCAGCCTGTGATGGAAACAGGTGGCCGGAAAATGCCCGATGAATGGGTAGACAAAGACACTCATCACAAAGTAATCCGCCTCACCCGTAAAGAGGGTAATAACCTAAGCTTCTATTTTCATAATAATCCTTTCTATGGAAATACGATGGCTTTCTACAGCACCGATAAGAATAATGGAAAACAGATCTGGTCTGTTGATCTCAAAACCTTGCAGCTTCAGCAGGTAACTTTTCAAAAGTCCCCGATGTCGGGAGAGATTGTTGGTCAGCGCACCGGCAATGTTTACTATCAAATCAAGGACAGTGTTTTTTCTACTAACATGAAAACAAAAGCGACAAAGCTGCTCTTTGTTTTTCCTGCTGATTATAAAGGTGCCATTACTACCATCAATGCCGATGAAACACTTTTTGCCGGGGCAAAGGCCAGTGATGAACAGAAAGAAATCTTAAAAAAATATCCTGAAAAGAGCCAGTTCTTTAACCGGATTTTTGATGCTCATTTACCTAATGACCTGTTCACCATAAACATTAAAAACGGGAAACTTCAGAAGATCCATACAGAGAATACCTGGCTGGGACACGTACAGTTTTCGCCTACCCGTCCCGAACTTTTGATGTTCTGTCATGAAGGGCCATGGCATAAAGTTGATCGTATCTGGACCATTAATATAAATACGAAAGAAGTGAAGTTGATGCACAGAAGAACAATGGATATGGAAATTGCCGGTCATGAATGGTTTTCACCGGATGGTGAAATTATCTGGTACGATCTTCAGCAACCCCGTAGCGAAAATTTCTTTGTTGCGGGTACCGATGTAAACACCCTAAAAGAAAACAAATACAGTTTGACAAGAGATGAATGGTCCATTCACTTCAACGTCTCCAGGGATGGTAAGCTATTCTGTGGAGATGGTGGTAATGACACCCAGGTTGCCAAAGCAAAAGATGGTATGTGGATTTACTTGTTCAGGCCTGTGGGTGATAAGTTTGTTTCTGAAAGGCTGGTGAATATGAAGCACCATGGATATAAGCTGGAGCCGAATGTTCATTTTTCACCTGATGGCAGATGGGTGATTTTCCGTGCCAATTTTGAAGGAGTGGAAGAAGCTTATGCAGTGGAGATTAAGAAAATTTGAGCAGTTGAAGATTTGAAAATTTGAATATGAGATGAGGGATACTGGATGTAGAATACAGGATGCCACGGTGACGGCCTAATGAATTTTACCTTGTCGAAATTCAAAATTCGAAATAATGAATCTTAAGATGAATAAACGTTTATTGATTCTTTTTTGTTGTAGTACTCTTTGCTTGCCGGCCATGGCTCAATTGCAATGGCCTGTTATAAACAAAACGACTAAACCATGGACACGCTGGTGGTGGGAAGGTAGTGCTGTGAATAAAAAAGATCTTACTTACAATCTCACTGAATATAGTAAGGCAGGGTTAGGAGGCGTAGAGATCACGCCGATATATGGAGTGCATGGGCATGAAAAGGAATTCATCAACTTTCTTTCACCTAAATGGATGGAGATGTTTAGTCACACACTTAGTGAGGCGAGCAGGGTTGGAATGGGAGTAGACCTGGCAAATGCCACCGGCTGGCCATTTGGAGGTCCATGGGTGAAAGATGAAGATGCAAGCAAAACAGTCTATTACAAAACATATACAGTTAATGGGGGAAGTCAAATGGCACAGCCTGTGGAATATATACAGGAAGCTTTGGTGAGGACCGCCAACAATAAGCAAGTAAGTATTGATAGCTTAAAAGCGCCTGTAACTGCAAACAAAAATTTGCAGGACCTTGCTTTAGACCAGATCGTCTATCCCGGTAAACTTCCGTTGCAGGCATTAATTGCTTATGGAGCAAAAGGGAATATTATTGATCTTACTTCAAAAGTTGACAGGAATGGAAAGTTGAATTGGACAGCACCTTCGAACGATATCTGGACCTTGTATGCCTTGTTTGTCGGCTTACATGGTAAGATGGTAGAAAGGGCAGCACCGGGTGGCGAAGGTTATGCCATCGATCATTTCTCTTCAAAGGCAGCAACTAATTACTTCAAAAAGTTTGACGAAGCCTTCAGGGGTAAGAACATCAGCAGCCTCAGGGCTTTCTTTAATGATTCCTACGAAGTGGATGATGCAAGAGGACAGGCCAACTGGACTCCTTTACTTTTTGAAGAATTCCGCAAAAGAAGAGGTTATGAGCTGCGCGATCATTTACCTGCATTGTTTGGAAAGGATAACGCAGATGTAAATGCAAGAGTGATTTATGATTACCGTGCAACAATCGATGAATTACTACTGGAGCATTTTACAGAGAAATGGAAACAATGGGGTGCTTCTAAAGGAGCATTGGTGAGGAATCAATCCCATGGCTCCCCTGCCAACACATTGGACCTGTATAATGCTGTGGATATTCCTGAAACAGAAGGTACAGATATCTTAAGATTCAAGTTTGCTACATCAGCTGCCAACGTAGGAGGTAAGCCACTTGCCTCATCAGAGTCAGCAACATGGTTGAATGAACACTTCCTCTCTTCGTGGGGAGATGTGAAGAAAGCTATTGACCTTTATTTCCTTGGGGGTGTCAATCATATCTTCTATCACGGTACAGAATACTCGCCAAAGGAGGTGCCATGGCCGGGATGGCTGTTTTATGCCGCTGTTCACTTCCAGGAGACCAATCCGCAGTGGAAAGATTTTTCTACATTGAACCAATACATTGCACGGGTACAATCTTTCCTCCAAAAAGGCAGACCATCTAACGACGTCTTGCTTTATTATCCCCTGGTGGACAGGTATTCTGAACCGGGTCGGGAACTATTACAACACTTTGATGGGATGGAAAGAAATTTCGAAAGCACTGCGTTTGAACATGTTTCCAAAGAGATGCTGGAAAAAGGATATGGCTTTGATTTCTTCTCCGACAGGCAATTACAAAAATTCTCTTCGCAGGGTGGTAAGATCATTTCATGTGGAAATACGTATCAAACGATTTTATTGCCTGCCAATAAGCTGCTAACTGAAGAATCATTACGAAAACTATTGCAACTGGCGAAAAGCGGTGCCACCGTTTTGGTATATAAAAACCTACCAACGGATGTACCTGGTTTTTTCGACCTCCAGGACAGGCGGAAAGTTTTTCATGATATGCTTAATGAACTCTCATTCACCAGTGCAGGAAATTTGAAGAAGGCCACTATTGGAAAAGGGCAGTTCATTGTGGGAGACATCCTGGATGAATTGCTACAAGCTTCAACAGCAAGAAAAGAGAGCATTGCTGAAAACAAACTCTCCTCTATTCGCCGGAATAACAATGATGGAGATCTATATTTTATTAACAACAGGACAACTACAGCCTTCAGCGGCTGGGTACCTTTGAACACAAGGACTGCATCTGTTGCTTTTTTTAATCCAATGACCGGCCAAAAAGGTTTGTCTAAATGGAGAAACAACAATGGACAGGTGGAAGTACAGCTGCAACTGCAACCGTCTGAATCAGTGATCGTACAGACTTATAAAGTAAAAAAACAAGGACCCGATTTCCCTTATTATAATGTAAGCAGCAACAAACAAGAGATAGGAGGAAGCTGGACACTTCAATTCCTTAGCGGTGGGCCGGTACTGCCACCTACATTTACGATTAACAAGCTGGGCACCTGGACAGATTTGGATAATGAAAACGTGAAGAGTTTTTCAGGAACAGCGAAGTATGCCACTTTCTTTAACAAGCCGGCAGGCAATGCCAAAGGGTATCTTCTTGATCTTGGAATTGTTCACGAGACAGCGGAGGTGTTTTTGAATGGGCAGAAACTACAGACATTAATAGGACCTTCCTACCAGTTAATCATTCCGTCTTCGCAACTGCAATCAAGAAATAAGCTCGAAGTGGTTGTTGCTAATTTAATGGCCAACCGTATCAGTTACATGGATAAGAACAACATACCATGGAAGATCTTTTACAATACTAACATGCCGGCACGCAGGAGAGAGAACCTGAAAAACGGTTTATTCGATGCATCCGCATGGACACCCTTGCCATCAGGCCTTGCTGGCCCTGTGACTTTAGCAGAAGTAAGCTATCAATAAGATGAAAAAATTATTTGGGTTTGGAATGCTGGTAGTAATCGTTTCAAGTTCCTGTACACACAGGTTACAGGTAGCTGACAAACCCCTGTTTGTTGATCCAGTATATAATGGAGCTGCTGATCCTGTAGTTACATACAATAAGCAAAAGAAACAATGGTGGATGTTTTACACCAATCGCAGGGCCAATATAAGCGATACATCAGGAGTGAAATGGGTGCATGGTACAAGAATAGGCATTGCCACATCTAAAGATGGTGCGCATTGGCAATACCTTGACACTGCTAATATTAATTACCGTCCAGACAGCGACTATACTTTCTGGGCGCCGGATGTGATAAGCGATGGTAACACCTATCACATGTTCCTGACCTATGTGCCGGGTATATTCGACAACTGGAATCACCCGAGGAATATCATCCATTTGACCAGTTCTGACCTGGAAAACTGGAACTATCAATCCACATTAAAGTTATCATCCGACAAGGTGATTGATCCTTGTGTGATTCAAATACCCGGAGGTGGATGGCGCCTGTGGTACAATAATGAGAAGGATCAGAAAACAATTTATTACGCTGATAGTAAAGACTTGTATAACTGGCAAGATAAAGGACTGGCAATTGCTGCAAGAGGTGAAGGGCCAAAAGTGTTTCACTGGCAGAATACATATTGGATGATCGTAGATGTGTGGAGAGGGATGGAAATATACAGGTCTGATGATTTAGTACACTGGAATAAACAAATTAACCGGATATTGGAAGAACCGGGTACAGGGAAGGATGATGCAGGCATAGGAGGTCATTGCGATGTTGTTGTAAATGATAATAGAGCATACGTCTTTTATTTTACTCATCCCGGCAGAACAAGGATCAGCCCTGCTTTGCCAAATTCACCGGACGCAAAAAGAAGTGTGATCCAGGTAGTTGAATTGAAGTATTCTAATGGGCAATTGACCTGCGACCGGAATCAACCTACATTAATTCATTTAAAAAAACCTGTACGATAATATCAGAACAGAGTAGTAACACATAGATAGATGAACAAGCGAAGTTTTAATAAGATTAGTACTGTATTCTTTTTAATGATTGTAAGTATAAACGTTTGGTCACAGGAAAAAGAGATACAATATCTCTCCGGTGCCGATAATCAACATACAGTAGATTGGGATTTCTATTGTACCGGTGGTCGCAAAAGTGGTTACTGGACGAAGATCGCTGTTCCCTCACAGTGGGAGCAGCAGGGTTTTGGAAGTTATAACTACGGGCGTGATTACAAAACATACGGAAAGAACTTCCGCTTTGCCGACGAGAAAGGAAGATATAAATACACATTTGGAATTCCTGCAGGATGGAAGAATAAAAGAGTATTTATTGTATTTGAGGGTTCCATGACTGACACGGATGTAAAGATCAATGGTAAGTCAGCAGGCCCTATACACCAGGGTGCCTTCTATAGGTTTAAATACGACATTACTGATAAACTAAACTTCACCGGAAAGAACAACCTGGAAGCTGAAGTAAGTAAGATGAGTTCTGATGCCAGTGTGAATAATGCCGAACGCCTGGCGGATTACTGGGTATTGGGTGGTATTTTCAGGCCGGTTTACCTGGAAGCAGTACCAAAAGAGTATATTGATTATGTAGCGGTTGACGCAAAAGCTGATGGTAGTTTCGGCATGCAGGCTTTTGTGAAAGGTCTCGCCACTGCTAAAACAATCGTTGCAGATATTATTGATCAAAAAGGAAAAGTAATTGCTTCCACTTCAGGAAAAGCAGGTATCAAAGATTCGGTATTAGAACTGCATACAAAGGTGAACAACATCTTACAATGGACAGCAGAAACGCCGAACCTTTATAAGGTTATTGTTTATCTCAAAGATGCTGCACGTACAGTCTATCAAACAAGTGAGAAGTTCGGTTTCAGAACAATCGAGATTAGGAGGGGAGATGGCATCTATTTAAATGGTATACAAATAAAAATGAAAGGTGTTAACCGGCATGTATGGTGGCCGGAGACCGGTAGAACGGTGAATCGGAGCATTGACCTGGGAGATGTGCAGTTGATCAAGGAAATGAACATGAACGCCGTGAGGTGCTCTCATTATCCGCCTGATGTTAGTTTCCTGCGTATATGTGATTCTTTGGGTTTGTATGTGTTGGATGAACTCGCCGGTTGGCAGAAATGGTATAGTACTGCAGCTGGTCGTCCGTTAGTGAGAGAGATGGTGACCAGGGATTTGAATCACCCAAGTATTATTTTCTGGGATAATGGCAATGAAGGAGGCACTAATAAGGAACTGGATGGAGATTTTCCTAAATGGGACTTCTCAAAAAGACCGGTAATTCATCCGCACCACAGACCGGGTAATGCTTTCAATGGGATTGACTGTAACCATTATGAAGACTATTATAGCACCAAATCGATATTAAATGATTCACTCATTTACATGCCGACGGAGTTCTTACACTCACAGGATGATGGTGGTGCTGGTTCGGCGATGAGTGATTTCTGGGAACTACACTGGCATGCAAAAAGAAGTGGTGGAGGATTCATATGGGCATTGCTGGATGAAGGCGTTGCACGAACTGATTATAACAATAAACTGGATGCAAATGGTTTAAATGCAAACGATGGTATTCTGGGTCCTCACCGTGAAAAGGAAGGGAGTTTCTTTGCTCTGAAGGAGATCTTTTCCCCTGTAAAAATATTCATGAAAGAGCTGCCTGCTGATTTTAATGGATCTATTCCGGTAGAAAACAGGTATCACTTTACTAATTTATCTACGTGTAGTTTTCAATGGGCACTGGTAAACTTTCATAAGCCGTTTGATGTAACACCGGGATATACAGTAGAAAAAAGAGGAGTGGCAACAGCTCCTGCCATTGCACCGGGGCAGACAGGCACAATCAAGCTGCCGCTTCCGGCAGACTTCAGGAATTATGATGCCGTCCTACTCGCTGCTTATGATCCTTTCAATAAAGAGCTTTATAAATGGACATGGAAGATCAAACCTAATGAACAACTTCTTACGGGTGTTTTAAAACTAAGCGATTCAACAACATCATTTACCGAAACCGACAGTTCTTATACATTATCAGGCGGTGAAGTAGCGGTAACCTTAAGTAAAAAAACAGGATTGTTACTATGGACCAAAAATGTGGCAAGTGATAATCTTTCTTTTTCTAAGGGACCTGTATTGGTCCAGGGAAATGCAAGTGTGACCGGGAGTCGCCATTATAAAAAAGGTAACTCGGATGTGGTAGAGTTCAAATATGATGGTAATATGGACTACGTACGCTGGACGATGTCATCATCAGGGTGGGTGAGCCTGGGATATCAATATAATTTGAATGGATCATTTCCATTTGCCGGTGTAAGTTTTAGTTATCCTGAAAATTTTATCCTTGGTGCAAAATGGCTCGGCAAAGGTCCTTACCGCCAATGGAAGAACCGTGAAGCGGGTACACCTTTCAACGTGTGGCAGAACTTGTATAATAATACTCAGACAAGTTATCCTCCATTAATCTACCCTGAGTTTAAAGGTTATTATGGAGACATCACATGGATGGAGTTTAATACAGTGGAAGGGAAGTTTTATGTGGCAAGTAAGGACCCTGGTCTTTATGTGAGGCTGTTCGACTTTTATGGTTTAACCGGCCCAAAACCATTCCCTGCTTTACCTGTTGGAAACATCTCTTTCCTTGATTGCATTCCACCTATGGGCACCAAGCTGGCTTTAAATATCAGCACCAACACTTCTGCTCTCGGTCCACAAAGTGAACCAACGAAGATTAATGGACCAGTGAAACGTGAACTCTTTTTCTATTTTGGATTGCCAAAGACCAGCAATGCAAAAGAGCAATACAGCAGGCCTGCCATTGATAATGTTTTCTAACGTAGAACTATGAGAAAGAAGTTATTGTTGATCGTGTTATTACTTTTTTTTGCAGCACCAGTTACATGGTCTCAAACAGAACAATGGTGGCATGGTGTAAAAAGATCAATACATTATAAGCCCTCCGGTAAAGACTTCCAATTGGTGAATGGTGAAAGAAGATTTAATCGTGCTCTATACGGTGGCAATACTGCTTTTAGAGCCGAAGCGGGTGATCTGCCTGAATTTGCCCTTTACCTCCCCGGTATGGGTGGCAACCTGAAATTCGGTCTTCTGAAAAATTCAACCGGTAAATGGTTGATAAAAGCTGGAAATATAGAATCGGTTTACCGTCCCGGTGCAATGATCTATACGATAACTGATTCAATACTTGGAAAGGGATCTATTAAGATTACTGCCCTGCCGCTGTTTACCAGCGAAGGTTTGATCGTAAAAGTAGAAGGGGAGAACATCAGCGATGCCAATGGTATTTCAGTTGTTGCACTATATGGCGGAGCAACCGGTCAGAAGTTTTCAAGGGATGGCGATATTGGTGCAGATCCCGAATCTTCTTTTTATCTGAAGCCGGATTATTGTAAAACCAATAAGTATATTGTCAAAAACAACGGGTTCACTCTTTTCTATGGATCCAGTTCGTTGAGTGAGCAGGAGCGATATGAAATACAGCAGAATATCTTAAATAAACCGGATACCACCAGCAGAACGAAGGAACTGAAAATTATTAGCGGAATTTTCCCTTCGTCATCCGTTATAAAAATCGTTGATGCTGCACAGCAGCAATCTCCTGCTTCATTACTTGAATCTGCAAACTCAAAAACACCGGCAATTAGTTCTGTTGTTCCGCTGGCAATTAAACCATTATATTATTTAATCCTCAACGGTGTATCAAGTGGGAAGATCTATGAAACATTACCTGCTTTGTTTGATCAACAGGAGAAAGAAAGAAAAAAGCTTGCCGGCAGGATAGCAGTAGAAACTCCCGATCCGTATATAAATACAATTGGAGGTGCATTAAGTATTGCTGCTGATGCAATCTGGGAAGATCCATCTTACATGCATGGGGCAGTAGCATGGCGAATGCGTTTAAATGGCTGGAGAGGAGCTTATGTTGCTGATGTACTGGGATGGCATGAAAGGGCAAGAAATCACTTTTCATCATATGCGTTATCGCAGTTACGGTCACCTTCTACCGGACCTGTGGTTCTTGATACAGCACTTCACCTGGCGAGAGCACTTGAAAAGTTAGGCACTTCGTTATTCAGTAGCGGTTATATTGCGAGAAATCCGGGTGGTGATTTTCGACCCCACCACTATGACATGAACCTGGTGTTTATTGATCAATTGATCAATCATTTTTATTGGACGGGTGACACCAGTTTCCTTCGGTCTATGTGGCCTGTACTCACCAGGCACTTTGATTGGGAGAAACGAAATTTTGACAAAGATAGCGATGGGCTCTATGATGCCTATGCGGCTATTTGGGCCAGTGATGCTTTACAATATAGCGGGGGAGGTGTAGCTCACAGTTCGGCATATAACTACAGGAGCAATAAAATAGCAGCGTATTTTGCCAAACTGTTGGGCGAGAATGGTTCCCCCTACCAAAAAGAAGCGGACAAGATAATAGGTGCCATCCAAAAGCGACTTTGGCTGCCGTCTGGTGGTTGGTATGGAGAGTATAAAGATTTATCAGGGGAGAAATTGGTTCACCCATCTGCGGCTTTGTGGACGGTGTATCATCTGTTGGATTCAGATGTGCCGGATCGCTTTCAATCTTACCAGGTTTTAAAGTATGTCGATGAATACATACCGCATATTCCGATCCGTGCTCTTGGATTGAAGGATACCGGTCTATATACCTTATCAACTACGAACTGGCAGCCTTATACATGGTCATTGAATAATGTTGCTCTTGGAGAACTGATGCACACGTCATTAGCTTACTGGCTGGCAGGGAGGAGCGAAGAAGCATACAGGTTATGGAAAAGTACCCTGGTGGAAAGTATGTATTTAAGCGCAAGCCCGGGCAACTTTGAACAGATCTCCTTTTACGATGCAGCAAGAGGAGAACTCTACAGGGATTTTGCAGATGGAATTGGTATGACTGGTAGAAGCCTTGTAGAAGGCTTATTCGGGATTAAACCTGACCTTTTAAATAATACACTCCTGGTACAACCCGGCTTCCCAATGAAATGGGATCATGCATCCATTAAAACACCGGATATTACCTATTCCTTCATAAGGAATAATAATGTGGACGTTTATAAAATAACTACTCATTTCAATAAAGACGTAAGACTTGTTTTAAGAGCTACAGCAAGGAAAGATCATATCCTGAAAGTGGTGGTCAATGGGAATGAAATTAAGTGGAGAAATGATAGTACAGCCGTTGGTAATCCCGTTATTGAAATAACCACTTCATTGTCTACCAATTTCACAGTTGCTATAGAATGGACAGGTGCAACTATTAAGCCGTTAAAAATAAAAAATAGTTATTATCAAGGTGAAGAAATAAAGTTATCAGTACCCGGGATTTCTATTGAAACAGTTTTCGATCCGCAACATACACTTACTTCCTCAACAACAACTGCTCATTTGTTTCACTCTAAGAATAGAAGCGGTGAGGGTGTAAAGACATTCTTTATTAAAGTTAGGCAAGGTGAGATTTCATATTGGCAGCCGGTTTCTTTTAGTGCAACAGAACCGGTTATAATAACAGCAGTCAATAATAAAGAAGGCATTGCTATTCATATGCATAATGCTACTGGTAAAAAATTATCCGGGCAGCTGTTTGTTAATAATCATCCGGTTGAAGTAGCATTCTCAGGAGATACGGAATTGTTAGTTAGAAATAATGGAAGATTGATGTCTGGTAGCAATGATGTCAGTTTCAGCTTCAACGGTTCAGTGTATCATACGAACATAATTAATTGGGATATTATAAATAATGCAAATACGGTTTATGAAAAGATAAATCTTGATCATTACTTTAATGACCAGCTAACGAGTATTTTCAGGAACCAATATTCTTCACCCCGACCTGCAGTGAGCACTCTGCAATTACCAACACAGGGAATTGGTAACTGGGCATACCCATTAGTTACTGCTTCTATTAATGATTCAGGTTTAAGGAAAAGGGCTGGTGCCAATAACCAAATAACTATTCAGCAAGGCATTCCTTTTCATACACCATCGACTCCCGACACTAAGAATATTGTTTTTACCAGTAAGTGGGACGTTTACCCGGCCAGAGTTTCTATTCCCCTAAATGGAAAAGCTTCACATGCTTACTTGCTAATGGCTGGTTCGACAAATGCCATGCAGAGCAGGATCACTAATGGGATAATTGAAATACAATATTCAGATGGTTCAACGGATTCCCTGCAATTAAGAAACCCGGAAAATTGGTGGCCTATTGAACAGGATTACATGGAAGACGGCTATGCGTTTACTACCGGTTCTCCCAGACCAATAAGGATTTACTTGAAGACAGGCGAAGACACTCGTACGTTTAACCACTACACCAGTATAAAGGGATTTACCAGTAGGGCAATAGATGGAGGGGCTGCTACGGTACTCGATTTATCACTTGATGGTTCAAAAGAATTAAAGTCCTTGTCATTAGATACACTTGCAAATGATGTGGTAATTGGATTAATGAGTGTTACCCTGGTAAGACAATAAAGAGAATATATGAAGATCGTTTTTCATTTACTGTTTTTGGTTTGTTGGCACGTAATGGGATTCTCCCAGGAAGCAGATAGTGTTTACTTGTTTTGTTCCTTTAAAGGAAATGGTGAGGGCCTTCATTATGCCTACAGTGAAAATGGGTTTAAGTGGAAACTATTGTTCAACGACAGCATTGTATTAAAGTCTACCATTAGTAGAAATTGTTCCGTGATCCCTGCATTATAAAAGAAGCTGATGGCAAATATCATATGGTGTGGACAGTGAGTTGGAATGACAAGGGGATCGGCTATGCGTCTTCTGAAGATTTAATTCATTGGTCGGTAGCTGTCTTTTCCTGCTGGCGTAACGCATGGAACAGCATTTAGATCTCTCGTTCAGAGTTCGAAATACTTAGAAGATAAGTTAGAATGCAGTTATTTTCCCAGGTTCCTCAACCAGTCAATACACAAGTTTGTCCAGTTTTCTGTGGTGCCTTTACCGAGTCCAAGTCCAAATCCATGTCCACCTTTAGGAAAAAAATGCATCTCCGCGGGGATGTCGTTTGCAACAAGTGCCTTGTAAAAAGATATGCTGTTTTCAACAGGTACTGACTTATCATCTGAAGCGTGAACAAGGAATGTCGGAGGTGAATTCTTTTTAACCTGGAGTTCGTTCGAATACAAAGTAACAAGTGAGGTATCGGGTTTGGAACCAAGTAAATTATTCCGGGAGCCATTGTGAGTAATACCCATTCTCATGGAAATTACCGGGTATAGCAATATGGCGAAGGCAGGTCGTGAACTTTGACTTTCTACCGAGTCAGCCGATTGGTTATCTCCATCATCAAAGTGAGTAGCAAGTGTTGATGCCAGGTGTCCACCGGCTGAAAATCCCATGATTCCCACCTTGCTCTTATCAATATTCCATT
>JBLNAY010000002.1:0-8616 GCA_050259715.1 Candidatus Dadabacteria bacterium
AAAGTGCAGGGAGTAGGAGGAACCTGGAAAGACTTAACAGACTCAGTAAATAACATGGCCGGAAACCTTACAGCGCAGGTGAGAAACATTGCGGAGGTAACAACGGCTGTGGCAAATGGGGACTTATCCAAAAAGATCACCGTGGATGTAGCAGGAGAGATCCTGGAATTAAAGAAGACTATCAATACGATGGTGGACCAGTTGAACTCCTTCGCTTCTGAGGTGACCCGTGTGGCCCTTGAGGTGGGTACGGAAGGTAAACTCGGTGGACAGGCAAAAGTGCAGGGTGTGGGAGGTACCTGGAAGGATTTGACGGAATCGGTAAATAACATGGCCTCTAACCTGACAGCTCAGGTACGTAATATCGCTGAAGTAACAACGGCCGTTGCTAAAGGAGATCTTTCCCGTAAGATCACGGTGGACGTGAAGGGAGAGATCCTTGAATTGAAAAACACTATTAACACGATGGTGGACCAGTTGAACTCTTTTGGTTCAGAGGTTACCCGTGTGGCTCGTGAGGTAGGTTCTGAAGGTATGTTGGGAGGACAGGCAGATGTGCCGGGAGTGGAAGGTCTTTGGAAAGATCTTACCGACTCAGTAAATAAAATGGCCGGTAACCTGACGGCGCAGGTGCGTAATATCGCGGATGTGACCACAGCCGTGGCAAATGGTGACTTGTCCCGCAAGATCGAGGTGGATGTGAAAGGAGAGATCCTGGAGTTGAAGAATACAATCAACACGATGGTGGACCAGCTTCGAGCCTTTGCTTCGGAGGTAACGCGTGTGGCTCGTGAGGTAGGTACGGAAGGTAAACTGGGAGGCCAGGCACACGTGCCGGGAGTAGCCGGAACCTGGAAGGATCTTACAGACTCAGTAAACCAGATGGCGTCCAACCTTACAGGCCAGGTGCGTAACATTGCAGAGGTGGCGATTGCAGTGGCAAATGGAGACATGTCACGGAAGATCACTGTGGACGTGCGCGGAGAAATCCTCCAGTTGAAGGAGACTCTGAATACCATGGTGGACCAGTTACGGGCGTTTGCATCCGAGGTAACGAGGGTGGCCCGTGAGGTGGGTACGGATGGTAAACTTGGTGGACAAGCGTTTGTGCCGGGTGTTGGTGGAACATGGAAGGACCTTACCGACTCTGTAAACCAAATGACAGGTAACCTGACATTGCAGGTACGTAACATCGCGGAGGTAACCAAGGCGGTGGCATCAGGTGACCTTTCCAAGAAAGTGACTATTGACGTTAAGGGTGAGATCCTTGACTTGAAAAATACGATCAATACGATGGTGGACCAGCTGAACTCCTTCGCCTTCGAGGTAACGAGGGTGGCGAGAGAGGTTGGTACTGAAGGTAAGTTGGGGGGACAAGCAGAAGTGCAGGGTGTGGCCGGTACCTGGAAGGACCTTACAGACTCTGTGAACATGATGGCCTCCAACCTTACTAACCAGGTGCGTGGAATTGCGAAAGTGGTAACAGCCGTAGCAACAGGTAACCTGAAACAGAAACTATCCATTGTATCACGTGGTGAAGTAGCGCAGTTGACTGAAACGATCAACGAGATGATTGACACACTGGCGGTATTTGCCGACCAGGTAACAACAGTGGCCCGTGAAGTGGGTGTGGAAGGAAGATTGGGTGGACAGGCATCAGTACCAGGAGCTTCTGGTATTTGGAAAAACCTGACAGAAAACGTGAACCAGCTAGCTGAGAACCTGACCACCCAGGTGCGAGCGATCTCCGAAGTAGCATCTGCGGTAACTAAGGGTGACCTTACGCGAATGATACGTGTGGAAGCAAAAGGTGAGGTGGAAGAGTTGAAGGATACTATCAACCAGATGATCGCCAACCTGAAAGAAACTACATTAAGAAACCAGGAACAGGACTGGTTGAAATCAAACCTTGCGAAGTTTACCCAGATGCTACAGGGTCAAAAGGATTTAAATACGGTGACCAGGAGGATCCTTTCTGAGCTGGCACAGGTGGTGAATGCGCAGCAGGGTATGTTCTACATCTTTGAGCAGGATGAAAATGAAGAGAACAAGAAGTTGAAGTTGTTCTCAGCTTATGCCTACAACGAAGAGCTGAATTTCAATAAAGAATTCATCCTGGGACAAGGCCTTGTTGGTCAGGTAGCGATGGATAAGGAACGCATCCTGTTGACCAATGTTCCAAAAGATTATATTAAGATCGGTTCTGGCCTGGGTGAAGCTTCCCCTGTTAGCGTTATTGTTTTACCGGTGTTGTTTGAGACACAAATCAAGGCTGTAATTGAGCTGGCATCATTTAGTGAATTCAGCGAAACGCACCTTGACTTCCTTGGACAATTGACAGAGTCAATTGGTATAGTGTTGAACACAATCGAGGCAAACTCTAGAACAGAGGAACTATTGGAACAATCACAATCACTTACAGATGAATTAAGAAGAACAAATGAAGAATTGCAGGATAAAGCACACCTTCTTGTAAAGCAAAAGGAGGAAGTGGAAGCTAAGAACAAAGAAGTGGAAGAAGCACGTAAGTCATTGGAGGAAAAAGCGGAACAGTTACAGCTTACTTCCAAGTATAAATCTGAGTTCCTTGCAAACATGTCGCATGAGTTACGTACTCCTTTGAACTCCTTATTAATTCTTGCACAGCAACTATATGAAAACAGGGAAGGTAACCTGTCCGAGAAGCAAGTCCGTTATGCAAAGACGATCCATAGTTGCGGAGATGACCTTATCCAATTGATCAATGATATCCTGGATCTTTCTAAGATTGAATCCGGGTACATTTCAACTGACTTCATTAATGTCAGGTTCAATGAGATCACTTCTTTTGTTGAGACAACGTTCAAACACGTGTCAGAAAACAAGAATCTGAAGTTTAATATCGAAATGGATGAGAAACTCCCTCAAACGTTGGAGACAGACGTTCAACGGTTAAACCAGATCTTAAAGAACCTGCTATCCAATGCCTTTAAGTTTACTGAAAAAGGTGGTGTAAGACTGAGAATTTATGAGGCACATAACAACTGGAAGGCGGGTAATCCAAGCCTCGATAAATCTAAGAAGGTAGTCGCATTTGAAATTAAGGATACTGGTATTGGAATTTCAAAAGACAAACAAAACATAATCTTTGAAGCCTTCCAACAGGCTGAGGGATCTACCAGCCGTAAATATGGTGGCACAGGACTGGGACTTTCCATTAGCCGTGGTTTGGCTGACCTGCTCGGTGGTACTATTGAGTTGAATAGTGAAGTAGGCCAGGGAAGTACATTTACCTTGTTCCTGCCTATTGATTATAATCCCAATCATGTGAAGAAGGAAAAGCAATCCAGCCTGACAGTAAGTGAATACAAATTAGCTGAAACAACAGATGATGTTACTATACAATCAGTACCTACTGTAAAGGTCAGTGAGCCTTTGAAGGAACTAGATGTATTGAATGAAATCATAAATGAAGTAGGTGATGACAGGAATAACATCATGCCGGATGATAAAGTGGTATTGATTGTTGAAGATGACCTGAGATTTGCTAAGATTATGATTGAAAAGGCTCACGAGCTGGATTTAAAGGCTGTGGTGGCTACCAGTTTCGGAGAAGTTTTTGACCTCAACAACAAGTTTAATCCGATAGCAGTCACTCTCGATGTAAAGCTGCCGGATGCAAGCGGTTGGAGAATACTTGACCTGTTCAAAAATGACATCAACTATAGGCACATACCGGTGCACCTGATATCCGGTGAAGAAAACCGTCTGTTAGCAATGCAGAGAGGAGCAAGAAGTTTCCATCTCAAGCCTTTGAAAGCTGAAGCATTAAATGTGTTATTTAATGATATTGTTTCTTACCACTCAAGGAAACCCAAACGTTTATTAGTAGTCGAAGACAATGAACTGGATTCTTCTCAAATAGCAAAAATCCTTGCTAATGGAGATCTGCTGGACATTCAAATAGCTTCCACAGGTGAACAGGCTTTGCAGATGATTAAGGATTACTCTTTTGACTGCATCATAGTTGATTTTATGCTTCCTGATATTCAGGGAATGGATTTTGTGATGAAGATCAATGATAGCAAACTAGCGATGGTGCCGGTGCTGATCTATTCTGCCAAAGATTTTACTCCGAAGGAAAAGACGCAGTTGAAGCAGTACGCAAACCGGATCTTGCTAAAAGATGTGACATCACTTGACTTTTTGCTGGAAGAAGTGATTTTACACCTTCATATAGACCATAGGGAATTGCTGCCTGAGAAACAGCGCCTAATTGAGAACCTTCGTTCAAGAGAAGATATATTGTCAGGTAAAACAGTGCTGGTGGTGGATGATGATGTGCGTAACCTGTTTGCCCTGACTACTGCTTTTGAACGATATAATATTAATACAATAACAGCGGAAAGTGGACAGGAGGCAATCAATATCTTAAGTGATAATATAAATATAGATGTTGTACTGATGGATATAATGATGCCTGAAATGGATGGCTATGAAACAACCCAGAAGATCAGGCGTGAACATAAAAATACTACCCTACCAATCATTGCAGTAACCGCCAAAGCAATGAAAGGCGACCGGGAAAAGTGTATTGAAGCAGGTGCATCAGACTATATAACTAAGCCGGTGAAAGTAGATCAACTGTTGTCGCTGATGAGAGTTTGGTTGTATAAATAAGTAGAGTATGAGCATGAAAAAAACAGAAGATCAGGGAGGGAAATCAGTGATTAAGATCCTGGTTGTCGATGATAGGGAAGATAATCTGTTTTCCATTGAAACTATACTCGATATTGAAGGCTATACTATTGTTAAAGCCAACTCAGGAAGAAATGCTTTAAAGATTTTACTGAAGGAGCAGGACTTTACCCTGATACTGATGGATGTACAAATGCCTGATATGAATGGATTGGAAACGGCTTCACTTATTTATGAAAGAGATAAGCTGAAGCATATTCCAATAATCTTTATTACGGCACATAACCAGGGCGAGGATAGCATGTTCCAGGGGTATAAACTGGGAGCGGTTGACTTTATCTATAAACCTATAAATCCAGATCTCCTTAGGCTGAAAGTAGCTGTCTTTGCAGAGCTATATCGTAAGAATCACCAGTTGATTGTCCAGGAGAAAAAGCTGATGCTTGCTAATCACCGGTTGGAAAAGGAATTACAGGAAAGAAAACTGAATGAAGAAAAAATCCGGGTTTTAAATGATCAATTAATAGAAAATAACAAAAGCTTACAGACAACCATTGAAGAACTGGACAGATTTGCTTACGTAGCCTCCCATGATCTGCAGGAGCCATTGAGAAAAATCCAGGTTTTCAGCGATAAAATCCTGATGACCTTTGAAACGATTGATGGTGATGTGAAGTCATCACTTGAAAAGATTGTGAAGGCTTCAGGTCGTATGCAGATTCTTATAAATGATTTATTGAAGTTCTCAAGGCAGACGTTTAGTAATGAAGATTTCTCGGAGGTGGACCTCAATGAAGTTCTTAATGATGTTCTGACAGATATGGAGGTGGATATTGATAAATCTCAGGCACAGATAAGGAGGACGGAACTTCCTGTTGTTAAAGCTATTCCAAGCCAGATGCGACAGTTGTTTCAGAATCTTATTACTAATAGTATTAAGTTCAGAAGAATGGGAGTTCCTTTAATTATAAATATCTATAAGAATCCACTTATCAGGAAAGGGTATAGCGGAGTTATTGTCGAAGACAATGGTATAGGTTTCGAATCGAAGTATGCCGATGATATTTTTGCTGTATTCAGGCGATTACACAGCACTACTGAATATGAAGGCACTGGTGTTGGCCTGTCCATATGTAAAAAGATCATACAAAAGCACCAGGGCAATATAAGAGCAGAAAGCAGGGTAAATGAAGGAACAAAATTCTATATTGATCTCCCTGTGCCTGTTCCTAATCCCTCTATTTCTATGCCTGGTGAGTTTATGAATGTCACAAACCCTCCCGAGCCGGATGTAATAGAGATGACTGAATAACATCTACCGGGCAAACTCCAATGGCCCGGTTCTTTATTCTCCACTGTTTTGATTTAAATTTACCCGAATAACCCTCAAAATGAAACCCAAAACATCCATTTGGCAAAAAATAGGTCTGCATGATTGGTTTCTCAAAAAGGAAGCTTCGCAGGTTAAGGATGCACCATCTGCCCTTACTCCCAATGATGTATATCATTATATCTTACAGAAGTTTAACGAATCTATAAAAACATTATCCTTTGCAAACCGTGTTGTTTTTTACCACGAGTACATCATCTGCTTCAATCCGGAAGATTATCATGATTTTATGAACAACAAGAAGGGAATCTTTGGTCTTATTGTACAGGAATCACTTAAGAAGATTTATGATACTCTAAAGGAATACAGATCATTAGGTAAAACAGTTGAACCATCAAGTCACCGTTGGGTATTTCGCTTTGTTTCTAATCCAGAATATACAAGAGGTGATATTAGTTTTATTGGGAAGCTCTTACCAGACCAGGCACAACAAAAGGAAGAAAATCTTCGTGTAACCTTTATTCCACGGCAAACGGGGATCGCTGAGACTTTCGATATCAATCCTGAGATATTGAAAGGATTTACTTTTTATAGTGAGGGATACTATGAAGTGCCTTACCAGGAAGACCTTGTGTATGATGACCAGAAAGTAAAAAAGAATCTGAAAGCTGTACGGGCACGTTTTGAAACTATTGTTCCGGACAAAGCTTACTCCGGCAAAAAAGTAGAATACCTGATGAAGGAAGATGAAATTATTGTATCAGGTAAAGATGAACATCGCGAAGACAACAACATATTCAAAATTCCATCAGAGTGGGTAAACTCTCCCCACTTAAAGATCCGCTTTGATAAAAATGATGAGAAATTCTATCTTACTTCGTTTGGAGAAAAAACAATTGTCAATGAGCAGGAGATAGGACGTTCCGACCCGCAAAAACCGCAATGGTCGGAGTTGCCGATTAATTCAAGAATAGTGCTCAATGGAATTGTTGGTATAAATATTTTTAACTCATAGCCATGACCGCATTTGTATCCTTAATTCTACTTGGTGTTTGTGTTCTGATGCTTATTGCGCATTTTGGTGAAATAAAAAAGTCACATAGCAACAATGGCTGATAACTTCTTTGGACTAACAGATACCGGTCGCTTACGGGACAATAATGAGGATGCATTTATTGCTGAAAAAGTACAGGATGGTAATTATATCCTCGGTTGTGTAATCGATGGTGTGGGTGGATATGAAGGGGGTGAAGTAGCTGCCGAAATCGCAAGGCAAACTATTTTAGACGTTCTGCAAAAAAGTACGGGTGATCTGATATCCCAAATGAGATTGGCATTAAGATCCTCAAATGAAAAGATCTATAAAGAAAGATCAACAAATAATGACCGGCAGAATATGGCCTGTGTACTTACAATGGCTATTGTTGATATTCAAAACAATCAATTTTACTATGCCCATGTAGGTGACACAAGGCTTTATTTATTCAGGGATCACTCATTGGTGAAAGTAACCAAAGATCATTCATTTGTTGGCTTCCTGGAAGATTCGAAACGACTTAGTGAGGATGCAGCGATGAATCACCCGAAACGAAATGAAATTAATAAGGCCCTTGGTTTCGATCCTAATATGGGACAGACAGATGATTACATCGAAGTAGGTCAGTCCCCTTTTTTACCTGGAGATATTCTGTTGTTGTGTAGTGATGGATTGACTGACCTGGTGAACAGTGCTTCCATCAGCTCGATTCTCTCTTCTTCTTCTGATCTCGAACAAAAAGCTACTGAATTAATAAATTCAGCTAATAATGCAGGAGGAAAGGATAATATTACGGTTGTGCTGGTGCATAATGATAAAAAGCCATTGACTCACAAAGCAACAAAGCCGGTATTAATAAAAAAAAAGCACGTCCAAAAGGAACAACCTCCAGCAGAGCAAGCAGCGGAAGAGATAAAGCATAGACCTTCAAGGAAAAAGGGCAGAGATACAGCGCTCTGGATATTAGGTTTTGTCCTTGTGCTTTCATTAATAGTTATGCTGGTGATCTGGGGACCACGACATAAAAGACAACCTGATGTTCCTGCTGTTGTGCAGAAACCTCGTAATCAAAATGAAATAAGACTGGCGGACAGTATCAAAGCTAACCAGGGATGGATGATTAATCTTTCCGATTCTTTATATGGTAACCAGTTAGTGATCACAGATACCCTTCTTATAGAGAAAGATTCCATTCATATTAATGGTAATGGATTGGTATTGCGCAGGGATTCATCATACACTGGTCCGGCATTCCTGGTTTCTCCAACTACTAAATACGCCTTACTGGAAAATATTTTATTAGACGGATTTGACATAGGTGTTTTTGGACCGGCAAAAGCTATTAGATTGAAAAATGTAAAGTTTCATAATTGCCGCATTCCTGTGATGGCAGAATTCATTGTCAATCCGGATTTATATGCGAGTGGATATATAAAAGATTCAGTTTTTAAAACCGATACACTATCAAAATAGAAGGGATATAGCATGTTTTCTTTTTTCAGAGTCAGGAATTTTGAAAGGACATTTTTGGTACTGGTGACGATTGTACTGGCTGTGGTATTTACAAGATTGT
>JBLNAY010000003.1:0-12113 GCA_050259715.1 Candidatus Dadabacteria bacterium
CATGCTTACATCATCAAATGTGATGAAGTAATAAAGGATGAGCGGGGGAACATCACAGAACTGCGTTGCAGTTATATACGGGAGAGCAAAAGTGGTCATGACACGTCAGGAATTCATGTAAAAGGAACACTCCATTGGGTGGAAATGTCGAGTGCCATCAGTGCTGAAGTACGCTTGTATGACCGGCTTTTTAAAGTGGAGGATCCTTCCAGTGAAGAGGGTGATTTCAAAGATTATATCAATCCCGATTCTCTGAAAATAGTTACCAGTGTTTACGCCGAACCGGCACTGAAAACAGCCAAACTGAATGATCGTTTCCAGTTTTTGCGCAAAGGCTATTTCACCCTCGACAATAAGGATACCTATAATCGTCTTGTATTCAACAGAACAGTAACCTTGAAGGATGCATGGGCGAAGGAGCAGAAAAAAGGATAATCTCCTTCATTGTAGTTCGTAATGATTAATCTGTTTTTGCAACATGCATATTGAATGGTTCCAGTTGCTGTTGGTTTGTATTGCAGCTTTCGCGGCAGGATTCGTTGATGCTATAGTGGGTGGCGGCGGGTTAATACAGTTGCCTGCAGCACTCGTTATATTTCCATCTATACCTGTCGTGAATGTGATAGGTTCTCTTAAATTTCCTTCTTTCAGCGGCACCTTGTTTGCCGCTTTTCAATACATAAAGAAAGTATCTATCAACTGGAAGCTGGTAACTATTATCTGCACTATTGCTTTCTTCGCCTCTTTCCTTGGGTCCCAGCTCTTAACAGTGGTAGACAATTCCTTTATGAAACCAATACTGCTGGTGGTGCTCACACTGGTAGCGGTATATACCTTCATGAAGAAAGACTTCGGACAGCATGAAGAGAAGGATCATACCGAAAGAGAACAAATCCAGTTCGGTATCCTCATCAGCATTGTAATTGGTTTTTATGATGGGTTTATTGGTCCGGGTGCCGGCAGTTTCTTCATTTTGGCGTTTATAACCCTGCTTGGTTTTGATTTCCTTCATTCTTCCGCAAATGCAAAACTGGTGAATCTTGCCACCAATCTTGGTTCTATTACTTTATTCCTTTTTCATTCCAAGATCATCTGGTTATTAGCGATTCCAATGTCTGTTTCCAATGCATTGGGTGGAATAGTAGGAGCAAGGCTGGCTATTGCTAAGGGAAACCGTTTCATACGTATTTTCTTTCTCATTGTCGTCATAGGTATCCTGCTGCGTTTCAGTTATGACGTTTTCTTCAAATGAGCTGATTTTTTTATCAAGAGCATTTAATTGAACACTGCCAATTACAGTCCTGGTGGTCGTAATCTTTGAACTGTAAAATAATATCCCGGGAGGTCTCAATTAGAGTAAAACACGTTTTTATTATTATCAATCTATGGTACTCCCATAACTCTCAATCGGAATTAGATCGGAATTGAATCGGAATTAGATCGGAATTAGATCGGAATTAATTCCGATCTAATTCCGATCTAATAGTTATCTAATAGTTATCTAATTCCGATCTCCTTCTATGGGAGCCCTATTCTACTTCTAAAAGATTAAGGGGGATGGGATTAGGATTAAAATAAAAAAGGCCGTTCAAAAATGAACAGCCTCTAAAACTATTAAAACAGACTTTCTCCTTATTTATTCGGATTTAAAGCCTCGGTAATACGGTCATTTATATCCTGCAGGTGTGCACGGCTTTCAGCATCTTTATACACTGGCAGAGCTGCCCTGATTTCAGATTGTAAACTGCGCAGCTGTGCTTTTACAATAGAAATGGCATCACTGGTCTTACTATAATCAGAAGACATGGTTTGTCCACCACCCCTGCCTGTGGATACCACGGGTGTAGGTGAATTATCGGGGGTAAGATTATTAACCAGGCGATCAACAAATGCCTTCTGAAGACCTCTCCGGTATATATCAATAGGCTTACGTGCAGCCAGTTCACTCCAGATTCCTTTTCTCAGGTCAGTGATCATTTCGGTTGCCGTATAAGCGTTAGCATTTTCTGCCTCAAAGCGGAAAAGCTTAGATAAAGTGCTATTGCTTAAAAGTCGCGCCAGGATGCTTTCCTGCATGCTGCTGATAGTAACCAGTTTGTTTGTACCCGTATAACTTGAGATATTATTATCAACAATCCATTTTGGCGTTTTAAACAATTGGTCCTGCAGGAACTGGATGGCTTCTTTTTGAGTGGTTTTAGGAACGTATTCCACAATGACACCTGCTTCTTCCTGCATCTTTGGAGTGGTGTAGATACCACCAACATTCTTTGCCACATGCCCCATATAACGACTGAATTGCCCGATTACCTGTCCATACATTTCATTCAATCCTGAATAGTCTTTATTCTGTTCTTTCGTCCACTCGGGAAGTTTTGTGATTATACGTTGGAGATTTTTAATGCCATAGCTACTTGCCTTCATAGCATTGTCGCCAAGGTCTTCATTCTGCCCGCGAGGGTCATCCTGGTCAGACTCAGTTCCAAACCAATAACGCTTGTCTTTCAGCTTCTCCATTGTAAGTTTATTCAGGATAGGCACTTCTGCTTCCGGTGTTTTTGCTTCCGGCATCCATTTATAACCCCACTGAATAGCCCATTTATCATAATCTCCGATACGGGGGAATAAGCCTTTTTCGGTGATATTATCTTCAGGTTGTGCTACGTAGTTAAAACGTGCATAGTCCATAATAGAAGGAGTGTGGCCGTTAGCTTCTACCCATGTTTTATTTCGCAGGTTCTCCACAGGAACAGTAGAAGAGGAACCCCAGTTGTGACGTAAACCTAAAGTATGGCCTACCTCGTGAGAAGAGACAAACCGGATCAACTGCCCCATCAGAGAATCAGAGAAATGTAAAGAACGTGCCTGTGGATCTACAGCGGCTGTCTGTATGAAATACCAGTCACGAACCAGGTTCATAACGTTGTGATACCAGTTGATGTGTGACTCAAGGATCTCACCACTTCTTGGATCATGCACGTGAGGACCACTGGCATTGGCTACATCAGAAGGCTTGTAAACAATGGCTGAATATTCAGCATTTTCAAGGCTCCAGTTGGGATTATTCATCGGGGCTTCTTTGGCTATAATGGCATTTTTAAATCCTGCTTGTTCAAATGCCGCCTGCCAGTCATTTACTCCCTGTATCAGGTAAGGGATCCACTTCTTTGGTGTTGCAGGATCTATATAGTAAACGATCTGCTTCTGAGGTTCAACCAATTCACCGCGTTTATACTTTTCAACATCTTCCGGCCTGGGTTCTAACCTCCAGCGGGTAATCATTCTTATCTGCTCTATTCCTTGTGGATTGGCATCAAAATCAGTATATCCTGTAGCAAAATAACCTACACGCGGATCAAAATAGCGGGGCTTCATAGGTAGTTTTGGAAGCAGTATCAATGAGCTGTTTAATTCGTAGGTACTTGGGGTGCCAGATTGCCCGCCACCTAAAACAACTGCCCCACCGCTTCCACCAAAAGGTGACTGTGGAGTTCTCAGGTAGGTCTTTGTTGTTTTAATCTCAATGTTATTTGAAAAGGTTCTCACATCATTGATGTAGGAATTATCTCTCTGGTAGTTGTTTATTCCCAGCGCTCTTTTTGACTGCCCTTCAAAGAAGAGGATGTCGTTATCACCCATCAGGTAATCAGTAACATCAATGACTGAACCACCTGCTTTGGTAATGGAATCTTTGGCGTATGCCTTTACGTCAAAAGATGCGGTGATGGGAGATAGGTTGGAATTTTTAACGGACAGGTACATGCCCGCGGAATCTCTTCCAGCCTCATTAAAAGAACTGCTTCTTAAGAAGATTTTATTGTTCGGACCCTTTTCAAAAGTGATCACATTTTCACCCACCTGGTCACCTGCATAGCCAAGAAAACCCGCACGTGCTCCTGCTGGTGCCTTTGAAATGCGGTTCACTGCCAGGATCTCTCTGCCTAACAATGCATCGGGGATTTCGAAATAATATTTATCATCAACTTTATGAACGATCAACAGTCCTTTTTCAGTTTTCGCCTTTGAGGTGATCACTTCTGAATAAGGACGAGGGCCCTGGTTAGCTGTCGCATTACGGTTAAATCCTCCGCCGGGGCTACCCTGGTTCCCACCTGGAGTTTGTGGGGGATTGTTTTGACCATAGGATAAAGTCGTGGATAGAGTAAATCCCGCTGCAATAGCAACGGCTACAAAACGATTCATTTACGGTTTAGTTTTAATGATTTGGATAATTAGCAGTATAAGCGGCAGCAATAATACTAAGAACTGCGCCTGGAAACGAAGGGGTTTCGATGGTTCTAACCTTTATTAACGTTGGAAATGGAGTGATTCTGAAGAAGTTATAAATTCATTAACATATTTACAACTGCTTTCTTTTATATGTCTTCCTGTTTTCAAGCTCTCGAAAACAGGAGTTTTAAATGTGATTTTCTTTTTGATATTTTATTTGCCTCTATTTTTAAGAATGAATAGGATACTGATCACCGGGGCGAATGGTTTTGTTGGATATTACCTTGTAAAGAAGTTACTTCTTCAAGGGTATTCTGTGATCGCAACATGTAAGGGTGAATGCCGGTTGCCATTTAAGGATGATTTCTTCACCTACCTGCCGATGGACTTCACCAATGAAGAACAGGTGAAGATTGTATTTGAAAAATACCACCCTGGTGTAGTAGTTCACCTGGGAGCAATGTCAAAACCGGATGAGTGTGAACAAAACCGCCGTAGTGCTTTCCAGGTAAATGTGTCCGGTTCAGTAAACTTGTTGGAACAATCCAGGAAGTACAAATCTTTCTTCCTCTTTCTATCTACTGATTTTGTTTTCGATGGATTATCCGGAATGTATGTCGAGGAAGATGAAGCGGCTCCTGTTAACTTTTACGGCGAAACGAAAATGCTGGCAGAACAGGAAGTGAAAAGCTATGGCTATGAATGGTCTATTGTGCGCACTGTATTGGTATATGGACAAACTTTCTCCGGGAGAGATAATATTGTGACAGCTGTGGAGAGGTCGTTAAAAGAAGGAAAAACGCTGAAGATGTTTGACGACCAGGTGAGGACACCAACTTACGTTGAGGACTTAGCAGCAGGCATGGTATCGATTATAGAAAAGAAGGCCATCGGCATTTTTCACATTTGCGGTAAAGATGTTTTGACTCCCTATGGAATTGCTATTGCTGTGGCAAATCAACTCGGATATGATCTAGCCCAGGTTCTTCCAATTAAGGAATCAGATCTGAATGAAGCAGCAAAGAGGCCTAAGAAAACAGGTTTAAACATTTCTAAAGCGAGGAGAGTATTAGGATATGAACCGTGTTCATTTGAAGAGGGTTTGAGAAAGACTTTCAAACAGAGTGATTAATTCACAATTAAATCAGAAGGGTAATGCTTCGTTAATGCAAATGCTTTCCAAAGTCCTTTTCCCCTGCCCGTATAGCAACAGTTAAACTATTCTCCCCAGGTGGGATAGGACAATTGTACTTTCCACTCACATAAGCACAATAAGGATTATAGGCTTTGTTGAAGTCAATTAGAACTTTACTGTTCTTCACATCATCAATTGTCAAATCTATATAACGTCCGCTACTGTAAGTTTCTACTCCTGTTGTAGCATCAGTAAAAGGAAGAAACAGGTAATTTTTATAGTCGGTAGTTGAAAGTAGATTGAGTGATTGATATACATTTAATTGACATAAAGTATCATGGAGGGTAAATCGTAAGATGCCATATACCCGGTGCATCTTAGAGGTAAGTCCTGATGTTTTCATCGGTAGCCATTGACTATTTTCCACCTTCATGAATGTGGCCCACACCCGGGAACTTTGATCAGCAGGGTAAAATTGCAGGTACTGCCTGTCAGACCCTTGTACTACCTCGTGAGTATTCCTGTAATTGTCAATAAACCTGATTAAAGAGTCTTCATAGGTCTCCTGGGAAAAGCAACACGCAGAGAATAAAAGGAGAGAGGCTGCCAGTAATACTTTCATAAAGAAAATTAACTCATCATCAAAACATTTACACTGCGCTGCAAGATATTGAAAGCAATCTCCGCCATGAGGTTCTCTTTATCTAAAGTTGGGTTCACTTCTGTTATCTCAAGACAACATACTTTCCTGTTTTGCATGAACTTACTTACCAGGTCTTCAGCTTCTCTCTCTCTGAGTCCATTATTTACAGGCGTTCCTGTTCCTTTCGTGATTGAAGAATCAAGTGCATCCACATCAAAGGAAACATAGATGTCGGTACAATCACTTAAGTAACGTAACACCGAACGAACAACATTTTCGGCTCCCTTACTTCTTACTTCTTTAGTGCTAATGACCTTCATTCCATACTTATCAATGATATGCTTTTCTTCCTTTTCATAATCCCGTAAGGATATATAAACGATATCTTCAGGTAACACCTTTGGAGCTATTTTGCCAATAGTTTTCAAGTGATTCCAATATCGTATGGTTTCAGGTTCTACTTCGTGTACAGTCTTCTCTTTATTGTCTTCGTTGATGGAAGCAGCGAGTGGCATACCATGCATGTTACCGGAAGGAGTTGTAAAAGGTGTATGAAGGTCGGCATGAGCGTCGAGCCAGATCACACCTAGTTTGCTTTTTGGCTTTGCCATCTTCAAACCGGCTATAGTTGCACCGGACACACTATGATCGCCACTAAGCACGACAGGAAAGAATCCACTCTTCACACAATCGGTGACAGCTTTGCTCACGCGGTCATAGATAGTTACAATGCCTTTAATTCGTTTGGCATAAGGAGATTCAATGGGTTCATAGAGGAGCTTATTTTCAACAGGAATCTTTTCAGAGGGAAAATGAATGAAGAAGTTGCTCATGAAGTCGAGAGCCGCAATCTTAATAGCTTCAATGCCGAGACTGGCGCCACGGGTACCCGCTCCTATCTCCGAAGGGACCTCAATTAATTTAATATTCTTCATATAGCAAGTTTAAAACAGCAAGGCCTCTCAAAGCGAAATTACTTTAAGAGGCCTTGAACTCAAAATCAGTTGCTGAACTTATTCGTGAGCAGCTAAAACAGGTATGTCACTTTCATAAAGTAACTTCTTTGTCTTGCTGGTCTTAAACAGGTTATCAATAAAGGAGTGTGTACGGGGAAAAGTCAATACCAAATCGATCTTCTTATCCTTCACAAATTGCTGCAATGTTTCATGGAAGTTAAAAGTGGTAATGAAATAAAATTCAGGGTGAAACTCCTGGAACATTTCAGCCATTAACTGCCTTTTAGCCAGGTATTCTTCATTTAATGAGACATATATATCGCTATTTACGTTTACAATATGCACAAAAGGCTGGAAAAGGCTAAGAACCTTCTTCACTGGTACTATTGGTATAGAAGCTTCAATGTCTTTAAAATCGCAGGCAATTGCCACATTTTTAATAGCTGAGAACCTTGCATCTTCAGGTACAACCAGCACCGGGCACACGTTCTTTTCAATCATTTTTAAAGAATTGTTGCCTGTAAATGCCTGCTCAATCTTTGATTTTTCGGTACTTGCCATCACGACAAGTGCTGCATCGAGGTGTCTTGCCCTTCTTTCAAGGGTATCAAGAAAATCATCATTGTGTTCTGCAATCGTTTCGATCTTCACTATAGCTTCATCAAGGAGGGAATCTCTAAGGTCTCTGAGTTGCTGTTTCACCTGTGCTTCTTTTGAAGCATCTTCATAAACGTGAAGCAGGACTGCTGTTTCGTCGTACTGACCCAGCAACATCTTCACTGCAAAATGAGCAGCATTTAAAGAAGCCGGTGTAAAGTCGACTGGAATTAGAATATTCATGGTTGGCGTTTTGTTTTCAATATAGCAGAAGTTATTTCTGCCCTCAAGGTCGCTAAGATAATGCTACTTATCAGTTAATAAAATTTTCTTGAAAAGTAAAATAGGAGATATCCACTTGTGAAAAATTTGGGTATAAACAAGGGCTTTTCGAATGTTAAAAGGCAGTACTTTCTGTATCCCTTCTTATATATTTGCCCATCTTAAAAGCTGAACAGAGTGCGATTAAAATCATTAGAAATAAAGGGTTTCAAGAGCTTTGCCGATAAAACCTTCGTCAATTTTGACGAGAACATTACCGGCATAGTGGGTCCCAACGGTTGTGGTAAGAGCAATATCGTGGATAGCATCCGCTGGGTAATTGGAGAGCAGAAGATATCTCACCTGAGATCAGAAAACCTGGAAAGCCTGGTATTTAATGGCTCTAAAACGCGGAGCGCCAGTGGGTTAGCAGAGGTAAGCCTTACTTTTGAGAACACCCGGAACCTCCTACCCACTGAATTCAGCACTATAACCATTACCCGTAAGTTCTTCAAAAATGGTGAAAGTGAATACCGCCTTAACGACGTAAACTGCCGGTTAAAAGATATCCAGAACCTGTTTATGGATACGGGAGTATCCACGGATAGCTACGCCATAATTGAGCTCGGGATGGTAGACGACTTGATTAAAGACAAGGAAAATAGCCGTCGCCGTATGCTGGAGCAGGCCGCCGGCATATCTATATATAAGACCAGGAAGAAGGAAGCCAAACAAAAGCTGGATGCCACTGAACAGGATCTCGCCCGTATTGAGGACCTTCTATTCGAGATCAACAACCAGCTCAAGACACTAGAAAACCAGGCTAAGAAAGCGCAGAAGTATTACGAAATAAAGAAAGATTATAGGGAAATAAGTGTGGAGCTGGCAAAAGCTGCTCTTGAAGGATTTAATCTCACATTCAGGGATTTGAATGAGAAACATGAATCTGAAACAGACAAACGCATTGTCCTGGAGGCTGAAATTGCTACTGAGGAAGCAGCACTGGAACAGGAAAGAGTAGCATTTATTGAAAAAGAAAGAGAATTACACAGCATACAGCACACGTTCAACGAACTGGTACAGAACGTACGTACAAAGGAGAACGAAAAGAACCTTGCGAGTCAAAGGTTAGAGTACCTGAAAGAAAGGGAGACCAGTCTAACCCAGTTTTTGAACAAAGCAGAAGGACAAATTGAGGGAATACAGGAAAGCCTCGTGTTCACACAACAACAGGTAACGGATGAAGAAACAGTTCTGAAAGGATTGGTAGCACAACTGGAAGAGTTACGGATACAGGTGGATGCTAAGAGGACAGTGCTTGATGAAAATAGGATAGCCGTGAATGAATTGCGCCAAACTTTCCAGCAGGTACAACGGCTTCAATTTGATGCTGAAAAGAAAGTGGCAGTCGGGGACACTACTATTCAAAACCTTCAACGCACAATTTCTCACCTGGAGGAAGATAAAAACAACAGGCAGAAACAAATCGAGCAACTGGATATAGAAAAAGACGCGAAACAAAAGGAACTCCAGGCAAAACAGGTTGACCTCGAACAGTTACAGCAGCAACATAATACTACTAAAGAGCAGATCCTTCAAACACAACAAGTGGTTGAAGGATTAAGGGTTAAACTGGCAGAAGAGAGCCGAAAACTGGATTCCAGGAAAAATGAGCATGCCCTTCTTAAGAGTTTAATTGACTCAATGGAAGGATATCCTGAAAGTGTAAAGTTCTTACACAATAACAATGGATGGAACCATAAAGCACCTATTCTTTCGGATATTATCTATGTAAAAGAAGAATACAGGGCTGCTGTTGAAAACGTGCTCGAACCTTACCTAAACTATTACATTGTCAATAATCTCCACGAAGGCTTACAAGCAGTTCAGCTACTGGACAATAATAAAAAAGGAAAGGCAAACTTCTTCCTTCTTGACAAAGTAAATGCAGCAACGGTAAATACACCTGATCATAGTCCTGAAGGAAGTATTCCGGCTATGAGTGTGATAGAGGTAGATGACCAATTCCGCAATTTGGCTGAACAGTTATTGGGTAACGTATTTATTGCTAATGACGATAATGCCCTGGAGAGCAGCAACGGATTCGTGGTACTGGAGAAAACAGGAAAGTATGTGAAGAGCAGCTACACCCTGTCCGGTGGAAGTGTTGGATTATTTGAAGGAAAGAAAATTGGCCGTGCCAAGAACCTCGAGAAACTGGAACAACAGATCTCTGCTCAACAAAGTGTTGTTGATGAATTGGCAGCACAGATCCAGGCGAAGCAAAATGAGGTGATCGCCCATAATTCCAATCTCAAAGAGAATGCAATTCGCGATACTGAAAGGTTGATACAACAACTCAATAACCAACTGTATGGTCTGAAAAATAAGTTGGAGAACTTAGTTCAGTCACAGGAATCTGCTGATAAACGTATTGCTGATTTACAGGGACAGCTGAAGCAGGCAACTGAGTCAATATCTTCTGTTCACACGCAGTTACTGCAGTTGAATGAGTCTTTACAACAAAACTCCAGTAAGCTACAGGAAGCAGAAAATAGCTACAAGACAATTGAGAATGAGTACAACGAGATTAACACACAATACAATGCACTGAACCTGCAGGTTACCCGTGAGCAAAGTAAGATCTCTTCACTAAAGCAGGAAGTGCAGTTCAAGAGTAACCAGTTGAATGATTTAAAGGTACAGGTAGAGTCGAATTCAAAGCAACTGGCGGAGACCTCTGCCAGTATTGTTACTTCTGCAGAGAACCTTTCTAAGCTACAGGAGTCTCTTCACCAATTGATGAAACAGAGGGAAACAGAGGAGCTGCAACTTAATGAAAAAGACCAGGCTTATTATAATATTCGTAACCAGTTAAGTGCAAAAGAAAGTGAGCTGCGCCTCAAGGTTAAGGAAAAGGAGCAATTAGAACATTTACTGGCAGAGATTAAAGACAAGCTGAATGATGTGAAGCTGCAATTGGCAGGAATGAAAGAGCGCCTGAATGTTGAATTTAAGATTGTGCTGGAAGACATTTTAGATGAACCAAGAACTTCCGAAACCCCGGTTGAAGAACTGCAGGAGAAAGCAGATAAGATGAGAAAGAGGCTGGAGAACCTTGGCGAAATAAACCCTACAGCTATCGAAGCATTTGAGGAGATGAGGAAACGTTACGAGTTCATTGTTGAACAGAAGGATGACCTGGTAAATGCCAAGACGAGCCTTATGCAAACTATAGCTGAAGTGGAAACTACGGCCAACCAGAAGTTCCTCGACACATTCAACCAGGTAAGAGACAACTTTAATAAGGTCTTTAAAACCCTCTTCACCGAAGACGACCAGTGTGATCTTATTCTTGATAACCCTGATAATCTGGCAGAAACAGGAATCGATATCATAGCCAAGCCTAAGGGTAAAAGGCCTAGCAGCATCAGCCAGTTGAGTGGGGGAGAGCGCACCCTGACCGCCACCGCCCTTTTGTTTGCTATCTACCTGATTAAGCCCGCACCATTCTGTATCCTTGATGAAGTAGATGCGCCACTTGATGATGCCAATGTAGGTAAGTTTACCAATATGATCCGTGAGTTTAGTAATAATTCCCAGTTTATCATTGTAACTCACAACAAGACTACTATGAGCACTGTGGATGTGATTTATGGAGTTACCATGCAGGAACCGGGGGTAAGTAAGCTGGTGCCTGTGGACTTCAGAAGTTTAAACTAGTAAATCAATATTTTTGACTAAAAGCAATCTCAATTGAGGTTGCTTTTTTTATAGGTTAACTACAGAAAATGAGAACAATAGCCTTGCTTACCGCGTCTAACATCTTCATGACTACTGCCTGGTATTATCATTTGAAGCATACCAACTGGCCTTTATGGCAGGCAATCTTATTAAGCTGGCTCATAGCTCTTTTTGAATATTGTCTTATGGTGCCTGCTAACCGTATCGGCTTTATAGGGGGATTCAGTGCATTCCAGTTGAAGATGATACAGGAGGTAATAACCCTGGTGATCTTTAGTCTTTTTGCGGTTCTGGTATTAAAAGAGAGTTTTCAATTGAAATACCTGGTAAGTTTCTTTTTTTTACTTTGTGCTGTCTACTTTATGTTTAAAAAATAAGATTGTTCTCATCATATAATTAAGAGCAACGGAAGTCTAAATTTAATTGTCAATACAATAAAAGGTGCCATGAAACCTTTTCGACTTAAATTAATTTGTATTTGTTTCCTCTTTCTTATTTCGTGCCAGAAGAGCGACAACTCTATGGTTGATGCCATTATTACAGGTGT
>JBLNAY010000004.1:0-7439 GCA_050259715.1 Candidatus Dadabacteria bacterium
GCAACCTTGGTCATACAATCTTTCTTGGAAGCTACACGCGCGATTTCTGGAACAGGACTCACAGTTCCTTGACCACAGGGCCCAACCGTTACCTGCCACCGGATTCTGCCGAAATATTTGCAACGCGGCTTGGGAATACAGTAAAAGAAAAAAGCCAACGTCTGAATGGAGAGCTACAATATAATTACTCCTTTTCCAAAGCAGGTTTATGGTTGGTAACAGGTCTCACCTTTCAGCAGGACAGGCCGAATGGGTTTGGCTTCACCCTCATTGATAGTTTTGAAAAGATTCGCATCAATCAATATGGTGCCGTGGTGCAATTAGATAAGACACTTCCCTTGCAATTACGTTTAGTTTCAACCGTCCGTTACGATCACCATAGCAATTTCGGCGGTTTTGTCGCTCCGAGGTTCGCCCTTTTAAAAAATAATGGAGAAGGCACCTTCAGAGTCACCTGGGGAAGAGCCTATGCAATGCCTTCGATACAACAACAATATGCAGGCATCAACGGCAATCTTTTTGGTAATGGTGCAGGTATCTATTACATACCTAACGGTGCAAGATTTTCTGAAAACTCCCAAGTATTTCTCAACTCACTAAAGCCGGAACAGGTAAGTACCTGGGAAGGTGGGTATAAAGGCAAATTATCAAAGAAAGTTTATTTAGATATCACCTATTATAATGGACTGAGTAAAAACTTCATAAGTCCCAGTCGAACCGTTGCCGGAAGGGTGTTAACGGTTAATGGAGTCCGCGTGTATCCTGCTTTGCCGGGAATTGTTGATTCTAATAGTATTCTCAAGGGCGCATCGTTTTCTACCTTTTTTAATTATGGCGATGTAAGAGCTTATGGCATAGATGCGGGGATGACCTATACCTTCAACAGGCATATCAGTTTTGCTCTTAAATATTCCTGGTTCGGATCGGATATAACAGAAGATAACATTAAAAACGATGCGAATAACGATGGTTATGTTTCGGCAGAAGAAAGAAGCTTGAATGCTCCTCAAAATAGAGCTATAGGAATCCTGCGTTTTCAGAACCTATACAAATCAAAATTCTTTCTTAACCTTTATGGCCGTTATGTGCAGCAGTATGAATTTTATAGTGGCAACCAGATCGGTACTGTAGCCGGTAAAGGTAAAAGAGGTAAGATCCCAACTCCGACGGGGTTGTTAACAAGGAATTTTGATTGGGGGCCGCTGGGTGGTTTTACCACCTTCGATTTAGAAGCCGGGTATAAGTTGAGCGAGATGGTTGGTATAAATACAAGTATCACAAACCTGTTGAATACCCGTCAAATTGAAATGGTTGCTGCTCCCACTATAGGGCGGTTAATTTCGGTGGAATTAAAGGTGCAGGTACCTTGAGTTTAATTCTTTAACCTCTTGGTTCAACTAGCCCGTAACTCAGTTTTCATTTGATATCAGACAGAATTATTGCAAGCTTTTGCATGGCTTCTGTATGGAGTATGCATGGAGTATGCATGGACAAACTCCATACTAACTCCATGCTAACTCCATGCAAACCCCGTATTAACTGCGTAGAAGGAAGAGGCACTACCCACTCATGTAAACTCCGTTAAAGCTTCTGGTTTGCTGCAACGAGAACCTGCTATTTTCATAAGGCCGGCAAGGACCTTCGTCATGGAGACCAGTTTTACAGCTTTGCAAATATCACTGAAAGCCTGAACTTCCTACTCAAAGTCTGAAGCAGTAGCCAAGGCAATCAAGGAAAAACATGTGTGAGTCCCTCCAAAAAAAGCAGCTCCAAAAGGAGCTGCCGTACACAAATGAGAACCCATAAAGAACGTCAGTCTTTTGTTTTACGAATAAAATAGGTTATTCCCTGCGGATTGGTTCCTACGGTTATCGTACTTCCTTGTGTAAGCACGTTATTATTGAACGCATAAGATGAAACACTCGTTGAAGCCGCGCCGCTGTGAGTGGCCAATAATATACCATGAGCCTGGTCTACAGCAACATTATGGGCGTTTGGTGAGACAGTGGAAGTGACCTGGCTTATTATTGTGTTAGTTGAGTTGTCGTAAACATAGATCATGTTAGTACCCATAGACGCGATATACGAATACTTTTCATCTGCGGATAAAGTGAGCCCGTGAGCCCCCGGCATTGCCACACTTGTTGCTGAAGTAGAATTTAAATCATCCGGATCCAAAGACCAGAATTTTCCGAGCCCCTGGTCAGCTGCATAAAGGCGGTCATTTACCTGTGAGTAGAAAAGATGTAGCCAGTTGCTACCAAATCCACGCGAATCCACTTCGTTGTAATTATTGGTTGAATAGGTATTTACATACCACGTACCGGCCTTATTTAATGAAACATAAATCTTAGTGCCATTGGCATTAACTGCGATATCGTGTGGGGTGTAATCCAGTTGTAAGGTATGCGTCACCTGCAGGTTGTTAGCGTTTATTTCAGTGATAGATTTACTTGTGTTATTCACTACCCACAACTTACTTTGTTGTTTTTGACCCACCATATGCATTGGGGCTGTTCCTACAGGTATAGAACCATCCACAGTATGAGAAGCCGGATCAATAACCTGAACAGAATTGTGACCCTGGTCAGTTACAAACAGCTTGTCTTTTAATGGCAGATACACAATATAGTATAAGATAGAACCTGGAATGGTTTGAGTAGCCGCGACAGCCCGGGTATCAGCATTTATGTAACTGAGAGAATTAGCAGCGGCATTGCTAACAACAAATTGGGCTTCTGCCTTATTCATTTTTCCTTGTCCCAGCAAAGCAAGTTCACTGGTAACGAGGTTAGGTTCGGTAATTTTTTGAGAAGCCTTATAGCACCCGTTAAAGCCTGTAAATAAAAGTCCGCCAATCAGAGTCAGTAAGATGTTCTGTTGCATAGTAATGCTTTTAATGGGTTAATTAAGTTTAGGTAGGCTTTCCCGGAATTGTAACTCTTGATAGGGTATACAGATGTCTTTTTCAAAGAAAAAGAAACAATCGTATTAAGACAATACGATATTCATATGATTGAAAACAGCTAATCACGGTGGCTGAAGGAGCATAAACACCACCTGAACAATTCAGTTGGAGGTATAACTTTTGTTACCTAAAGTTCTGGCAACTGGCAAGTTCGTTAGTTGCGAGGCACAGAATGCAACAAAAAGATATTAAAGAATAAATCAATTTTTATGAAACAATTATTCCTGGTAACACTGGCAGGCTCTATGTTATTGCTGGCATGCAACAATAGCTCTAACCAAACAACTACAGCCGATTCAACCGGCACATCGGCATCACCGGTAACAGGCGCACCGGCAACACCCCCGGCTACTACTTCAGCGGATACAGCAAAGGGTTCTGATCCGTGGAAACAACCAATGGATGATATGATGTCACAAATGCATTCGATACAGAAGACGGGTGACTTCGACTTTGACTTCGCCAACATGATGGCTGCGCACCACCAGGGCGCAATCAGGATGTCAGAAGTAGAATCAGCCCAGGGCAAGGATGAAAAGATGAAATCTAAAGCCCAGGAAATACTGACTAAGCAAAAGGAAGAACAACAAAAGTTGCAGGACTTTGTGAAGTCATATAAACCATCAGGCATGAAGCATGGCGAAGGAGAACTGGACAAGATGATGACTGATGCAATGGGTAAAATGCAAAATAGGCACATGAGTGGTGATATAGATAAAGACTTTGCTACCATGATGGTGGATCACCACGAGCACGGTATCAGGATGTCGAAGATGGAACAACAATATGGAATGAGCAGCCAACTGAAACAAATGGCAAAGAAATTCATAGATGATCAGACAAAGGATATTAAAGAGTTCAGGGATTGGCTGAAGGTTCATAAGTAAAAGTGGATGAGGCATGGGGATTTCGGAGGAGGGATTCGCGTTGCCTCAAAACACCGAAAACTCTAAACTGAAAACCCAAATTATCTGAATAAATCTGTGAAATCTGTGAGAGAAAATCTAAATAATTCGGGATACGGGAGGGATGACCTATAGTGTAAGAATGGAATTACCATAGGGTTTGTATGGAGTTTGTATGGAGTTAGAACGGCTTTACCCCCTGCAAACTCAATACAGACTTCATTTACATCCCATTCCAACCATGTACAAACTGGATGCTGATACAGATGCGGCATGCAGGAGGGAACCGGCTGAAATGATTCAGAACCTGGCATGGGCTGTTGGCTATAATGTGGTAGCGATACCATTGGCAGCAGGAGCTTTATATCCCTATTTTATTATGAGTCCGGCAATGGGAGCTGTGTTAATGAGCCTTAGTACTATTATCGTTACCATCAATGCGCAATTACTGAGAGGCACACTCGAAAAGAATTAAAATTTAAATGGAAGTCAAATAAAGACAATCTTGTTTTCATACCTGTAAGTAACCGATTGCATTGCGTTCAAAAATATTTAGCAAAGTGAGGACATTGGGTATTAAACTTACACAAAATCAAATACTTACTTATCCTTTATTTACTTCGAATTACCTACACAACAGACAAGCAGATATTTTGTTCCAAACAATACAAGTACGTCTGTAATAGGCACTTATAAATTACACTGATTATCGTCATGTTTTCATTTTTCTCTTGTAATCAATACTGGATAAGCCTTTAGAAAAAAGGAGTTTCAGGTGCTAAATTTTTTCACTGCCCGCCGTCAGTATTATGACTAACGACAATCAGTAGCATTCAGGTCTTTAATCACTAGTGCTATTAACAAAGGTCAGTGAATACCCATGTGTCCGAAAATAGTTTTGTTCTGTCAATTAATTATTGAACTTAAAAACAGAATATGAAAACAAAATTTAGAACCGGAAGATCTTTGATGACCAAGGTTCTTTTTGCTTTTTTCATGACCACCTGTGCGCTGGCTCTTTCACTGAATGTAGCTGCACAGAGTAACAGCTTAAAGAGCTATGAAATGACCGTCAAAGGCGGTTCTAACGTACACGACTGGACTATGAAGGCTCTTAATGGCACCTCTGTAGCTTCTTTTGTAAATAAACCGGGCGCACTCACTTTAAACTCACTGGAATTCACTGTTCCGGTAAAAGGTTTGAAAAGTGAATCTGATTTGATGGACACCAGGACCTATAATACTCTGAAGAGTGACAAGTTTCAGAATATTACCTATAAGTTGGTTTCTGCAGTAGTAACACCAACAGGTAATAATCACTACACTATCAAAGCAACAGGTAACCTTACTATTTCTGGTGCTACCAGGCAGGTTGTGATGAACACCAACTGCGTAGTAAACCCGGACAAGACCATCACAGTTAATGGCCAACAAAAGCTGAAGATGTCTGAATTCCAGATCAAACCTCCATCCTTCTTATTTGGAGCCATGAAGGTAGCTGATGAAGTGACTATCAGTTTCAACCTTAAGTACAACGGATAAAACAAATCAAAACTATAAGTAACACAAATTTTAAAACAATGAGAAAGAACTTATTTACAACAATTCGCACACTGCTTTTTATAGTGGCTATTGCTCCTCTAGCATCAATAGCACAGGAAGCACAACCCCAACAAAGAGAACTGAAAGAATTCTATGGACGTCCTGCCTACTGGAGACCTTATGATCAAAGAGGTATTAACCAATTTGAAACATCCAAATCAGACGATCTGCCTTTTGAAGGTTTAAGGATTCGTTTTGGAGCAGGCTTCACCATGCAATACCAGGATTTGAAACACGAGAATTCAAAGAATTATGGTGCTACCAGGTTGTACCCATTACAAGATGGTTTCATGACCTCACAGGCTAACCTGTTTACAGATGTACAACTGCTTGATGGTGTGAGCATGAATGTAACTACTTACCTTTCTGCTCGTCACCATAACGAAGCATGGGTAAAAGGTGGTTACATCCAAATCGACAAAACTCCTTTCATTAAGAGTGCATTTCTTGACAACCTGATGAAGTATGCTACTATTAAAGTTGGACACATGGAAATCAACTATGGTGATGCACACTTCCGTCGCCCTGATGGTGGTCAAACTTTACAAAGCCCATTCATGGAAGGCTACATCCTCGATGCGTTCACAACTGAAATCGGTGGTGAAGTTTACCTGAAATACAACGGCCTGTTTGGAATGCTTGGTATGACCAGCGGTATGATCAAAGGTCACGTTGACTCTACATACAAAACTGCTTTCGATGACAATACCAAGAGATCTCCCTCTCTTTACCTGAAAGGTGGTGTTGACAAACAAGTTACTGAACAGGTAAGAGTACGCGTATCCGGTAGCTTATATACCAACTCAAGTGCTGCCGGTAGTGGTTTGACATTATATGGTGGCGACCGTACGGGTTCTAACTATCAAAACGTAATGGAAAATGTTCCTGCAGGCACAGCTAACCCGTCTTATACAGCAGTAGCCTTCTCCGGTCGTGTTAACCCTGGCTTCAGCAAAAAAGTTACTGCTTTCATGCTGAATGGTTTACTGAAGGTTAGTGGACTGGAATTGTTTGGAACTTATGAAAATGCAAGTGGAAGAACCAAGAATGAAACAGACTTAAGGCATGCAAACCAGGTTGCCGGTGATGTTATCTACAGGTTCGGTGCTAATGAGAACTTCTACATCGGAGGTCGTTACAATACTGCTAATGTTGATTTTGCTAAAACCGCTACTCAAAATGCTTTCACTGGTAAGATCAACCGCACTGCTCTTGATTTCGGTTGGTTCATGTCAAGAAACGTGTTAACGAAAATTGAATATGTAAACCAGACTTACAACGATTTCCCAACTACTGACTATCGTAATGGTGGTAAGTTCCATGGTGTTGTTGTTGAAGCAGCTGTTTCCTTCTAATAACATTTAAAACCCTGGAAGTACAGTTCTTACTATGAAATATTTACTCTTAATACTATCAATTATCTCAGCGACCGCTTTCCGCGATCCGGCCGATAATACGCGAGTAGTAACAGTAAGTAAAGAGAGTAAGATCACTATCCAGGGTTCTTCTAATGTCAACACGTTTGATCTTGACATTAAGGAATATACAGGCAGAGATACATTAGTGATTTTTCAAAAAGGTAATAGTAATAGCCTGCCTATAACTTTCACGAAAGGGTTGCTTCATGTACCTGTTAATGATTTTAAAAACGGCAACCCTTTTCTCACTAAAGACTTTAAAAAAGTCGTCAAAGCAAACAAGTATCCGCACATTGTGATGAATTTCAGGAACATGAATGCTTACCCCTGCAACAATGGGCAAAAGCTTCCTGGTGTTGCAGAAGTAGAGATTAATGTAGCAGGTAAATCAAAGATCTTTAGAATTAATGTCCTGGCTTGCCGCACAAATGAAGTGGTTTACCTGCATGGAAATGCAAGAATCAACTTCTCTGATTTTGGCTTGTCAGCACCGGATAAGGTTTTTGGATTTATAACTGTAAAAGATCAGTTACAGGTAAATTTTGA
>JBLNAY010000005.1:0-29063 GCA_050259715.1 Candidatus Dadabacteria bacterium
TAGAGATACGACTAAGGTGGATACCCTTAAACGAGATTCCTTACGTGTTGACACCCTTAGAAGAGATTCCATCCAGGTTCCGGTATGGGTACCCTTTAAAGACTCTATTATTCCCCGGATGAAGTTGAGAATTGGGTCGGACTCATTGAAATATCTTTATCACCCGCTGTTGACCTTCACCGAACCTATACGTTACACAGTCACGAAAAAAGAATGGAACGGGAAAGAAGCTGTTTTCTACTCAGTTGTCATCCTTCTTTTGTTCTTTGCTTTCATTAAGAATAGTTTTCACCGATATTATATTGACCTGTTCAAAACATTCTTCCGGAGTTCCTTACGCCTGCGACAAATTAAGGAACACCTGCAGTCAAGCCCTTTACCCTCTCTTCTCTTCAATCTCTTTTTTGTTCTTTGCGGGGGAATGTTTGCAGCTATTGTTTTCCAGCATTTCGGCATCAGGACAGAAACCAACTTCTGGTTGCTTACTCTTTATTGCGCTGTGGCTCTCGCAATAATCTATGCGGGTAAATTTGTTTTTCTGAATATAATCGGGTGGATTCTACAGGTTTCCGAAGCCGTCAATACTTATTTGTTTATAGTTTTTACCACCAATAAGGTAATCGGAATATTGCTATTACCCGTATTAGTGATACTGGCATTTACCACCGGGTGGATGTACCAGGCTGCTTTAACTTTAAGTGTTGTATTGTTGGTATCGGCTTACCTGTACCGCTTTTTATTGTCTTATATTTCTATTAATCACCTTCTTAGAATTAATATATTTCACTTCTTTATTTACCTGCTGGCGTTCGAAATTGTTCCTCTTTTGCTGATTAACAAACTGTTGGTCATGTTATTAGCTGAATTATATTAATTTTGCACTTGTTAGCCGAACCACTACACATGGTAAAACAAGGGGTGAAAGCAGATAATCCTGCCAAAATAAAAAAGAAAGTCCTAATTACCCAACCAAGGCCGGAAAGCGAGAAATCGCCTTATTTTGAGTTGAGTAGAAAGTATGATGTAGAGCTGGACTTTCAGCCCTTTATTCATTTGGAACCTATACCTGCAAAGGAATTCCGTAAACAAAAGATTGATATTTCAGCCCACACTGCGGTCATCTTTACCAGCCGCAATGCCATTGATCATTTCTTCCGGGTTTGCGAAGAAATGAAGGTAAATGTCTCTCAGGAAACTAAATATTTCTGCATAACCGAGGCAGTGGCTTTATACCTCCAAAAGTTCATTCTTTACCGTAAGCGTAAGGTGTTTTATGGTGCTGATGGCAGCAACAAGAGCCTTTTTGATGTGATCAATAAGCACAAGAGCAATGAGAAATTTCTCTATGTGTGCTCCGAAAATCAACAGGATAGTGAAATTACCGGGTGGTTAAAATCGAATAGTTGTTCCTTCTCACTTGCCTTTATGTATCGCACCGCCAGTAACGATGTAAAGGAATTTCTTACTCATAAGGTTTACGATGTTATCTGTTTCTTTACGCCAAGCGGTGTAAAAAGCCTTTTTGACAATTGCCCCAAGTACAAGCAAAATGGCACTGTGATAGGCGCCTTCGGAACCAATACTTCTAAGGCGGTAGAAGAAGCAGGTCTTAAACTAAGCATCAAAGCCCCGGAGCCACAAGCTCCGTCTATGGTTGCTGCTCTGGAGAAATACCTGGCAAGCGTTACTAAGAAGAAGTAGGCATTCAGAACTTCCTTTCTTTTTCAATCTATTTAAAATAATACAACACTTAACAGTGACTGTTATTCTAAACTGTTACTTAGTGTTCCTGTTTTTCACCCTCCTTTAATTCAGTACGTACAAACCTTCTTCACCTATTTCGTTGCTATTTTTCCTGCTCCGAGTTACCATGGGGTTTGCTGCGGGTTACCATAGGGTTTGTATGGAGTTAGAACGGCTTTACAACGGCTTTATACCCTGCTAAAGCCGTTCAAACCCAATACCAGCGGGGAACAAACCATTTAGAAGACTAATGGAGACTGGCAGGTTATGGTTCATAGGGGTAGGGGCAAAATTTGAAGATTTGAAAATTTGAAGATTTGAAAATGGAAACTCTAATACTATAGAGCCTCTTCATTTCCAGGTTTTCCCATGCTCAAACTTGCAAATCAATGTCTATCAAATCATCAAATTTTCAAATCTTCAAATCGGTAACTTAGCTTAATGCCAAACCATACCAACCGCCTTATAAATGAATCAAGCCCTTATCTTCTTCAACATGCCCATAACCCGGTGGATTGGTACGCCTGGGGTGAAGAAGCCTTCAATAAAGCGAAATCAGAAGACAAACCGGTGCTGGTGAGCATAGGTTATGCCGCTTGTCACTGGTGTCATGTTATGGAAAAGGAAAGCTTTGAAAATGAGGAGGTTGCGGCTATTATGAACGAACTTTTTGTGAACATTAAGGTTGACAGGGAAGAACGTCCCGATGTGGATCACATTTATATGGATGCTGTTCAGGCGATATCAGGGAGTGGTGGTTGGCCTCTAAACGTGTTTCTGACACCGGACAAGAAACCCTTCTATGGAGGTACCTATTTCCCGCCACGAAGGGCATTCAACCGGCCCTCCTGGACAGAGGTCCTGGTATCTTTAGCTGAAACCTACAGGAATAAGAAAAGTGATGTGGAGCAACAAGCCGAGATGCTAACAGACCACCTGAGGTCTGCCAATATCTTTGGGACTGGTACACGGGCAAAATCTGTTGAAAATGAGCAGGTATTGTTTGCATTTGCGGAAATTATGAAGAATGCTGATAAAGAGTGGGGCGGCTTTGGAAGGGCTCCTAAATTCCCGCAGACTTTCATAATCAATTTCCTTTTGGCATTCGCTCATATCAGTAAAAAAGAGGAAGCCCTCAAGCAGGCGCTTTTAAGCTTAGATAAAATGGCTGAAGGTGGAATATATGATCATATTGGAGGTGGATTTGCGCGATATTCAACTGATACAGAATGGCTTGTGCCTCATTTCGAGAAAATGCTCTACGACAATGCCTTATTGATCCAGTCTTATTCTGACGCTTACCGGTTAACGGGGAAAGAACAGTACAAGGGGGTTATTGAACAGACCATCAGTTTTGTCCAAAGGGAGTTAATGCATCCTTCCGGTGGGTTTTACAGCGCCCTGGATGCGGACAGTGAGGGAGTGGAAGGTAAATTTTATGTGTGGACATACGAAGAAATTCAAAACTTTTTGGGTACTGATGCAGAACTTTTCTCCAGGTACTATGATATTACCCAAAAGGGTAATTGGGAAGGTAAGAACATACCGAGGGTTAAAAAGCCATTAAATGAATTTGCACGTGAGGAAGGAATAGATCCGAAAGTGTTGGAGGAGCAGTTAAAGGGAGGGAGGGAAAAGCTACTCCAAAAGAGGAGTGAAAGAGTGCGCCCGGCTTTGGATGATAAAGTATTACTAAGCTGGAATGCTTTAATGAATTCAGCCTTATCCCAGGCTTATGCGGCAACAGGTAATGAGGAATACAGGGATCTGGCAGTAAGGAATATGAACTTTTTGTTGAACAACTTTGGAACCGATCAACTCTTTCATAGCTGGAAAGATGATAAGGCCAAACACCCCGCCTTTCTCGATGATTACAGTCACCTTATTTCAGCACTTATCCGGTTATCTGAGATCACCGCAGACTACACATACCTGGAAACAGCTGGCAGGTTATCTGAACAGGTACTTGTAGAATTTTCTGATGACGAATCGGCGCTACTTTTTTATACGGGTAAAGATCAAAAAGATGTGTTGATCCGGAAGAAAGAAGTCTATGATGGAGCCACTCCTTCCGGCAATTCAGTGATGGCCGCAAACCTTTACCAGTTAGGGGTTTTGCTCGATAAACAGGATTGGAAGCGAAGGGCTGAAGACATGGTTGGGGCTGTTAGTGAAATAAGCGTTAAATATCCCACTTCATTCGGAAATTGGTTGATAGTAATTCATCAATTAATCACTGGAATTTCCGAGATTGCACTCACTGGACCGCAATGGAAAGACTTGCTTAAGCAAGTGCTTTTTGTTTACGTTCCTTACCGGTTGATCATGGCATCGGAGATCCCTAAAAAGGAGTATCCTCTTTTAGCTGAAAAGCCCATGGATAGTGAAAACCACATTTATCTATGTAAGAATTACGCATGTCTCCGGCCGGTATCTACTGTAGATGATTTTGTAAAACTTCTCTAAATCAGAGATTTTCCAAAAAATATACAATATTCATAATAATCTGCCGTTTGTGATGTTACGCCAAAAAACATTCGGCACTTGGAAATGAGAAAATTTAATTATAACCTTGTTAACCCGTTTGACGATAATAAATTCTTTTTGCCAATACCCTTTTGCATGAAAATGAAGAACCTAAACTTCCTGCTGATAATACTTGCTGCTCTTTCCCTGACTAGCTGTGGAATACTAGGCGGAAAAAAAGATAAAAGAAGCGGATTCCCCGACGATGGCCAGGTACATGGCATTGCACCCGGTGGAAAATATATTCTTCCCAAGCCCTTTGGTATGGTGTACGTTCCGCAGGGTACGTTCCATATGGGCCCGAGTGATGAGGATCCGGCTTACGCATTCAGTGCCCGTAACCGTTCTATGTCTATCAGTGGTTTTTGGATGGATGCCACTGAGGTTACCAATAATGAGTATCGCCAGTTCGTTCAGTGGGTTCGCGACTCTATCGCAGCAAAGAAGCTGGGCTATGTAAAGAAGACCGCTGATAACGATGAGGCAGTGGATTGGGCAAAGATGAGAACTGTCAAATGGAATGATCCAAAAGTTCTGGAGCAGCTGAATGACCTGATCTTATCTCCCGAAGACAGGATATTTGGGAAAAAGGAAATAGACGCTTCCAAGATTATCTATCATTCTGAGACTTTCGACCTGAAGGAAAGCGCCAAAAGGGAAAATGCCGGTAAAGCCCGTTCAACTTTTATCATAAAGAAAGACGTTCCTATTTATCCTGACACATTGGTTTGGATACGCGACTTCGCTTATTCATATAATGAACCAATGACTAAACGGTATTTTAACCACCCTGCATTTGGAAACTACCCTGTGGTAGGGGTTAACTGGAAGATGGCTACAGCGTTTTGCGAGTGGAGGACACAGTACCTGAATTCATGGTTAGATAGCAAGAAAAGAGTACAGGAGTCTGATTTCCGTCTGCCAAGTGAAGGTGAGTGGGAATATGCAGCCAGGGGTGGTCGTTCTCAGTCAATGTTCCCGTGGGGTAATTATTATTTAAGAAATAAGAAAGGATGCCTCCTGGCCAACTTCAAACCGGGCCGTGGTAACTATCCTGAAGATGGTGGATTCTATACAGTTCGCGCCGATGCCTACTGGCCAAACGACTTTGGATTGTATTGCATGTCAGGTAATGTAGCTGAATGGACCAGCAGTATATATTATGAAGGTGGTTACACATTCCAACACGACATGAACCCTGACGTTCGCTGGAATGCAAAAGAAACTGATCCTCCAAAGATGAAGCGTAAGGTGCTTCGTGGTGGTAGTTGGAAAGATGTAGGATACTATTTACAAAGTGGCACACGTACTTATGAGTACCAGGATTCCACTAAATCTTACATCGGATTCCGTTCAGTAATAGACTTACCGGCTCAATCAGGCCGTAAAAAATAAACTATTTCAACTTATTAGTATAAGAGTTCCTTCAACCGGCTCTTCAACTATGTAACCAATATCTAAAAATCAATTAAAAAAATCAAGTTTTATGGCAGCTGCTATTCCTCCTAAAGTAGGTAAACTCGTAGACGTATTCGTTTCTATTGCTGCGGCAGTAGTTATCTGGGGTGCATTAAGAAAAATCACACATGCCGCTGATGCGGACCTGTGGTTGAAGATTGGTCTGACCACTGAATCTTTAGTGTTCTTATCTTATGGTATCCTGTACATCATTTTCCCGGCAGTTAAGGACAATTCTCACAACGAGGAATTGCTGGTAGAAACAACCGGTGGCGGAGTTATGAAGTCTTTCGACCAGGCTATGATCGAAGCTGATATTACTCCGGCAAATCTTAACCGTTTAGGAGAAGGATTCAAAAAACTGAATACTACCATTACTAATATGAATGATATTACTGATATGGTAGCTGCAACAGGTGACTACACTACGAAAACAAGGGAAGTCACCACTGCTTTAACGCAGGTAAAAGATGCTTATGTGAATGCTGCCAATTCTGTAGGTGCTTTCAATGCTGCAGGCGAAGGTGCAAGAGTATTCCACGACCAGATTCAAGTATTGACAAAGAACCTGGCCTCTTTAAATACAATTTACGAATTAGAGTTACAGGAGAGCAATAACCACCTGAAAGCCCTGAATACCTTCTATGGTAAATTGGCTGAAACTGCTACTACAATGACCAGCAGTGCAGACAATGCCAAGAAAGTTCAGGAACAAATCGGATCATTGGCTAATAACCTGACCCGTTTGAATAACGTTTATGGCAACATGCTGAGTGCAATGTCCGGACGTTAACATTACTGGCTAACATCTTCAACCATGTAATAGCCAGACAGGTAATAAAACTCACTACAACTCGAAAACAGTAAATATCTTATGTCACTACCTAAAGAGCCGCGGCAGAAAATGATCAACCTGATGTATTTGGTGCTGACTGCCATGTTAGCATTGAATGTATCAGCGGAGATACTAAACGCGTTTCGAACCGTCGACAATAGTTTAAACGCTACCAATACAACCGTCAACCAGGCAACCGACCGGGTGATGGCTTCACTATTAGAAAAAACAACCGAGCCTGAGTCCAGGGAGAAAGCTTCTATCTGGTATCCTAAAGCCAAGCAAGTGCAGGACCTTTCCAAGGACATGTACAGCTATATTGATGCTTTAAGAAACCGCATTCACAGGGAAGCAGGCTTTGATCCTATTAAAAATGGTGATTCTTCTTTCAAGCAGGACAACCTTGAAGTTGCTACCCGTATTATGATGAAGGAGGGAGAAGGACCTAAATTGTTTAATAAATTAAAGCAGTATAAGGAAAATTTAATGAGAGTGGTTCCCGAGTTCGACGCAAAGAACTTACAGATCAATCTCGATATGCCACAAGTGCAGGACAAGAGCAACAAAACCTGGGAATCTGCTTATTTCCACATGGTGCCTACAATCGCTGCCATGACCATCTTAAGAAAGTTTCAGAATGATGTTAAGACTTCAGAGAATAAGATGGTAACGTTCTGTCATGAGCAGGTAGGTAAGGTGATTCTGAAATTCGATGCTTTTGAAGCTATCGTTGGACAGAACTCAAAGTACTTTATGCCTGGACAGGATATAGAGATCACTGCCGGCCTTGGCGCTTTCAGCAAGACCAAGCTTCCAAATGTATCTATAGGCGGATCTGCTGTTCCTCTGAATGAAAAGGGAATGGCTGTCTATAAAGTAGCTGCAGGTGGCATTGGGCAGCATACCATTCCTGTAACAGTATCGTTTACCGACCAGGATGGAAAACCGCAGACTAGAACGATCCCTGTAGAATATACGGTTGGTCAGGCCAATGCCTCCATAGCATTGGATAAGATGAACGTGCTGTATATAGGTGTTGAAAACCCGATCACTGTTGCTGCCAGCGGTGGTGGTGATGATAAAGTACAGGTTAATATCAGCGGTGGTGGTGGCTCACTTTCTAAAACTGGTGCTGGCAGATACAATGTACGCGTGAACAGTGTAACAGACGATTGTAAGATCACTGTATCTGTTGATGGTAAAGTTGCCGGTGTTTCCCAGTTCAGGGTCCGTACTATACCTGATCCTATAGCTGCAGTAGGTGGTGTTCCTTCAGGTGACAACATGAACGCAGCAGCTTTCAGAGCACAAGGAGGTGTAGGAGCATGGATCAAAGACTTCCCATTTGATATTAAATACCAGGTGGTTAGATTCTCTATCTCTTGCGACAATGATGAGCAGGATATAGACGTAGCTGATTGCGAAGGAAATTTATTCAACGACAAAGCACGGCAGATAATTAACAGGGATGTAAAAGCAGGAAGGACAGTAACTATAGACGGTATCAGGGCGCAAGGTCCTGATGGAAGGGTTAGAAAGCTTCCTTCATTAGTATATTATATTAAATAAAATCAGCTTTAGATGAAAAGCGGTATTGTAAAGATTTCTCTGGTTGTAGTGTTTCTTATGACTCTTATGGCTGCTGACGCTCAGCGGGCACCAAGGAGAAGAACAGCTGCACCGCCCGTCGTACCAACAACAGGGCCACAGCAAAACCAGCAGAATAATAACGTTAAACCTCCTTCAGGGTACAACCCTTATGGGAATATTCCGATTGTTTCTGACACTCAAAGTGTAAACAGCACGGTAAAGAAGTCCCTGAGGACAGACGATATATTCGATAAAAGCTTTGTGAATGACCGTACGCCATTGCCTTATGAGCATTTACGTTGGGATGATGCCTTGCTTTCTGAAAAGGTTTGGCGTGAACTGGATCTTCGGGAGAAGCTAAACCAAACCTTCCGTTATGAAGCAGAAGATGACAACGGAAGCCAGATGTTTATCGATATATTAATGAAGGCTTTGCAAACCGATAGCATTACAGCTTTTGCTGATGACCGTTTTACTACTCCTTTAACTTCCAAAGAACTTTCTTCTATTTCGGAAGGTGGGGAGCCGGATACGTCAGCTGTTTACGACGTAAATGACCCTTCTAAAGTTGTCAGGTATGTGGTAACACGTGCAGCGTTTGATCCAAAGTCTGTATTGAAGTTACGTCTTAAGGAAGAGTGGGTATTTGACAGGGAAGCCAGTCGCTTGTTTGTTCGTATACTGGGTATCGCACCAGTAAGAACTTACATAAGAGGTAACCAGGAACAATCAAATGTAATGTTCTGGATTTATTATCCTGACCTGAGGAAGACCCTTGCAAGATATGAAGTCTATAATCCAAAGAACCTTGGTTACGGACGTATGACCTGGGAAGAATTGTTTGAAAGCCGTATGTTCAGCAGCTACATTACGAAGTCTACTTTCGACAATCCACAGAACAAGGTTATTCGTTCTATGATCAAGGATCCGATTCTTGCCTTACTGGAAGGAGAGAATGTTAAGGAGCGCATATTCAACTACGAGCAGGACCTCTGGTCTTACTAATAGCTAATACATAAACCATTTGAAAGATCCTGCCAGCTAACTACTGGCGGGATCTTTCACATTAGTGATCACCCTAAAATATGTGGAAACTACGCATAGGAATTGTAGGGATTAATTGTATTTTTACCTTGGTTTTTCATAGGATATTGGATTTTAAAACGGGGTTGGATTTCTATCCAGGCCCCATTTTTTTATATAGCTGTTTAGGCAACAGAAGCTTTAAAGATCCGATTTGGTGATCATCCATTAGATTATAATTCCTTTCGAAAACTCAGATAAAAAGCCTGGTTTTGCATGCTTTTATTTTTCGAATCCAATAAACAATATAACATCTGGGCTTGGTATTCAGCAGATATATGGTGAAAGTAATTACCAGGGCTGTCTATAGATTTGATAATTGCCAGCTTACGCGATAAAATCTACTGATATAAATGGGTGATTAGGAATAATTAACTCTCCGGGCTCTCCTGGAAATGTTTTCTGACCAACCTGGCTTTAGATGCACCTATCACCTTTGCCAATTCTTCTTCGGGTTGTTCTTTGATGTTCTTTACAGAGCGGAAAGTCTTGAGCAACAAATTTGCTGTTGATTCTCCAATGCCTTTAATCTCCTGGAGACTGTTTTTGAAGGTGCCCTTACTACGTTTCAGGCGATGGAAAGTGATACCAAAACGGTGCACTTCATCCCTGATGCGCCGAATGAGTTTGTGGCTTTCACTATCGTAGGGAAGCTTCAATGACTCCTGGTCTCCAACAAAGAATATCTCCTCTTCATTTTTAGCCAGTCCAATAAGGGTCATCTTTCCTTCCAGGTCTAATTCAGTAATAGCTTCGCTGGCAGCATTTAATTGGCCCTTTCCGCCATCGATAATAACGAGCTGAGGCAGAGCTTCACCATCTTCTGAAAGTCGCTTATACCGCCTGTAAACTGCTTCCTTCATGGAAGCAAAATCATTGATCCCTTCTACTGTCTTTACATTGAAATGCCGGTAATCTTTTTTGCTTGGCACACCTTCCCTAAAGCATACCATCGCGGACACAGGATAACTTCCCTGGAAATTTGAGTTGTCGAAGCACTCTATATGTGTTGGAACAGCCGGTAGTTGCAGATCTTCTTTTGTTTTTATCAGTACTTGAGGCATTGTTCCTCCTTGCCCGAGCTGTAGCCGCTCATTCTTTTTTTGATCTTCGATAAAGTAATCAACGTTCTTCGCTGATAATTCAAGGAGCCTTTTCTTGTCACCCCCTTTGGGAACCGTAACCGTTACACCCTCTTCCTGGTATTCGATCTCAAACGGAACTACAATCTCCTTAGCCTCACTGTTGAAAGTTAACCGCATTTGTCCAATGGAAAAAGCCAGCGTTTCCTGCAGTGTCTCATCCAGGTGTGTCTGCACTTTAAGAGTTTTGGTCTGGATAATTGCCCCATTATTTACCATTAAATAGTTCACGTAAGCAGTAGGTCCCTGTTTCTGAATAAAGAATACATCTACATTATTGAGGTTGGCATTCGCTACTATAGATCTTGACTGGTAATTCTCAACAAATCGTATTTTATTATGCATCATTTCAGCCTTCTCAAATTGCAGGTTTTCTGCATATTCTTTCATCTGCTTTTTGAAATGCTGCAGCACAGGACTCATATTTCCTTTCAGGATATTCTTCACCTGGTTAATATTCTCATTGTAATCTTCCTCCGATTGATAGGCTTCACAAGGACCTTTGCAATTCCCTAAATGATATTCAAGGCACACCTTGAACTTACCTTTTTCAATGTTTTTCGGAGTTAGGTTTAATGTGCATGTGCGTAGTGGTATCGTTTGGCGGATGAAGTTTAAGAGCTCTCTTACTTTTCCAACCGATGTATAAGGACCAAGGTACTGGGATCCATCATTTATCTTTTGCCGCGTAAGGAAGATCCGTGGAAAATTCTCATTTTTAATGACGATGTAAGGGTAGGTCTTATCGTCTTTAAGGTTGATATTGAAGAGGGGCTGAAACTGCTTAATCAATGAATTCTCCAGGAAGAAAGCATCCTGTTCTGAGTTAACAATCGTGAACTCTATCTTAGCTATTCTCCTTACTAATTCAGCCGTCTTATAACTCACCAGGGTTTTCGTAAAATAGGAACTCACTCTTTTGCGGATATCCTTTGCTTTGCCCACATATAGCAGTTGCCCGGAAACATCAAAGTATTTGTAGATGCCTGGTTGCTTTGGGAGTGAAGAAGCTATATCCTGGAATTCCTTTTGAGTCATATTAAGTTTACCTCAGGTGCTAAGAGTTCGACGGATTATTCCACTTCACCTCCAGCGTATGAATCTTTTCGGGTTGATTATTCTTTTGAACCTTAGTTATAATCAGGAAGCGTTTACCTGAATCCCACACCATATTCTTGTGAATGGTAGAATCACCTTTAGTTTCCCATTTATCAATATTAATGGTCTTAATGTTGTTTTCTCCGTTTTCTCCAGGCTCCACCAGCACGTCCTGCTTTTTAATTACATCATCCTTTTCATCAGTAGTATAAGTAAAAATGTATGAGTCCAGCAGGTCATCATACATGTTGGTAACCTGGTAATCACCCCTGAGTTTATCTGAACTGATGTCCGGCAAATTCAGGAACTCCTTTGCGTATGTTTTAAATTCTTTGTTTCGCACATAAGTAGTATCGGGTTTACTACTGTCCTGTTGCTGAATAGCCATGATGGTGGATAATGAACTATCCATCTGAGCTACCTGTCCCTTGAGATATGATGATACAGGAAAGAATTGCTCTTCATTGTTTTGCTGTTTCTTCTTTTGAGAGCAGGAGAAAAGCAATATGGCAAATACCAGGATGACTAAGACACGGTTCATGGGGTAAAAATACAATTACAGAAAAAAGAAGGCCTGCAAACATCGTTGCAGGCCATATAAAATTTGACAGTTTTATTATTTGTTTAAGGAAACACCCACCTTCAGACCGAAATCAAAGAGATTTTCTTTAACAGGGTACTTGGTGACGAAGCTGGAAAGCAGTTGGTAACGTACCTGTGGACCCACTTGCCATTGAGCTCTGCCGGTAGAATACGAAACAAACGTCTGCAGGTTCGTATTTACATTCCAGCGACGCATTAACCAGGGCACCTGTGCATAGTTCTTGTAATCCGCAGTGATTAAGTAAGCACGGTCGCCGAGAACATAAGTGGGTTGAACGGAAGAAGATATACCGAATGCCATTTTCTCATCACCCCTCAACCTGAGTTCAAGTCCTATAGGGGTAGACACCTGGAAATACATATTCTCCAGCCAGTTGGTCTTATATCCATTAGTATTACTGTAGGTAGATAACATTCGAACACTATCAGGGCCTGAAGCACTGTTCAAACGAATAGTTGCAATAGCATATGGAGCATTAAATGCTTTAATGTCATAACGATTAACATTGAACTGTAATCCACCGGTGAGCTTCACACCTTTAGCTACCTCGTATTTTGAAGTAACTCCGAGTTCAAAGCCCATGTTAGGCTTGTGGGTTACTGCCGAATTCACACTATAAAGAGGAGCTATATTAGTAGGTGCGCTGAAGTAAGAAACTTCTCTCATATAAGATTTATTCTCTCCGAGTTTCCTGTAGCTGATTGTTGGTGTGAAAGAAAGAAACCATTGTAGTTTATTACCACTCTTAAATCCTTTAATGGGATTGGAAGCAACATCAGGTGCCACAGGCAGCTGTTCCAAGGAATTTGTTATAGGATTATCGTCATTATTGATTGCAACTGATTCTTTCGGAATCTCTGAATTATTCTCAACGACTTCTGTTTGTTGTTCTGTAACTGAAATATCTTTCCTTTCCGGTATTTCTAATGGAGGAAAATCCAGAGGTACTCCCACCTGCAAACCCTGTAATTGGGATTCTATTGCAGTAACAGGAGTTCTTTGTTTTGTAACATTCAAATCATTCCTGGCAATACTTGTGGTATTAGCAGGTGATGTCTTATTGAATGTAGTGGAGGGTTGGTCGAGGATAGTTTTTTTCTGCTGTTGAGTGGCAACAGGTGAATGTTGTTGAACAGGATTGGCCAGATACAGGTATCCGGCAGTGGAAGCAGCAAGCAGAAATACACTAAGTGTTGCCACCATTCTCCTTCTACGCCGGTGCAACTGCCTCGAAATGTTGGTCCACACCTTATCCGGTGCGCGCATTCGCAGGTTGTTGGCATTGTTTCGAAGGAATCGCTCGAAGTTTTCATTAAATGAATCTCTCTCCATAATCAGTCTGGTTGGGGGTTTGGATTACCCCGAAGAAGCAGCAGCAAGCTTCTGCTCTTTCGGTTTCTGTATGATCTTTTTCTTCACTAATATTTCCTCTAACATGGCTTTGGATCGGGTGTATTGGCTGCGACTGGTGCTCTCTTCTATTTCGAGCATTGTGGCGATCTCCTTATGAGAAAATCCTTCAATGGCGTACAGGTTTAAAACAGTCCTGTAGCCAACTGGTAATAACCGGATGCATTCAACTACTTCCTTTGCCTGCATGATGGACGGAATCGCATTCTCATTAATCTGAACCGTGCTCGCATGAATAATGTCTACACTTTCATTAAACCTTTTGTTCTTCTTCAGGATATTAATGCAGGTGTGCACCGTTATTCTCCTGATCCATCCTTCCAAAGCGCCGCGGTTTTCAAAGGTGTGGATCTGTGAGAAGACTTTAATAAAAGCTTCCTGCAACATATCCTCAGCATCCTCGCGATTATGACCATAACGATAACATACCGCCATCATCTTAGAACTGTACCTAAGATAGAGTTCTTTTTGAGCGGTAGCAACGTTTTGTAAACATCCCCTAAGAATGGCTTCCTCGGTCATAGGTTCACTTTGGTTGCCTGTAAGTTAGACAAAATAATTCATCAACTGCTGCACTGCGACCGAAAAAATAGACGTTTTTTTTATTCCGCAAGGATGTTCCCGGTCATCTCTTTGGGAATGGGCAATTGCATCATTTTCAATATGGTCGGAGCCAGGTCTCCCAGCTTTCCAGTTTTGATTGTTCCGTGCCATTCTTTATCAATAATGAAGAAAGGAACGAGGTTTAAAGTATGTGCAGTATTAGGAGTTCCGTCTTCATTGATAAGGTAATCGGAGTTGCCATGATCTGCTGTAAGGAAAACAGTATAGCCATGATCTAAAGCTGCCGTAACCACCCTGTTCACACAGGAATCTACCGTTTCCACCGCTTTAATAGCCGCTTCCCATACGCCTGTATGTCCCACCATATCGGCATTGGCATAATTCAGGCAGATAAAGCTGGCTTCTTCTTTCTCTATTTCAGGTACAATGGCGTTGGTAACTTCTGTTGCACTCATTTCCGGTTTAAGGTCGTAAGTGGCCACCTTAGGTGAAGGAATCATTATCCGGCTTTCCCCTTCAAAAGGCTTTTCCCTGCCCCCGCTGAAAAAGAAGGTAACGTGGGGATATTTCTCAGTTTCAGCAATGCGTATTTGCTTTAAATGGTTTTGCTCCATCACCTCACCCAGGGTGTTCACCAGGTTATCTGTTTCAAACACCACGTGAACATTCTGAAATGTCTTGTCATACTCTGTCATAGTGGTATAAAACAGGTTCATATGATGCATTTCCTGTTGAGGGAAATCCAATTGTGATAAGGCTTTGGTGATCTCGCGACAACGGTCCGTTCGGAAATTAAAGCAAAGCACCGCATCTCCATCTTTAATGGTGGCCAGTGGCTGATTGTTTTCCGTAATTACGGCGGGTTTAATAAATTCATCCGTAACATTCTCCTTATAGGAGTTTTGTACGGCATCGACGGCTGAAGTTTCAAAAACTCCTTTCCCGTTTACCATGGCGTCATATGCCAGTTTTACTCTTTCCCAACGGTTATCACGGTCCATTGCATAATAACGGCCGTTGACGGTAGCTATCTTCCCGGTTGATATTTTACAATGCTCATCCAGCTCTTTAATAAATCCAAGGCCACTTTTAGGGTCAGTGTCCCTGCCGTCAGTGAAAGCATGAATAAAAACCTGAGGAAGGCCTTCAGCTTTACAAACGTCCAAAAGAGCCTTAAGATGGTTAATATGCGAGTGCACGCCACCATCACTCACCAGCCCAAGAAGGTGTAATGGCTTGTTATTTTCTTTACAATAAGAAAGTGTTTCCTGCAAAACAGGGTTGGTTTTTAGTTCGCCTTCCCTGATAGCCACATTGATCCTCTGGAGCTCCTGGTAAACAACTTTACCAGCCCCCAGGTTAAGGTGACCAACTTCGGAATTACCCATCTGGCCTTCCGGTAGCCCGACGGCTTCACCACAGGTAACCAGTGTTGTATTTGGATATTTACTATAAAGAGACGAAACAAAGGGTGTGTTTGCGTTTTGGATAGCGTCGGCAGATTTTACTTTTCCTAATCCCCAGCCATCCATAATTACCAGTATTACTTTTTTCTGAGCCATAGGCGGTAAAGGTCGTAAAACTCTAACATGAAAAAAGCTGAGTTTAATTTGTTAACTAAATACCCAAACGTCCAATTCGGCACATTTTTCGATGATGGCAGGCCGGACGCAATTCGTGTGTATGTTTAACAAAATTGTTCTAAGTCTCCTCGCTTTCTTCCTGATCGGCAAAACTCCGGCTCCCTTACCTGTAATGGGTTTGGACGACGTGGTTAATGCCCTCAGAAGCGGCAATGCTACCGAGTTGGCGAGGTACGTCGACGATAACATCGAACTTTCTTTACCCGACAAAACAGATACTTACAGCAGGGCACAGGCAGTACTTATATTACAGGATTTCTTCGCAAATAATGGCATCCGGAGTTTCGAGGTAAAACATAAGGGCAATAACGGCGGCAGCGAATTTTGCATAGGCACCCTCATTACCCGTTCGGGTAATTACAGGACCACCGTATTTATGGCTTCTAAAAATGGAAAACAGCTCCTGCGGGAGATTCGCTTCCAGTCTACCTAACTTCTCGCCACAGGCAAGCTTTATTATTTCTTTAACTTCGGGCCCTTTTAATTGCCTGTAGGTATGATAGATTTCGATGCACGTTTACACCGTTTAATAGATTCGGCACTGGCAGAAGATGTAGGTGATGGAGATCATTCCACGCTGTGTTGTATTCCTGCCGATGTAAAGGGCAAGGCCGTCCTGAAGATCAAACAGGAGGGAATCCTCGCCGGAATGGACGTAGCCGAAAAGATATTTCAATACAAAATGCCTTCTGCCCGGTTTACCCGTTTAAAAAATGATGGTGACGAAATGAAACCCGGAGAAGTGGCCTTCGAGGTAGAAACATTAGTGCATACCATTCTAAAATTGGAAAGGCTGGTATTAAATTGTATGCAGCGCATGAGCGGTATTGCCACCCTGACAAAAAGTTACACTCAAAAGCTCGAAGGATATAAGACACGGCTATTGGATACCCGTAAGACCACACCTAATTTCCGCTTATTGGAAAAAGAGGCGGTTCGTATTGGCGGAGGGGTAAACCATAGGTTTGGCCTTTTTGATATGATCATGCTCAAGGACAACCACATTGATTACTGCGGAGGGCTGGAGCCTGCCATAGAAAGGGCCTGGGATTACACACAGCGCTATCGTCCCGATCTTAAAATAGAAATCGAGACGCGCAACCTGGAAGATGTTAAGAAAGTTTGCGACATAGGAAGAGGCAAAGTAAACCGCGTGATGCTGGATAACTTTACTCCTATGCAACTAAAGGAAGCCTTATCAATGATTGGAGGGGAGTTTGAAACAGAAGCCAGTGGAGGGATAAACCTCGAGACGATAGAAGAATTTGCCTCTACAGGAGTTGACTACGTAAGTGTAGGAGGTTTGATTCACCAGGCAAAGAGCCTTGATCTAAGTTTGAAAGCTGTAATTGTTTGATAGTAAGACTTATAGCCAAAGAATGAGCAAGAAAAATAAACCTGATAAAAGTGGATTTGTATACAGCACCGATCCATCCTTCCGCTTTGAACACGAAGATGAAAAGCAAGCGGAAACTTTACCTCCACAACAGCAAAAACTGAAGGTCCGCCTTGATACAAAGCACCGTGCAGGGAAGGCCGTTACACTAGTAGATGGTTTTGTAGGAAAGGAAGAAGACCTTGAAGATCTGGGTAAAAAGCTAAAGAACTTTTGCGGCACCGGAGGATCTGCCAAGGACGGCGAAATCATCGTGCAGGGAGACCAGAGAGATAAAGTATTGCAATGGCTGGCGAAAAATGGTTACAAGAACTCCAGGAAAATCTGAATATCTAAAGTCTACAATATTGAACTTCAAAACATTCTAATTCCTGGGTTCTCAAACGTGAGATCGCAATGGTACTATCCTGTTTTTTCAATTAATGCGTTGGCTAATGCCTGCCATTGAAGTTTGGAGAACGCATGTTTGGCACCTAGTCCAACAACACTGTTGCGGAGTTTGTCAATAGGTTCGTTGCTTTCTTCATTTGCCTCTATATTACGGTCATAAATACAGGCAGTTACCTCCTTACCTTCCCTGGTAACAGTAAAGGTGCTGGTGGATTTTTCGGATAGGAAGTGCGCAATATTCTTATTGTCGTTTGTTGGATTTTCTGCCGGGCGGACGCGTATAGCAACAGAGTCGATATCACCTTTATTTACCTCTTTAACGTCTTCCACCCTGGCCCAGTCATAACCACCGCCGGCTTTACTGGCGGGTGCCGGGATGTCAATTCTGAAATGATCTCCTTTTGCAGCATTTCTATTTACTTCATTGCCTTTGTCATCTGTGACCTGGAAATTAGCGCTGAGCTTTCCGGCTATTTTGCCCCAGTTATTCACAGATTGCAACCTCTCTTTTGCCTTATTATAAAGCTCTTTAGCAGCTTCAGTACTGTTAAGAGTTTCTGATGCAGTTGCGGTTATTTCTTTTCCTTCTTTGTTTTCGGGTACCAACCCGGTGTAATTTTTCTCTGTCATGAATTAACATGTGGAAAGGTTATGCCAAATAACAAGTCTTGTTCAGCTTCTCACTTATACTCTTCTAAAACCAGGTTGATTTTCTCACTTGTCACGTATCCCGGGATACGTATCCCGGATCTTGCATCTCTCATAGTGCAATCGCTAACGCAGTTAACACACTATTGATACGCTGTTCACACGCAGTTGAGACGCAGTTAACACCGTGTTAACTGCGTCTCAACTGCGTGTGAATAGTGTCTCAACTGCGATTCACAACTATAGGAGCTCCTTAACAGGCGAGAATATGCAACTATAGGTTGATATACTAGTTATTTATCCACCCACCTTAGTCAAAATGAAGGCAGCGAGAAAGCCGATTACAGTTATTAATCCTGCATAATTATGGGCTACTTCAAATGCTTCGGGAATCATGGTATCGGATAACATAGAAAGTATAGCGCCGGCAGCTACTGCTGTTGTTGCTGCTATCACTTCATTGTTGAAATGACTGAAAATAACATAGCCACACAAAGAAGCTATGCCGCTGATAACAGCAATCGCTACCCATAAAGTAAAAACATAGCTTGCTGATCTTTTGGCGTTTTTCATGCCGGCAGCACTGGATAATCCTTCCGGAACATTAGACAGAAAAATGGCAATGACAGCCACCATACTTACTGCTCCACCTGCTATCATACTCACACCAATGACGATAGATTCCGGTATTCCATCCAATAAAGAGCCTAATGCGATGGCCATACCACTGCCTTCATGTTCACCCTCGGATGGTTGTTTATCTTTTGATCTCTTACGATGCTTTGCGCCATGTTTAGCAAGAATGATGTTAGCAATTGTATATACCAATGCACCGCTTATAAAACCAATGGCAGTGGAATCAAAACCTCCTGTTTTGTAAGCTTCATCCATTAAATCGAATGAAAGTGCAGATATCAGTACTCCACTTCCAAAAGACATAATAGCAGCAATCCATCGTTGACTGATATTGGCGAAGAAGCCAACGGCCGCACCTATTATCAAAGCCGAACCTGCCAGCAATCCCCATAATCCGGCAGAGAGCCATTCTGGAATCATAAGCTTCTATTTTTATTTGAATCTGTAAAAGCCATTATAGTTAACAGGAGAAAACAGCAACATCTCATGGTTAATTCTACAGGTTCTTATAATGATAATTCGAGTAAGGATTGCACACGAATCACACGGGAAGATTCACCAAACCTTCATCAATGCATATTTATATGCATACTTCATAGGGTGTATCAAAAAGAATACCGCCAAAGGATCATAGAAGTTGTAATACCATTAGAATATGGTTAGAAACAAGTAAGCTATCAATGGTGTGATCGTTGCTACATGGTATTATAATCGCAGCAAATTGGATATTCTGTTTTACAATAAAGAATTAGTTAATCATGAATAAAGAATATTACAAAAACAAAGTTGTAGTAATTACCGGTGCCACTGGTGGAGTAGGACGTGCTACAGCATGGGCGTTTGCAAAGCAAGGTGCCAGGATTGCTCTATTGGCCCGGGGTATTGAACAATTGGAAGCCACTAAAAAGGAAGTAGAACAATACGGAGGCACAGCCATTACTATCCCTACAGATGTTGCCGATGCACAGGCAGTTGAAAATGCGGCTGAAAGAACGGAAAGAGAATTAGGTCCTATTGATGTGTGGGTGAATAATGCAATGAACAGTGTGTTTGCACCCTTTAAGGAAATACATGCGGATGAATTTAAAAGAGTAACAGAAGTTACATACCTGGGACAGGTATATGGAGCAAAAGCAGCACTGAAGAGAATGACTCCGCGCAATAGGGGTTCTATTGTTTTTGTCGGATCGGCACTGGCTTACAGGGGCATACCCCTGCAGTCGGCTTATTGCGGAGCCAAACACGGTATTGAAGGGTTCTTTGATTCACTGCGTACTGAGTTGATGCACGATAAAAGTGAAATTAAAACCTGTATGGTTCAGCTGCCGGCAATGAACACTACTCAATTTGGCTGGGTATTAAACCGTTTGCCGAACAAGCCTAGACCTATGGGTAAAGTGTATGAACCGGAAGTGGCAGCTGAAGCCATTTTATTTGCAGCCGCTCATAACAGGAGAAATGTTTGGGTTGGCTATCCCACCTATAAAGCCATCATCGGTAATAAGATAGCTCCCTGGTATGCGGATTATGTACTGGCAAAAACTGCTTTTGATGGACAGCAGACAAATGAACCTGTAAGTAAATACCGGGAAAATAATGTTTGGGAGCCTGTGCATGAAGATCGCGGTGCTCATGGAGGCTTTGGTAATATAGCCACGAATAAAAGCTACACATTATGGGCGAGCATCCATAGAAATTTGGTCAGGGCTGTTGCCGGGGCGTTGGCACTTGGATTAGTGGTGGCACTGCAGTCAAAGAAGAAATAAATGATGATTAGATTATTAATTGATTATTCATTTTCAATTAATATGATTTGAATGCAGCAAGTCGATGAGATTTATAATCAGATAGGGTAAATTAATGAATGGCAAAAGTGGATACCAACAATAGAAAATATCTTCCCATAGAAGCTTATGGCATCATTGGCAACCTCCAGACAGTTGCTCTTGTGTCACGCGATGCTTCTATAGATTTTATGTGCTTTCCAAGGTTCGACTCTCCTTCCATTTTCTGCAGGTTACTGGATGCAGAGAAGGGTGGCTACTTTTCCATCGAGCCGCAGATGAAAGATTATGTGATGAAGCAACTTTACTTACCTGATACCAATATATTACTAACACGCTTTTTTGCTGAGGAAGGTATTGTGGAAGTCATCGACTTCATGCCTATAGTAGATGACACATTGCGAACAGTACTTATCCGGAAAGTAACTACCGTAAGGGGGAAAGTTGAATACCGGATGAATTGTTCTCCAAGATTTAATTATGCTTCTATTAAGCATCGTACAGAAAAGAAGGAGGAGAATGTAATATTTACTCCTGCTGAAGATGACCAACCTCCACTTGAATTAATAAGCGAACAAACCTTACATGCAGAGGGTGACGATGCAGTTGCAAATTTTAAATTAAATGAATCGGAATCTACATGGTTCATTTTGAGACAGGCAGATGGAGGCAAGGAAAAGAAAGAGGATTATAAGGCTTACATAAAATCAAGTTACTTCAATACTATCCACTTCTGGCAGAAGTGGATATCAAGGCTGGTATACAAGGGCCATTGGGTTGAGGTGGTAAGGCGTGCCGCCCTCACATTAAAACTATTAATCTGCCGTGCATTAGGATCTATGGTAGCAGCACCGACATTCAGTTTGCCGGAAGCTATAGGAGAGGGGCGGAACTGGGACTACCGTTACACCTGGATCAGGGATGCGGCTTTCAGCATGCACGCCTTCCTCGAACTTGGATTCCTTGAGGAAGCAGAACAATTCCTTCAGTGGATCAAAAAGCAAAGTAGTGAAAACGAATTGCAGCTGATGTTCTCACTTGATGGCAAAACAGAACTTGATGAAAAGTGCCTGGATTACCTCGATGGATACCAGGGTTCAAAACCAGTGAGAATTGGCAATGATGCTCATAAGCAAACGCAAATGGACATCTATGGGGAGCTGCTGGAAACCATTTACATTTTCGTACAACATGGAGGAGAAATCACTTTTGATTACTGGAAGATCATCATAAAGTATGTCGAACTCGTCATAGAAAACTGGCATGAACCGGATCACAGTATATGGGAGGTGCGGGGAGAGAAGAGGGAGTTCCTTTTCTCAAGAATGATGTGCTGGGTAGCGCTTGACAGGGCAATAAAGATTGGAGATCACTTTTCCTACCCTTTTGATTTTGTGAAATGGCGTGAAGTGAGAAATGAAATTTACATTGACCTACACGAAAACTTCTGGAATGAAAAGAAGCAGGCATTTGTACAATATAAAGGATCAGATAACCTGGATGCCAGTTGTCTTTTGTTGCCTATTCTTAATGTGATTTCCCCGCATTCAGAGAAATGGCTGAAGACTATGGATGCCATCGATCGTGAGCTTCGTTCCGATGTATTGATCTATCGCTACAAAGAACAGAATGTAGAAATAGATGGATTGAAAGGCAATGAAGGAACATTCACCATGTGCTCCTTTTGGTATGTGGAGTGCCTGGTACTACAGGGAGAAACTGAAAAAGCAAAAGAACATTTCGAGAAGATGCTTGGTTATGCAAATCACCTTGGGCTCTATGCCGAGCAAATTGGATTAAAGGGTGAATTGCTCGGTAATTTCCCACAGGCTTTTACCCACCTCTCACTGATCAGTGCTGCCATTGAGCTTAGCAGCATTAAAAAAGCCAGGGCACCTCACATGAGGAATTATACCAACGACAAAAAGTAAGCATCTACTATAAAAAAGGGAAACTTCAGGCTAATTAAAGACTACATACAGTCCTATATAGAGTTCCCTACGTGTTAGGTGCTCGTTTGTAGGGGGTTTGAACGGCTTTAGAAGGGGGTAAAGCCGTTCTAAAGCCGTTCTAACTCCATGGTAACCCTATAGTAACTTCCTGTTAACCTGCAGGTAAAGTATAATATTCCATCAGGTAAGCTTTTCCCAATTGGTTATCCTTTTCATAAAAACTTCCCTGGTAAATGCAATATGCTAATCATTGTGTTGATACGTGTGAGTACCTTTGCGCATGCAAATTTTAGACGGGCGGGAAGCCTCCCAGGTAATTAAGGATGAATTAAAGCTTGAAGTAGCCCAGTTTTCTTCAAGGGGCAACCCGGTACCCCACCTTGTAGCCATATTAGTAGGGAATAATGGAGCCAGCGAAACCTATGTAGCTTCAAAAGTAAAAGCCTGTAATGAAGTTGGATTTAAATCGACGCTGATCAGGATGGAGGAAGATGTGAGTTCTTCAAAGTTGCTGGATATGATACATGATCTGAATGCTGATCCCGATGTGGACGGTATCCTGGTGCAACTGCCATTGCCTGGTCACATTAATGCCGATGAGGTTATCCATGCCATTGATGCAGAGAAAGATGTTGACGGTTTTCATCCTAACAATGTTGGTCGCCTGGTGCTGGGGCAACCCAGTTTTATCCCTGCCACTCCATATGGTATCATTCTATTGCTCCGCCACTATAAGTTAGATACCAATGGAATGAATGCAGTGGTGATCGGGAGAAGTAATATCGTTGGCCGGCCCATTAGTATACTTCTGAGCGGTACAGGCAACCCGGGAAACTGCACCGTTACCATCTGTCATTCTCACACTAAAAATCTAAAAGAAATCTGCCTCGGTGCAGATTTGATTGTGGCAGCACTTGGCAAACCGGGATTCTTAAAAGCGGATATGGTGAAGGAAGGAGCCATTGTTGTTGATGTAGGGATCACCCGTATACCTGATGAATCAAGGAAGAGTGGTTATCGCATCAGTGGTGATGTGGATTACGCGAATGTTGCTCCTAAATGTTCCTATATTACTCCTGTTCCCGGTGGTGTAGGGCCAATGACGATTGCAGCATTGCTGAAAAATACTTTCAGGGCGTGCGCGATGAAAAATTATGATTAGCGGGAGTATTACATGCCCACTTTCTTTCGGAGTGCGGTCCGTTTTTCCTCTGCTTTTTGAGCTTCCTCTTCCTTGCCCAGCTTACGGCAGATAGAGCTGAAAATTTCAAGATCACCCGGTGATTCATAAAACTCAAGGGCCCTTTTGCACCAATCATACGCTAAAGAATGGATAACCGGGTCGTTAGACATTTTTATTAAAGTAGCAGCTGCATTACTAAGATCAGAAGCAATGTAGCTCGCGTATGAAGGGCCCTGAACTACTTTTTTCTGCTGCCTGAGAACACCATTAATAATTGTATCAGTAACAGGAGCACGATCTAAAGCGAAGCGCTGCGCAAGCGAATCCTGCTTTTTTATTTGGGCCATATCCGTACTCATTACAAAACGGCTATAATAATTAATGGCGGTTTTTAAGTACTTCGTAGTATCCTCTATTCCTTTATAATAACGCAGCATCTGTAATGAGCGTATCCTTTCAGCAGTCGCACCAGAAGCGCGATTGTTATTCACTGCAAAATCAGCCACCTTATTTGCATAAACATCATCACGATCGGCTATTGCTTTGTTCATAGAGACAAATACAATCTTTCCGGTAGTGGTACTGCGTTCGAGCATGGTTAGTTGATCCCAGGCCTTCTGAAAAGCTGTAATATCAGTATGCATCATCAGATCTGCTTTAGATCCCAAAGCCGGCGCCAGCCGAGCAATAAACTTCAGCGTCCTTACAGCGGATAATGAATCTTTGGGGATAGTCGTTACATATTCATCCAATTCTTTATGATAAGGTAAGTTCAGGGACTCTCTTTTACTGATTACCATTTCAAGAATAGCGGTACCACCAAATTGTTTATAGGTTTTTTCAAGTTCATTAAGTTTGAGTGCTTCACCAGCCTTATTTAATGCAATTGTGATTTGATCTGTATACTCCTGCCATCTTGTTGTGGAACGATGAAAAGAATGTAAAAGGTTGCCATTAAAATCTATGAACAAGCTGCCGAAGCCATTACTCATATTATACTGTTTGCCTACTAATACCCTATCTATACTTGTCTTTGTTATTTTCACAGGGATAAAAACAGATTGGATCTTTTCACTTACCTCTTTTGCACTTAAACCTTTATCGGCAACTTCATTGCACTCCCTGCAAGTTGAAGACTCGTATTGCAGGAAGATGATTTTTCCTGATTGCTTAGCCATCTTTAAGGCATCAGCAAACGAAATATCGCGGTATTGCAACTGGCTGTAACATGCAGGTACCATCAGAAGAAAAACAATAAACAACAGGAGTTTGATCTTCATAAGTGCTATAAATGTAAAGTGATATGGGTTCTTAAACAATGATGAGAGGGTGATTAACTAATAGCCATCACCCCAAACGAAAAACTCGAAACTAAAAACATTTATTGTCCCTGCGCCAATGAATACGCCTTCTTATCTCCCCACATATTCAAGAGCTCAAAAGAAGCTATTTTGAAGTCACCGGTGAGGCTTGCATACAGCCCAATGATATCTGCCTGGTTCAGCCCCTGGTCATTAATGGCTTCAAAACGTACATTATAAAGGTTTACCAGGTTGGTATATTTTGAACCGGTAGGCCATACCTGTGTGCCCCTGTTACTGATACTGATTAATTTGAACTTGGTACCTCCATGCAATAAACACTTCTCCGCAACAACTTCCGGTTGATCATTACATTCGATAAACATATCAACACCAACGATCTTCTCCTGTTGCATTTCCTCCGATATCATCATGGCATTCTTCTCCAGTTCAAACATGGTTGGGATCATTGGCTTGTTGGCTATTACCGGTTTTGCATTCATCTTTGGTTGCTTACCAAAATTGCTGATGATTTCCTCTGTGAAATCGGAAGTGTTCAGCGCTTTTGTGGACCGATCCCCAAAGTCACCCGTGTGAACTCCTTGTTCCAGGGTATATAGTAAAGCGTTTTCTATTATTGCGGCATTTTCCATCAGTCCTAAATGCCGCAGCATAGCTAACCCACTCAATAAAAGGGCAGTAGGGTTAGCGATATTTTTACCTGCGATATCTGGCGCGGTGCCATGTACGGCTTCAAATATTGAGATGTGATCACCAATATTAGCAGAAGGGGCAAAGCCAAGGCCACCAACTAACCCGGCGCAAAGATCCGACATGATATCCCCCTGCAGGTTGGTGAGAACAATGACATCAAATTCATCGGGACGCACTACCAGCTTCATGGCCAGATCATCCACTATTTTGTCATCAGCTTTTAAGCCGGGATAATCTTTTGCAACTTCATAGAAGCATTCCAGGAAAAGACCATCCGTCATCTTCATGATATTAGCCTTATGGCCACAGGTAATTCTTTTTGCGTCTTTTTGTTTGGCCAGCTCAAATGCATAACGAATTACCTGCAAGCTTCCCGGCCTGGTAATGAACCTTCTGCCTAGTGCCACATCATGGGTGAGCATATGTTCAATGCCTCCATAAGTATCCTCTATATTTTCACGAACTATTGTTAAGTCAATAGGAATTCCTGCCTTACTGAACACTGTATCTACACCATGCAAGGTTTGAAATACTCTTTTATTTGCATAGGTGTTCCATGTTTTACGCGCGGTTACATTCACACTTTTTACACCTTTTCCTTTAGGAGTTTCCATTGGACCCTTGAACAATATTCCTAATTCTTCAATTGTTTGCTGTGCTTCGGGTGTCATACCATTAGAAAATCCTTTATCAAAAACCCACTTACCCATTTCTACATATTCATACTGAAGCTCAACTTTGTTAGCTTCAAAAATGTGTAGAACTGCCGCCATTATTTCGGGTCCGATTCCATCTCCTTTCGCTACAGCTATTTTCATTTTTAGTGTTTTGTGTTGAATGTGCCGCAAAATTAACCTACGTTGCCTCAGTTATTCCACAAATTTCTATGCTAATTTGTGGCAACAACTTTGTTTTATTTAAGACAAATCAGATTGTATGATAAGCATGATATCGGAAGGCGTTAAAGTGAGTGTGGAAACGTTCTACCAGCAGGATTACTCCAATCCTTTGCAGTCGGAGTTTATGTTTGCTTACCGGATAACCATTGAAAATCACAATTCATTTCCGGTGAAATTACACAGCAGGCATTGGCACATTTTCGACAGTGACGGAAGCTATAGAGAGGTTGAAGGTGAAGGAGTTGTAGGGATGCAGCCAGTGATCAGTAGCGGGGAAGAGTATCAATATGTGAGTGGTTGTAACCTCCATACGGAGATGGGAAAAATGCATGGTGTTTATATGATGGAAAACCTGCACAACAAAGAACAGTTTGAGGTCAACATCCCGGCCTTTGAAATGGTAACTCCATTTAAGTTTAACTAAGGCATGGGTGTTTAAGGAAACGATTTTCCGAAACTCTCAGTACATCTGATTATCAACATATATAACTAAATTAAAAGCCTCAATTTGAGGCTTTTTTTAATGAGAGTGTCATTTTTTTACCCCGTGTAAAGGAAGAGTAGTAAAATTCTCCTTAATATCTCCTGTACTGCCTGCCAAACTGGCGATTTCTGAATATCTTGCGTTTATGGAACGAAAGCAGGAAGTCCTTCATGATGTAGTAATCAAGTTTGCCGGGGATAGCGGTGACGGCATGCAGTTGACCGGAACACAGTTTACCAATAATACCGCTTTATTAGGTGCCGACCTTTCCACTTTCCCTGATTTCCCGGCAGAGATCCGGGCTCCCCAGGGTACGCTCCCGGGTGTGAGTGGATACCAATTACGGTTTTCAAGCGATAGTATTTATACCCCGGGGGATGCTTTTGATGTGCTGGTGGCCATGAATGCAGCCGCCTTGAAAGCTAACCTCAAGTTTCTGAAGAAAGGTGGCAAAATTATCTTGAATACTGATGGGTTCGATGTCAAGAATTTACGCCTGGCAAATTATCCTGAAGGCTCTAACCCGGCAGAAGATAACTCACTGGAAGGTTATGATGTGATTAAAATGGACGTGACGAAAATGACCCGTGAGGCGCTTAAAGATTTCCAGTTAGGGACTAAAGAAAAGGACAGGGCAAAGAACATGTTTGTTCTTGGTTTTCTTTATTGGATGTACGGCCGTGACATGAGCAACACGGAAAAATTCCTACAGGAGAAGTTTTCTAAAAAACCGGATATCCTGGAATCTAACCTTAAGGTTTTGAAAGCAGGTTACAATTTCGGAGATACGACAGAAACGTTCACCACCCAATATACTGTTGAGAAGGCGAAGATCCAGTCAGGTTCTTACCGCAGCATCATGGGCAACCAGGCAGTTGCTTATGGACTGATTGCGGCTTCTGTAAAAAGCAATCTCACTATTTTCCTCGGCACTTATCCTATCACTCCTGCCTCTGATATCTTACATGAATTGAGTAAGCACAAGAATTTTGGGGTAAAGACATTCCAGGCAGAGGATGAAATAGCGGGTATAACCTCTGCAATCGGAGCCAGCTATGGTGGCCTGCTCGGTGTTACCACCACTTCAGGTCCGGGTATGGCACTGAAGTCAGAAGCCATGGGTTTAGCCGTAATGCTGGAAATACCCCTTATTATTATTGATATACAAAGAGGCGGGCCTTCCACCGGCTTGCCAACTAAAACAGAGCAAAGTGACCTTTTGCAAGCCTACTATGGCAGAAATGGCGAATGCCCGATGCCTATAGTTTCTGCTTCCACGCCAAGCGACTGTTTTGAAGCAGTGTATGAGGCAGTGAAGATATCGGTAGAACATATGACTCCAGTCATTTTCCTCAGTGATGGATATATAGCCAATGGTGCAGAGCCATGGCGCTATCCGTCCTCAGCTGACCTGGCACCCATACATGTGGAATTTAAAACAGAACTGGGACATGGTGAACAGAAGTACCAGCCTTACCAAAGAAATGAAAAGCTGGTTCGCCCGTGGGCTATTCCCGGCACTGCGGGTTTAGAGCACCGCATTGGCGGACTGGAAAAAGAAAATATTACCGGTAACGTAAGCTACGAACCGGAAAACCACCAGCTGATGGTGAAGATCCGCCAGGAGAAAGTAGATAAGATAGCCGACTACATACCTGAACAAAAATTAGATAATGGCCCTGAGAAAGGTGATGTGCTGGTGCTCGGGTGGGGATCTACTTACGGAGTAATCAAAACAGCCGTAAACGACTTGTTGGCTGAAGGTTATAGTGTGGCACATGCCCACCTTCGATATGTACGTCCTTTCCCTAAAAACTTAGGTGACATTCTAAAGAATTACAACACCGTAATTATTCCCGAGATCAACAACGGGCAATTGGTTAAGATTATCAGGGACCAGTACTTAATAGATGCAAAGGCCTACAACAAAGTAATGGGTGTGCCTATTACCAAAGCCGAACTGGTGGAAGCTATTAAAAA
>JBLNAY010000006.1:0-6130 GCA_050259715.1 Candidatus Dadabacteria bacterium
AAGGGTAGGTAAATTGCATGATTAATCTTTATAACGAAAACAACAGGAAGGATTCACTTTATGCACACAACTTCTAAAAAGACGAGAATTGTAGTTATTGGTGTTGGAGCAGTTGGTTCCACCACCGCCTATACCCTGCTGCTGCGGGAGCGCATGGATGAACTGGTGCTCATTGACGCTCACAAAGAAAAAGCGGTTGGCGATGCCCTTGATATGAACCACGGATTACCTTTCCTTGGCAAGGCAGATGTGTGGGCAGGTGATTACCAGGATTGTGAAGGAGCCGATATCATTATTATTACTGCCGGAGTAGCCCAGAAGCCGGGAGAAACGAGAACAGAATTGTTGAAGAGAAATATAGCCATCTATGAAGCTATTCTTACAGAGGTGATCAAATACAATACAGATGGCACCCTGTTGATTGCCACCAACCCGGTAGATATCATGAGCTATTTCACATGGAAGAAATGCAACTGGCCCACAAACCGTGTAATCGGTTCAGGGACTCTTTTGGACAGTGCACGTTTCCGTTACCTGATAGGAGAAAAGCTCAATATTGACTCCCGCAGCGTACATGGCCATATAATCGGTGAGCACGGCGATTCAGAACTTCCCTTATGGAGCCTTTCCAATATTGCAGGAAGTGAGATTGTATTGACCGACATAGAAAAAGAAGAGATCTTCACCAACACCCGTGATGCCGCCTACAAGATCATCGAAGCCAAAGGGGCGACTTACTACGCGATAGCTCTTGCCATAGACCGCATCTGCACGGCCATCCTCCGTAATGAAGCAGCTATTCTAACCATTTCAACCCTGCTACAGGACTATCATGGTATCAGCGATGTTTACCTTGGCATTCCTTGTGTTGTGGACCGAACGGGTGTAAGAGAGGCATTGAATCTCCAGGTGAGTGAACAGGAACAATACCTGCTTCAACTATCTGCCCAGAAGCTTAAAGGCATCATTGACTCTGTATACTTTTAATAAATAAAACCCGATTTATGACATTGCTTCAATCTACACAGGTATCCAATTGGGCTCCGCTCGGATCATTAGAAATGGTAATAATGCTTGGAGCCTATATACTATTTCTGATTTTTCTATACTTCATCATACGATGGGCAGTGAACGCCGGAATGCGGGAGCAGAGAAGGCAGTCGCAGATCACGAATCAATTATTGGCGGAATTGCTACGCCAGCAGGGAGTTAGCAACGACCGCATAGAAGGTATCATGTACCTGGGAAACAAGGCGCGGAGAAGACGCGAGTTCTGATAAGACAGACAACCAGTACTTATATAAAAGAGACGGCACAGGTGCCGTCTCCTTATGAATTTAATTGCCGGTGGAGACGCAATACATTTCGTCTCTAAACTGGCTTGATTACATCTTGTGTTTTGTAGTGTCCGTTGTTCTCATATGACTTGTGTCGGTCATGTTCATGTGGGCACTGTCCATGTGCCTCATGGAAGCACTGTCCATATTGTTCATGTTCATATTCATGCCCATATTCTTCATAATTTGGGCCATAGTCTGAGCATCAATGAAAGTCCAGTGTTCTACTACTTTGCCATTGACAAAGCGGGAAACTTCCATTTCCTTGAACTCAAAAGGACCAGCAGGCATTCCGGGGGATGCCACCTTGCTGTTACCGGTATACCTCATCCAATTAACCGCATAATCATTATCAGCCCATTCTCTAATGCGCTCTGATTTCATGTCGGTGAAATTGGCATGCATGTAATTCACCATTGACTTCAGGCTGTCTGTGCCTTTTATATCACCCCTATCACCATGATCAACAAAGTCGGGGGCAAATAGGCTATCAATGACAGCGGTATTCCCGTTGGTGAATGCAGAATCAATTTGATGAGAAACATCAAGATTCTTTTGAGCCTGCGAGCTATAGCTGATGCCTGCTACAGTAGTGCCCGTGTTGCATGCAACAAGTGAAACAAATAGTCCTGCAAAAACAGGTAAGAGAATTTTTCTCATACAGAGTATTTTAAGTTAATGAATAAACCGGTTGAGGAGTACGAAAGCAACGTGGCTTTTCAGAAGAATGAATAGAAATAGAAGCAGAAATTTACGAAATATATTGTGGACCAAAAATAAATGTCTATGATTAATTTCATAAGGTGGTACGGACCTAAATTGTCATAGTTCACTTTTATATTGGTTATTATGGAAAAGAGATATTTCGCACTGAAGCTGATACCAAGGCGGCCTGATTTTATAGCAACAATGACTGAAGATGAGAAAAACATTATGCAGCAACACAAGGCCTACTGGCAGGATTACATGAACAAAGGAATGGTGCTGGTATTTGGCCCTGTACTGGATCCGGCGGGAGCTTATGGCTTAGGGATAGTGGCTGTTCAAAATGAGGAACAGGTAAAAGAGTTGATTTCATCCGATCCGGCTGCTACCATTAACCAATATGAATACCACCCTATGATGGCTGTTATTCCGGGATAAAACGGGGTTGCACATACGCTATTCATTTCTTCTCCCATTTCAAGGTTGATAAAGCTGTTGCACGCATCGATAGCCCTTCATATAATTTTATAAAAGCGGCACGAAATAAAGACAAGGGTGTATACAACAGCCTTATTTTCCAATAACCAATTTGTCTTAAACAAGTGTCTTATGATACTCGTTACCCGCCTTACTGATAGCCATCACCGTGTTGCATGAACTTAGTCAAGGTTGCTCCCTGTGTAACATAAGTTACATAAGGCCGGAATATGCGTGAGGAATTTTGTGGTAAGATTAAAATTCACAGGAAGCGCATGGAAAATATTCATACTTACACCGTAAATCTTGAGTGGGAAGCAGAACGTAAAGGAGTAATGAGCTCCCCTGTTCTCAACTCTAATATAGAAGTAGCAACTCCTCCTGAATTTCCTAAAGGAATGCCCGGCATTTGGTCCCCGGAACACTTGCTGGTTGCTTCAGTAAACAGTTGTTTAATGACAACTTTTCTAGCCATTGCAGAAAATTCGAAATTCACCTTTATCAACTTCCAGTGCAATGCTGATGGAAAACTGGAAAAAGTAGAAGGCAAATACATGATCAGCGAGATAGCGCTGCGGCCTCTACTAACGATAGCAACAGAAAGCGACCGGGAAAAAGGACTTCGTATTCTACAGATGTCTGAAGCAGCCTGCCTCATATCTAATTCTATAAAGTCCACGATTGTTTTTCAACCGGAAATCAGAATTGATTAAACTGGAAAACTAAAAGATTAAACCATGAAAAGATTAGTGATACTTGGAGCAGGAACGGGAGGAACCATTATGGCCAATCACCTGCACAAGCATCTAAACAGAAAAGAATGGCAGATAGACATCATTGACGAAAGGGAAGAACACTATTACCAGCCCGGTTACCTGTTTTTACCGTTTGATATTTATGAGCCTGAAGATATCATTAAGCCTATTGAAAAGTTTATCCCGAAAGGAGTAAATCTTATCAGGGAAAAGATCGGGAAAATCCTTGCTGAAAAAAACACTGTTATACTTAATGATGGGGAACAATTATTCTATGATATCCTAATCATCGCAACAGGCGCCCGGATCGCTCCTGAAGAAGTACAAGGCATGAATGGTGAGGAATGGCATCGTTCCATCTTTGACTTTTACAGCTTTGAGGGAGCTCTCGCGCTTCGCAATAAATTGAGGGAATGGGAAGGAGGCAAACTGGTGGTACACATAACTGAAATGCCTATTAAATGCCCGGTAGCGCCTCTTGAATTTGCCTTCCTTGCAGATTCTTATTTTAAGAATAAGAAGATGAGAGACAAAGTGGAGATCACTTACGTTACACCTCTCAGTGGCGCCTTCACTAAGCCTAAGGCAACAGCAGCCCTGGATCACTTACTCAAGGAAAAGAACATCAGGACAGAAACAGACTTCGCCATTGCTGAAGTGGACAATGAAAACAAAAAGATCATTGATTACGGAGGCAAAGAAGTACCCTTCGATTTGTTGGTGACAGTGCCTACAAACAAAGGTGATGATCTGATTGAAAGGTCAGGTTTAGGGGATGAATTAAATTATGTATCAACCAGTAAGACTACGCTGCAATCACTGGATCACAGCAATATTTTCGTTATTGGTGACGCCAGTAATATTCCCGCTTCGAAGGCAGGGTCTGTTGTGCACTTTGAGGCAGAGATACTCACTGAAAACATCCTGCACTATATAAAAGGAGAGCCTTTGAAGGCAGAGTTTGATGGACATGCGAATTGTTTCATTGAAACAGGTAATGGCAAAGCTCTTCTGATCGACTTTAATTACACCCATGAGCCGGTTGGTGGAACATTCCCCTTAGCAGGTTTTGGTCCTTTAAGCTTACTAAAGGAAAGTCGCGTTAACCACCTGGGTAAGCTGGCATTTCGCTGGGTATACTGGAACATGCTATTGAAAGGAACTCCTATCCCCCTGGTGCCTGCAAATATGAAACTGGCCGGAAAAAATTATGAATTAAAACCAATAAAATAAAACCATGGAAAAGACAATTAATGGAAAAACAATCAAAGTAAATGAAGAAGGTTTCATGACGGACTTCTCACAATGGACGAAAGAAGTAGCCGAAGCTCTGGCTGCGGAATCAAACATTCACCTGACTGCCCGTCACTTTGAAGTAATTGACTACATACAGGATGAATATAAACATGAGCATCCGCTCAGTATTAGGAAAGTAGGGAAGAGTGGAGTTGTTGATATCAAAGAATTCTACTCACTGTTTCCTGTTGCCCCTTTAAAAACAGCCACAAAGATTGCTGGAGTGCCTAAGCCCGCCAGTTGTATTTAATTAATAACTCAAAAACAGAAACTATGTCATTAGATAATGGCCAGATAAATAAAGTGATGATCATTCTTTCCAAGGCCAGCTTAGAAAATGTATATGCTGCTTTTATACTAGCCAATGGAGCAAGGATGGAAGGCATCGAATCTGAAATGTTCTTCACCTTCTTTGGATTGGAGTCCATTCATAAGAAGAAATTACAACGTCTTCATGTAGCCACTGTCGGGAATCCAGCCATGCATATCCCAACAATGGTCGGTGGATTACCGGGCATGGAAGCTTTTGCTACAAACATGATGAAAAAGGAAATGGAAAAACTCGATATTCCTGAAGTACCTGAATTCCTGGATCTCCTTAAAGACTCAGGCGTGAAGCTATGGGCATGCAAACTGGCTATGGATATGTTCCATTATACAAAAAAAGACTTGTATACCGGTATTGATGGAGTGCTCACCGTAGGAGATTTTTACCAAAGAGCACAAGGTGAAGGAGTACATATCCTATTCATATAAACCATTTCTCTTCGGACGCAGATAAAACCCGCAGTGAGAATGTTTCTTTCTCGTGGTTTTAATCTTAAAAGCACAGCGACGGCTGTGCTTTTTCTTTAAAGTTATTTGACCATAGTATATTTCGAAACTATGTTTTTACATAACCCGTTATTCACATTATTGTTTTGATATAACAAAGGTGATAGGCTGGGTATGATACGATCTTACTTTAATTCCATTCTGGGTGGCAGGTTCCCACTTCGGTGATTTATAGATAAACTCCATGACTTTCTTTCCAAGATTATAACCCGGATCTTTCACAATAGAAGCATTGGAAAGTGTTCCATCCGTTTCAACAATAAACTTCACCTGTGTAGTGTATGAGCCGGGCCGTGCGCCATTGCCGGCTACTGATTCAATCACAGGTTGCAAATTTTCTGATAAGAACTTCCTCCATTCCGTAAGGTCAATGGAAGCAGGAGTTTCTGTTTTCTCAAATATCCTGTTTACATCTGGGTCATTATGAGTAACGCCTGGAATGGTGGTTGTTCCATCTGTCACCGGAGCTCCGGCTTTTTTGGTTGTTATCTCAATAACCCCATTTTTACCCTTATCACCATACTTCTTTTCTGCGGCATCTCCTTTTAATACATTAACACTTTGGATGCCCTCAGGTTTGAGTGTTTCAAGAGCATCTGCATTCTCTTTGCCATCAACCATGTACATTGGTTTGGGACTATTGGATTTGTCGTTAATTGTTACGTTAGGTTTGTTGTTCTCCTTTGTTGATTGGATTTCTCCTTTACTCTTTAATTTAATTACCAC
>JBLNAY010000007.1:0-2975 GCA_050259715.1 Candidatus Dadabacteria bacterium
TTAACTCCTGCAATTTAATTTTCTGTCTGCAAAACTTACAAGTATTGCATTAGCCATTCCTTAGCTTCCTTATCGTCGGAAAAAGAGCGCATGGGAATAGGTGCTGGTTTCAGTTTAAACAGAAAATTCATGATCAGTTTAGCGACACCTGATTTGGATACCATAGCCATTGCCGAATAGAGATTCGGTAATTCTTTGTTCACCAGGTCTCTTGTCTGTTTATCCGGGATCGGAGATTTGGTGACATATACCAGCAATGGCACCAGTTTATTGTTGGTAAGCTGCTTTATCATCTTTGCATTAGCTGTAATGTTTTCTACTGTTCTTTGCGGATTCTTTGAAAGAGAGACAAGCATACCATCTTCATCGAACCAATATTTTGCTATCTCGCTTTCAAAAACTTCTTTTCCTGCAGGAGGTTGTATTTCCATTTAAAGATTTTAATCCTTGTTTATAATGGTAGTATACTCAAACTCAATTTATGTTCCTAAGCTAATCTTTACAAAAGCGTAGGGATATATTTTTTACACCGGTCATTTTTTATTAAATTAGGCATAGATTCTTTCCTACTCCAAAGCCACCTTTTCGTATCTCTTGAATTCTGTTCTAAACCGATTCTTCTTCATTAAAAAAACCCATCTATGATCAGCAAATTCACCCTTTTTACTGCCATGCTTGTTATTCCAGGCATTTACAGTTATGCACAACAACCCGATTTAGTAAAAGAGCCGACTGCCCTAAAAATGAAAGGTGCCTACACCTTGTTGAAACAAACTATTAATGATAGTACAATTAATGTTCAACAACAAAAAATGTTCACTGACAAGTATATGATGTACGCTCATAAAAGAGCACAGGATTCTTTAGCAGAATATGGCATTGGCACTTACAGGATAGAAAATGGTAAGGTGATTGAAAATATATTATACACTAACCAGGGTCCTCGATCCAATACTTTTGAATTAGTTGTTGCAAAAGAAGGAGATAGTTATAGCCAGGTAATTAACTTTCCCGTAGATAGCCAGGGAACAACCGCTATATTAACTGAAAGTTACAAGAGCATTGGGAGTAATTTGGTTACTCCCCTCGATGGTACCTGGAAGCAAATAAAAAGCGTGACAATCATGAACGACGGAAAAACTGTAGTGACTGATGATCCTATTCAATTCAAAATGTATGAATCAGGAAATTTCTTGTGGACACATTCATGGAAAGATGACAAGGGAAACCTATTATCCTCTTATGGTTATGGCAATTTCAGGATGGATGGAAACAATAAAGCAGTTGAAATTCCAACCAGTTCTACTTATAGCACAGAACTCGAAGGAAAAGCAATTAACCTTGATTTAAAATTCATTGGTAAAGACAAGTACGAGCAAACCATACTATATCCTGATGGAACCAGGACAACAGAGACTTATGAACGGATGAAATAACAGAAAGTAAATTCTCCATAATATAAAATGCGGCTTATCTCAATTAAGAGGCATAAGCCGCATTTGTTTAAAAAGTATGACCAGGAAGTAACCGTGTATTTAACTTCAGGTATTGGTATCGCTAACCAGTAATTCATTAAGCTGTTCGCGTACCCATTGAACATTTTTTGCTTTACGGAAAGAGAACCATTCTTCACGGGTAGTTCCTGATTGGTGGATCAGCTTTTTAAAATTTACCACCGGCTTTGGACCTTGTAGAACATCAGCCAGTTTGCTTTTTAATGGATTCTTTTTATCCATGCAATTCACAAAGTCCTGCATCACCTTAAAACTGTCGAAGCTTCCCATTGGTTCCAATTCAATATATGCTTCGGGTTCAGATTCCACCTTTTCCATTTCCTCCTCAAAATCCTCCACATTATCATTCAATACATACTCTTCAGGAAAACTAACTATTTCGAATGTACGCTTGTGAACATAGCATTTAAAACCACTCTCAAGGTCATCGGCTAATTCAGTGATTACATTTTCTGGTATCATAATAACGATTTTAAGGTTTTAATTACCAGGTGATTAAGATCACCACTCTAAATTAGACTATCTCTTGTTATAAGAAATGTTGTTGATTCGGCAAGAATTCCTTAAATTATAGCAATACCCCCCTGGTCAAATCAGACCTCCTGCAAGGGTTGGCAAGATTATTTCAGATAGTATATAGTAAACCTATTTTTTTCACTTTATTTCATTAACAATGGGAAATATCTTATACATCTTAATTGTTATCCTGGTTATTGGATGGTTATTAGGAATGTTTGCTTTTCATGCCGGCGGTTTGATTCATACACTACTAGTCATTGCCGTTATCCTCTTTATCATTAATCTCGTAAGCGGAAGAAGAGCTCCATAAGTAAGCTGGATAACCAACTTCTTAAAAGAGACTTTTACAAGTAATCATCCAATTTCAATTGATTATTAACTAAGCTCCCCTGTTACAGGAGAGCTTTTTTTATTTATTAATGGCCAAACTCATGTCTATTCTTATGGAAAATCAAAAAATTGAATGTTCATGAAAATCAATGGTTTACTAGGTATAGGCCATTAAAACCTCTCCTGTGATTATGAATGGCTCTCCTGGCATTCTCCGTAAGATCTCATATGCAGTTGATACGCAATTGATACGGAGTTGATACGGAATTGATACGGAGTTAACAGCGTATCAACAGCGTGTCAACTGCGTGTCAACTGCGTATCAATAGTGTATATTCCCTGTGGAAGACCCATGAACCTAATAAGCCATATCCAGCTAATACATATGCTTAAACAGCTGACAATCCATTTGGGTTAAAAGAATAGCCCTTATGATTTTCAATTTCGTACAGCAAATTTGTTGAGCACTTTGATATGCAACCGTTTCCACCCTGTGGTTTTGTCAAATTGGTGCTCTGCCCTGTTTTATACTTCCGGGTAGATTTTGCTCTTATAGCTGCCAAACAAAATATCCCCTCTATTTCCTTCAGTATGTATTAATATTCATCATTT
>JBLNAY010000008.1:0-7961 GCA_050259715.1 Candidatus Dadabacteria bacterium
TATGAGCTGTGGATTTATGGTGTCTTATATGTTTCTTATGTGTTCCGCTGCTCTTTGCCTTATGACTGGCAGTTGACTTATGTGTTACAGTACCGGAACCGCTTTTATGGGCAGTGCTTGTTGTTGTACCTGCGGTTGTACTGGTTGTTGTAGTTGTTACAGCTGTAGGTTCGCCTATACCCTTGATCTTTACTTTTGATTTTACTACTTTACTTCCCGGCGGAGGTGTAGTTCCCGTATTTGCTTGGGAATACCCTATTAACGTTGCCATTGCCAGGAATGAACAGATTATCCATCTTTTCATAAATATAGATTTAATTTAAAGTCTTTACATCAAGAAGCGTGCAATTTTGGGGCATACTGATGTTAAGCAGAGGTTATCAGCTTATCTACCAATTTCAACAAAAACCGGCTCATCCATTCTCTTCACAACTTTTCCATGTTTAGATTTGCAAATGACCAAACCCGTTATTTGTATCGGAGCTGCCCTGGTGGATGAACTTTTTCATGCCCCGGATAAAATATTTTTAGCAAGCACATCCAATGCTAACGTAACTAAAACTGCGGGAGGAGTTGCCCGTAACATAGCGCACCAGCTTGCATTATTAAACGTTCCTGTCCAATTCATTGGAGTCTTTGGTGATGACAGTGATGGAGACTGGATGAAAAATGTTTGCCTGTCCGCAGGAGTAAAACTTGATGCCGCGATCACAACAAAGGGGCTAACGGGGAAGTATACAGGTATTCTAAACCAGGATGGATCTTTATTTGCCGCATTCATAACCAATTCTGCACACCACCTGATAACTCCGGAGCATCTCGAAAATAATATAGAGGTATTGAAATCCGGCTCTTTCATCCTGGCGGATGCTAACGTGAACGTTGAAACGGTAGAATGGTTGCTGGCATTTAGTAGAAGAACCGGCATTCCATTTATCATCGAACCCGTATCTGTTCCACCTGCAACTAAATTAGCCCCGGTGAACCTGGATGGGCTGTATATGATTACCCCCAATGAAGATGAACTGCCGGTTCTTTGTCATGAACCTCTCCCTTCCACTAAAAAACAGATTGAGGAACTCCTGGACAGGGGAGTTCAGAATGTATGGCTTCATAATGGCAGCAATGGTTCGATAATTATTAGCAAAGAAAAATCAGTTGGACTTCATGCTGCCGTAGTGGATGTGGTGGATTGCACCGGTGCAGGTGACGGATCCCTTTCAGGATTCTTATTAGGCAAATACCTCGGAAAGAATGAAGAGGAGTGTTTACAATTAGCTCATTCTCTGGCTTCAGAGATCCTGCAGGTTAATGGTGCTATTGCCACTCATCTTAATCAAAAAAAGCTTTTGGCTTTGGTACCTAAATATTTCCCAAGGAATGAACCAATACATTAATTTATCCGCGGAAATAGAGGACGCAATTGAAAGTTCCAGACCCGTAGTAGCTCTCGAGTCTACTATTATATCCCATGGTATGCCTTACCCCCATAACCTTGAAACTGCGCTGGAGGTGGAATCAATTGTCAGACAGAATGGAGCCATTCCAGCCACTATCGCCTTAATTGGGGGCAGGTGCCATGTAGGATTATCAAAAGAAGAACTGGAAAGTTTTGCAAAGCGTCATGATGTATGGAAGGTAAGCTTGAGAGATATCGCTTATGTACTAAGTAAAGGTTTGTACGGTGCCACAACTGTTGCTGCAACCATGAGAATCGCATCCTGGGCAGGGATCAGGGTGTTTGTAACGGGCGGAATCGGTGGCGTACACCGGGGTGCAGAAAAGACGATGGATATTTCCGCTGACCTTACTGAATTATCACAAACTTCTGTCGCAGTGATTTCAGCTGGTGTAAAATCGATACTGGATATTGGTCTCACGTTAGAGTACCTGGAAACACTCGGCGTGCCGGTAGTAACTTATAGAGCGGATGAATTCCCATCCTTTTATTCAACAAAAAGCGGATTCAGGTCACCCCTGCGATTGGACAGGGTGGATGAAATTGCCTCTATGATTCGCCTGAAGTGGCAAATGGGATTGAATGGCTCCGTATTGATTGCTAATCCTCTACCGGGTGAACATGAAATAGAAGCTTCACAAATGGAACTACATATACTGGAAGCATTAAGAGTTGCAGAAGAAAATAATATAAAAGGAAATGAAGTTACTCCTTTCCTTTTAAGCTATATAGCCGAACACACCAGCGGTGAAAGTCTCCAGGCTAATATTGCTTTAATTAAGAATAACGCAAAACTAGGAGGAGCTATCGCTAAAAGCTATTCTGAACTAAAATAGTCTGCCCGTACATAATCACTATCTCTGTACCAATACTTTCCTGCTATCGCCTAATGAAAGCGAAGAATTAATAGGTTCAAAAGTGATATAAGTAACATGATTCGGCGTTTCCCAGGTGAGCATCTTTTCATTGGCATTGGGGTAACGTGTAATGGTCTCAACCTTTACGATAGTAGCATCCATAAGTGTTGCCTGTACAACACGTTCAGTTCCACAACCGAATAGGAAGGCAAAACAAATTGCCAGGAGTATAGGTTTCATCATCTCAGTTTTTAAAAGATTTAGTTTTCGTTTCAAAGGATGAGGAACTGTGTCAATCTTCAAATAAGTAGGTAATTTCTAAAAAGCAAATCTTGTTCCGAAAGCGAACTGCACATCCAAACAGTTTTCATATTTAATATGTTTCGAAACAAAAAACCCTTACCGGTACTAAGTTCTAGCAATAATTATGTTGCAAAAAAAATCAGGAATGAGAATGTTATTTGTATTGCCTGCACTGTTTCCTGTAGTACCAGTCGTTCCATAGCAGAAGGGGTAATATGAGAAGATAGCAAATTCCTCCTATCATTGGAAACCCTGCCATAGAAAAGATCAACGCTGATACTCCAACACCTACATTTACCAAAGCCCCGCGGATCTGCCTGTAAGTTTCCTGTATTTCCATGGGCGTCAACTCAAGCTCTTTTCTTTTTGTGTATGCGTGGTGATAGAGAAAATAAAATACCAGCCAGATAGCTGCATATCCTGCACTGTAAATCATCACCAGGGAATAGAAATCTGCATTCGTAATGATAGTTAAACCGTTAGCTGTTGCTTTTGGAAAATAATCTCCCGGAATAATCATGTTGAAAAGCAGTGAGAATAAAAACTTCAACGGATAGATATAAAAAAGGATCAACACCAGGAGTGCTGCATTGAGAAAAATAACCGGCTTATTGTTCAATCCATAACTCCTGAAATAACGATACTGCTGGTACCAGAATAGAAAAACTAAACTTACGGTGGCTATGAAGGGCAGAAAAGTTTGTAAGATGATCTTCAGTTCATTAAAGGTCTGAGGCACTTCCAGGGACATCACCAGGAGAGAAATAGAAAAAGCAAACACAGCATCACTAAAGGTTTCAATACGGCGTATCTCTTCTCTCTTTGTTTTATGAAATTCACGGCTATCCCGGGTTGTAATACCTTGATGAATAGTATGGTACTTCCTTTTCTGCTTTAACACTGCCATTCTATTTAGAATAAGTGCAATAAAACTATTCAATGGTTTTTCCGTGTATTATGATTTGAATCAGCCGTTATAATTCATCGGGATAAAAAAATCTACAAAATCATTGTAGAATTATATCTTTCCGCGCTTAAAAACACCTGATGAGAAAAATTGTACTGTACCTCCTCCTTTTATCAACTGTGCTTTCCTGTGCCCCAGTGCGTTTTGTAAAACCACTTGAAAAGAATCAATCTGCAATTAGCGTATCCCTGGGTGGACCCCTGATTGATTTTAGCAACCTGACAATCCCTATGCCTTTATTAAGCGCTGCTTATGGGTACGGTATAGACAGTACGCTTACGGGCTTTGCAGGTGTGAATATTACATCTGCTGCCTATGGGAATGCCCAGTTAGATCTTGGAATAACAAAACAGCTTTTACAACAAAATGGTTATAGACCGGCTATAAGCATAACTCCTGTTGCGAATCTCATCTACCGTAATAAGGATGCAAACAAGTTCTATCCTCAAGTAGACATTTCAGCTTTCTGGGAGTATAATAATAAGAGAGATCTTGTATATGCCGGCTTATCCAATTGGTTTGAACTGGCATCAGCAAAATCGTATAACCAGGATCAAACGCACCACTGGTTAGTGACACCACTTGTGGGACAAACCTTTATTCGTAAAAAGTGGGATTTCACTATTGAAGCAAAAGTGCTTGCCTCTAACCTTTATCATAAGAGTAGTGTTGTTGACTACAAATCACCATTCGGAAACAATGGTGCCTTTGGAATCTATTTTGGTTATACCCGTAAATTCTAATTCAATGAAAAACATACTTTATTATAGCCTTATTATATTATTTTTTACCGGCTGCGCAAGATTGGATAGCAACCTGTTTAATGCAAATGAACATAAGATCACAAGCTACCAGTTAAATAATTATCCCGGCGAAGTGGACTTTCACCTCGATGCTTCGTACGCTATTCCGGACAATCTTATTCACTTATTTACCCTTGATTCTAAAGCACCGGGAGAAACAAATGCAACGAAGATCTATGCTGTTTACATTGGCGATCTTAACCGTATTGCCACAGACACCGTGATCATGTATTGTCATGGCAACAAAGACCATATGGATTTCTATTGGCCACGTGCCCAGTTACTGTCCAATACAAACGGGAAAAACCGTTATGGAGTGATGATGATTGATTACAGGGGTTATGGATTATCGGAAGGAAAACCCACTGAAGAAGGCTTATATGCCGATGTGGATGCAGCGTTGCAATGGCTCGGATCTAAAGGTCTTTCAACTAACCGGCTGATGATGTATGGTTTTAGTATGGGCTCTGTACCAGCTACCCGTGCCGCCGCAGAACCTCTTTCTTTGAGACCTTCAAAACTACTACTAGAGGCGCCCATTGGGTCTTCGAAAGTTATGGTAGAAGATGCAACAGGGCTGGCACTCCCCTACCAGTTTGTAACTGACCTTAAGATTGACAATGCTGAAATGATTAAAAAAGTACAGCAACCATTTTTTTGGATTCATGGTGTTGACGATGACTTTCTAAACATTACAACTGAAGGGGAATTGCTTTTTAATAATTATAAGGGCACCTATAAGGAAGCGCACCCGATTGCAGGTGCGAATCACAGCGATATTCCGGTGAAGGTTGGATTTGCCAATTACCTGAAATTAGTCGGAGATTTTATAAGGAGATAATTTTACCGAAATAGCTTTTTTACTTCCAATCATTAGCTGTCAGCATTTGCCGGCCTTACGGTAAGAGTATCAACCGTCACTAGCAAGAGACCGGGGGAAGAGATAACTATTAGATAACTATTGCACCACTATTAGATAACTATTAAACAACTATTAATTGTTATCTAATAGTTATCTAATAGTTATCCAATTGTTATCCAATTGTGGTTTAATAGTTATCGCCTTTCCATGAAACTAGGGGTATGGTATTTTGTCGCTGCGGCAATAACAAAAAGCCCGGAGCATATAACCCCGGGCTTTTTAAATGGACTGTATTATTTGGCCTTTTTTCCGAAGAGAAGTTGCAAGCTTAGCCCCCAACTCCACTGCCCGCCATCATCCCCAGGATGAATCATATAGCCTACTTCAGGCCTAATAGCCCAGAAATTCAAATCATTACTAATTCCCGCTCCAAGGGTAAACCCAAGCATCCCTTCTGAATCTCCTTCACCAAATAAAATATCTCCCTTCATAGAAGCAGAGACGTCAGCTTTGTTTGGCAATACAGGCAAAGTCGCTAATAAGGAAGGGGCAATACTGTACAAATTCCATGTCTCGCCATAATGTGAAGATGTATACAGGCTGAAGGGAACAAGGAAACTGACATTTTTGGTAAATCCAACCTTAGGGATTAAACTAAAGTAGTCACTATGAGATCGACCATACTCAGTTTCTGTGGATACTGCTCTTTCGTAGCGGGCTTTAAGATCAAAATTTTGGCTTATACCCACACCGAAAATGGCTCCATAGTGATTACCGACACTTTCGGTTTGTCCCTTATAGCTGTAGCTATAATGTGTAAAAACGGGTTTAATGTCGAATCGGCCTTGCCCGAGCCTCTTTGCTGATTCAAAAGACACATTTACTAACCCTTGTGCTTCGCAGGTAATACCGCTAAGAAAAAAGGCAGCAAATGTGATTGCTGAAATAAATAGTAAAATCTTTTTCATATCAAAACGATTTAGTGATATGAAGCTAGTAGTGTCAGTAAGGGATAAATAATTGAATTATGCAAACAAGAATTAGCTAAAATTAATTTTTGCAACTGGAGGTTTCATCCTCAACTGTTTTCAAGTGATAATGTATTAATTTACTTCTCCAAACTAAACCTTATGAAGAGGCTCCACATTCTTTCTGCTTGTGTTTTAATCTCCCTTTCGGCGGTTGCACAATTACAGGTGAAAAACTTATTGACTGAACATTTGCAAGACCCAATAGGATTAGATGTCGCACAACCGAGGTTTAGCTGGCAGTTAATCAGCAATGCAAGAAACGTGATGCAGACCGCTTATGAGATCAGGGTGGGAAGCAGCACTGACCTTAGCAATTCTAAGAACATCATTTGGGCTCCAGGCAAAATAGCATCAGGCCAATCTTTGTATCTTCCATATAACGGAAAAGAGTTGGAAACCGGTAAACGATACTATTGGCAGGTACGTGTTTGGGATAATCACCAACAAGCCTCCAGGTGGAGCGAACCGGCTTTTTGGCAAATGGGTCTCCTTCATCCGTCGGATTGGAAAGCTCATTGGATTGAACCGGGTTATATAGAAGATTCTATTCTTCGTCCAAGTCCTTATTTGCGCAAAAGTTTTGGTATTAATAAGAAGATTGTTTCTGCCAGCTTGTACATAACTTCTCATGGACTGTATGAAGCCTATTTGAATGGTAACAAAGTAGGGAACAGCTTTCTTACACCCGGGTGGACCAGCTATAACAAAAGGCTGCAATACCAGGTTTACGATGTTACTTCTCTTTTGCATGATGGCAGGAACACGATTGGAGCCATCTTAGGTAATGGTTGGTACAGGGGTAATCTCGCCTGGGAAAAAGGAAAGGATGTTTATGGAAGCAGGCTATCAGTGCTTGCGCAACTAAAGATCAATTATTCTGACGGCACATCAGAACTGGTGACCACAGATAATAGCTGGAAATCTAATACAGGTGGTATCAGGTATTCAGAAATATACCATGGTGAAATCCAGGATGCACGCAAAGAACTTACAGGCTGGTCAACACCGGATTATGATGATAGTGGCTGGAGTGGAGTGAAATTGATTACACAGCCGCAGGAAACTATTGTCAGTACCTACAACGAGCCGGTACGGCAGCATGAAGGGTTTAAACCGCTAAAGATCTTCACCACTCCGAAAGGCGAAAAGATTATTGACTTTGGACAGAACCTGGTGGGATGGGTTCAGCTACAGGTACATGGATCTGCCGGCGACAGTATAAAGATTTATCATGCAGAAGTCCTGGATAAAAACGGCAACTTCTATACTGATAATTTAAGGAATGCGAAACAGCGTGATATTTATGTATTAAAAGGAGGAGATACCGAAACCTTCCATCCTCATTTTACTTTCCAGGGTTTCAGGTATATCAAAGTGGAAGGTTTTCCTGGTGAGTTACAGCCGGAAAATTTTACAGCTTATGCTCTCTATTCCGACATGAAGACCACGGGCAGTTTTACCAGCTCGAATGCTTTAATCAACCAGTTACAACATAACATTCAGTGGGGTCAGAAAGGCAACTTCCTCGACGTGCCTACCGACTGTCCCCAAAGGGATGAAAGGCTTGGATGGACAGGCGATGCACAGGCATTCTCCCGCACAGCATCCTACAATATGGACGTGAAGAATTTCTTTACAAAATGGCTGAAGGATGTAGCTGCCGACCAGTTACCATCAGG
>JBLNAY010000009.1:0-3317 GCA_050259715.1 Candidatus Dadabacteria bacterium
GCATCCCGAGCTCACTTTATCGATAGTTCTTCCCGGAACGGCAAAGACATCCCTGTTGTAACCATCCGCGAGTTTAGCGGTAATCATACTTCCTCCTTTAACGGCTGATTCGACTATAACGGTAGCATCCGTTAGTCCTGCAACAATACGGTTGCGTAAGGGGAAATTATGTTTATCCGGTTGGGTCTCGCTGAAAAACTCGGTGAGTACACCACCGCCATTACTGATCATTTCCCTGGCTAATGTGGCATGGTCTGCCGGGTACATCTTTCGAAGTCCATGTCCTACCACTCCTATAGTGGGAAGATTGTTTTTTAATGCCGCTTTATGTGCGATGGCGTCAATACCGAAGGCAAGACCACTGACAATGGTAACATTATATTCAGCCAGTTCCTTAACCAGTTTTTCTGTAAACTGTTTCCCGTAGTCGGTATTTGACCTCGTGCCCACGATGGCAATCATCCTGGAGGCGTTTAAATTGGCCGTACCCTTATAGTAAAGAAGTGTGGGTGAATCATAGCAATTAAGTAATCTTTTCGGATAATCTTCATCTGTGAGAAAGAAGGTGCGGATATTGAATTTTTCAACAAATTTTAATTCTTCTTCTGCTAGGTGAAAATCGTTGAACTCCTTTATGGACCTTGCCCTGACGGTTCCAATGCCCTCGAGCTTTTCCAGTGTTGATTCTTTAGCCCTGAATATGGATTTGGCATCACCAAAATGCTGTACTAAAATCTTAGCATGAACGTCTCCAATGTTGGGTACTAAAGTGAGAGCCAGCTGGTAGAGGAGATCTGTTTCCATTGGTACTTACAACTTTGGAATTTCTAATTGTTTGCAAACCAGGTCACAAAGAATTTTATCTAGTTTCGGATGCCTCGGAACTGTGGTTTTCTTTCCCGTTAATGAATTTTGATAAATGTCATGTTTGCTTCCATGACGAAGTAAAAAACACTGGATGTTTGATAAGTGCTGAACAAATTCGTTTCTCTTAACTGACATTAAGCAATTAGCAGGTCTTCTTCTAAAACAATATTCTCAAAAACTTTTTCTTGTTGCATTTCTTCGAGGTATAGTTTTAAAGCATCCAGCACCATCTCTTTCGCCTCTTCAACACTGGAACCCTGTGAAACCACAGCTGGAATTTCCTTGATTGTTCCAACATAAAAATCATCCCCCCTGGTAACAACAATAGTGAGTTTCATATTTCAAATTTACTTACTTACCAATAACTTTCAACTCGGTTCTCCTGTTCTGTGCACGGCCTTCATCGGTGTTATTAGATGCGATAGGTTGTGTGGCTCCGTACCCCTTGGAAGTTAACCTGCCTGCAGAAATACCTTTCGATACCAGGTAATTGACAACAGCTCTTGCCCTGTTTTCTGATAACTTCTGGTTGTCCGCCGCTGTTCCAATATTATCTGTATGTCCCTCGATCTGGATCTTCACTGATGGATTATCCTGTAACAGCTGGATCACTTTATCCAGTTCTACCTGTGATTCCGGTTTCAATTCAAACTTCCTGAAATCAAAGAAGATATTACGAAGTACAATGGATGCATTCACTTCAATTGGTTCCAGTGGAATATTCTTTTCATAGGTAGAATCAGGAGACTTTTCTTTCAGGGAATAATTATCAGAGTAAAACAGGTATCCCTGCCTGTTAACATTGAATGCATAATCTTTTCCTAATGGCAAGGTGACCAGGTAATTGCCCGTTTCATCTGTTTGCACCCTGGATAATGTTTGTTTTGTGGCAAGGTCAATGAGTTCAACTGAAGACGGCAGTCCCAGTGCTGTTTTTTTATCATACACTTTTCCTTTCACCCATAGTGTTTTAATGGGCCGGATATCTTGTCTCAATTCAAAGCTGTAGATATCCATTTGACCTTTGCTATCCTTGCGGTCACTCGCCAGGTAGGCAGTCTTTCCATCTGCTGCAACAAACAAAGTATTCTCCGTGTTTATTGTATTGATTGGGTATCCTAAATTTTCCGGTTTACCCCACTTGCCATCAGGTCCTTTGCGAACAACATAAAGATCCTCTCCTCCATAGCCGGGCAAGCCATTGGAAGCAAAGAATAAGGTTTGATTATCGGCATGAATAAAGGGGCTGAATTCGTCTGCTTTTGTGTTGATGTCAACACCAAGGTTTTCAGGTTCACCCCACCTGCCGTTTGCCTGCATATGTGAAACATAGATGTCACTTCCACCAAGTCCGCCAAAACGTCGGCTGGCAAAATACAGGTCTCTTTTATCAGGAGATAATGAAGGTTGTGATTCCCATTGATCGGTATTGATTTTTCCTCCAAGATTAATAGCCTCACTCCATCCGGTGTTTGTCAGGTAGGAGATATACAAGTCACAACTGCCGGCACCACCGGGGCGGTTACAACCAGTGAAAACCAACCAGTTTCCGTCTTGCGAAATATTCTGAGCTCCTTCATTCAAAGAAGTGTTGATACTGCCATTTAAACGTTCTGCCTTGCCCCATGCATTGCCCACTTTTTCACTGGCATAAAAGTCTTCCTGTCCGTTGTGCACACGTGTAAAGATCAACGTCTTACCGGTGATAGGCATTGACGGGAAATATTCCGACTCTGAACTGTTCACTCCATCTCCAAGGTTCTGTGGAGCAAACACGTAATTGGTTGCCGGGTGTGTCTTCGCATAATTTACTGCAAACTCAAACGTAGACTTCCTGAACTCAGCAGCTTTACGGGTATTCGTACCTAAGTTAACCTTTGACAGCAGGCTGTTGATTACATCAAGTGCTTTTTGAAACTCTCCCTTTGCGGCAATGTTAATGGCGTAAGGTAGCTGGTAGTCGTAAGTATAATCTTTATCTAACGCAAAGGCTTTTTCATAATAAGAAATGCTTTGATCATAATCTTTCATTTGCCCGTAAACCCCGGCTATTGAAAGATAGGCATCTACATATTTTGGTTCTTTCTCTATGGCTTCATTCAGGTCCAGTAATGCCTGTTGGTAATTACCGGATTGGGCTCTTAGAATGCCTCTTTCATAAATCTCTGATGCTTTCTTGTTAACCTTGTAAGGATCATACTGAGCGAGAGTTGTATAGGATAGCGACAATAAAAGAAAAAGGGCCAGGAGAATACGGTTCTTCATCCATTGAAGATAAAATAATCAGGTTAGACATTGTTAAAAGCACAGCCTTTTTTAACGTTCCAGCAACTGATGAACAGCTGCTTTTACTTGGATCATCAAGGCACGTTGATATACTTATGTATTTGAAGTGATAATTGCCAGTGTGGGTGTTCTTTTATGTAATCAATGATCCATGGAGTCACTTC
>JBLNAY010000010.1:0-13267 GCA_050259715.1 Candidatus Dadabacteria bacterium
GAAGTTGAAACAGGTGATATGGTATTAAGGGTGGCGCAGGGAAAGGACTCTGCTGTTGAACTAGCAGGCTATACAGTGGAGGATGCCGTAAAAATCATCCGCGGTCAAAAGGGTACAGAAGTACGTTTGACACTTAGGAAAAAAGACGGGCAGTTAAAAACTGTTTCTTTAATCCGGGACAAAATAATTCAGGACGAGACTTATGTAAGAAGTGCCGTCATTAACCAGGGAACTTCCAGGATAGGTTATATATTTCTACCTGAGTTTTATGCCGATTTTGAAAATCCTAATGGAGCACGTAGTGGTTTGGATGTAGCAAAGGAGGTCACTAAATTAAAACAGGAAAAGGTTGACGGTATCGTCATTGACCTCCGGAATAATGGCGGCGGTGCTTTATACGATGTAATCCAGATTGCAGGTTTGTTTGTTGATAAAGGTCCCATTGTGCAGGTTAGAGATAGGCAGGGTTCTCCCCAGGTAATGAGTGACAGGGATCCTGGTCAATTGTATGATGGCCCACTCGTGGTAATGGTAAACGAAATGAGTGCTTCTGCATCAGAGATCTTTGCCGCAGCAATGCAGGATTATAATCGCGGGATAATATTAGGTAGTACCAGTACATACGGAAAGGGAACAGTTCAAAGGCCGATAGGTTTAGATCCTTCTTCAAACTTTATGAACACTGATTCGGACCTTGGCTCTTTGAAATTAACTCTCCAGAAGTTCTATCGTGTAAATGGCGGTTCCACACAGATGAAAGGAGTGGCATCGGATATTGTAGTTCCCGATTATCTTGAGAATTTAAAACTTAGAGAAAGGGATAATCCGAATGCATTACCATGGGATGAAGTAAACAAAGTACAATACAAGAGCTGGACACCTAACTACAACAAAGAGTTAGTGACTAAGGAAGCTGCAGCACGAATCGCCCATGATTCTCTTTTTCAACTGATCAAACAAAAGAGCATAATCCTAGCTAAACAAAATGATAGGGAGTATTCTCTGAACCTGAACAAATTCAAGCAAGACCAGAAGCAGATGAGAGATGTGATGAAGGATGTTGAAAAATTAACCAAGCTTGATAAGGCCTTGCAGATTTCCTTCCTGAAACAAGATTCTGCCAAATATTACTCGGTTGATAAAGACAAGAGCGAGAGATACAAACAGTGGTTAGCAAACGTTTCTAAAGATGTGTATGTTGACCAGGCGGTGAAAGTAATAGGAGATATGACAGGTCGTTCAGCAAATGGCAAATTAAAGGAGCACCCTGTTGCATCAACTATAAAGTAAATAATAAACTTTAATAAAAAAACTGCCATAAGGCAGTTTTTTTATTTACACGTATCGCTCTTTAAGAATATGCATGTGGTGTTTCACATGACCTGCAATAACGTATCCAATACCTATTACAGAGATCCAATTATTATTAGCGTTTCCTGAATAATTCAACTGCTCTTCATCAAACGATTTGAATAACAGGTAAGTTGAATTCCTCGTAGCCTCAAATTCTGTAATAAGCTCCTTTTTGGTTCTGCTATTTGCTTTTGAAGAAGCAGCAAAAGTGTTTTCGTCAAAGCCGGCAAGAGGAGTTTTGTCGTTCCTTGCAAAACGCAGTGCACGATAGGAAAATATTCTTTCACTGTCTATTACATGCTGCACAAGATCTTTAATAGTCCATTTACCTTTGGCATAACTGAAAGTCCATTTTTCTTCCGGAATAGAATTCAGAAACAAAATTGTTGCTTTGGTGTTTTCATCTAAGGCAACTAAAATCTCATCTTCTCCAACTAATGAAACATAGCTATGGTAATAAGATGGTATGGAGGATAATTCTGGTCTCGACATTGGTTTTTGAGCAAAAATAGATTTTACCGTCAAAAGTTTACTACTTGTAAGGCCTGCTTTTTGAATAGTACTTTAAAAAATTAAGGTATGTTTAAAAGATTACACCTGGTTTACACTTTACTTGGGTCACTGTTATTAATCATAATTTTTTCTTCCTGCAGCTCATCAAGAAGAATAACCGGCCTGGAAGAAGGATGGGAAGTTCTGGGTGAAAGGAAAGTAAATTTTCTTAATGATAAAGATGTCATTGATATCACTAACAAATCATTATATACAGCCCTTCGTTTTATGGTAGAAGACCGTGATATACGTATCAATGAATTAAAGATCTACTTCAATAATGGAGACAAGTTAGAGCCCGCATTAGATGAGGAAATTCCCGCAGGTCAAAGCAGTCGCTATATTGAATTGGGAAGTGAAGGACGTATAATTGATCGGTTGGAATTTAAGTATAGAACTGTAGGTAACATTTTAAAAGGCCGGGCCAATGTCATTGTTCTGGGCAGAAGATTTAATCCTTACAGGTAAAGCTACCTGGTTTGATTGGTTATTTGTTTCTTACTTTTCGCGCCAGGTTAGTAGTCCAGTCTTCACCTAAAGCCGATAAGTATTCTGATTTGTTCCAGTTGGAAGCAACAGCTGTATGCTTGCGGTCAGGTTTAACAATATAAATTTCATGTGCGGGGTTTGCTACCGCATTCATACCGCAGGTTTTTAACAACGACAGTATGCAGGAATGATTGGGTGCCCACCAATTGGTAGGATCTCCTGCGAATTTATTTTCAATAAAGGCCATTACCGGCCAACCTTTTTTTAGCATATGCTTTCGTTGCTCCATACCAAGGTTGTCCTTATAATATGTTTCTTCACCTGGAATGGTGAGCGTTTGGAACACCATCATTCTTTTTACTTTCTGAGTAACTATATCCATTGCAAGAGCCGGGTAACGTAAATGATAAAATACACCCATAAAAATCACCAGGTCAAACGACTGCCTCATACGTGCCAGGTCATAAACCTGCATTTGTTTAAACTTTACCCGATCATTCAATCCTAATTCTTTGGCCGAAAACTTCGCCTGTTTTAAGTAGTGAGGATCCAGATCAATACCCAAAACCTGGGCTCCACGTTTGGCCAGTTCAAAGGAATAGAAGCCTGCATTGCAACCGATATCCAGGGCTGTCCACCCTTGCAGGTTTTTTGGGATAGACGATTTGATCTGTACCCACTTAAACTTTGGAAAGTCTCCGAAGTAGTGATCGGGGGCAGTTTGAACTCCTCCGGGTAAATGAATATTATGGAACCACGGTTTTAGTGATTCTATTTTTTCCATCAATTTACCATTGGTTGCTCCGATAGTTCTCTTTTGCATACAGCTTCTTTATAGTAATCGATTAATTCTATTGCCCGGTGAGCCGCCGTGTGATAATTAATTACTTTCTGTCTTGCCCGTTCACCAATTGCTTTGCGTTCTTCTTCGCTGATATTCTTCAGGTATTTAGTAGTGTCCTCGGCTGATCTTGATATTAGAATTTCAGTGTCAATGTCGAATAAGGATTCTATACCATCCCAATAATCACTAATTATGGGAGTACTGCAAGCAGCAGCTTCGAAGAGGCGTACGCTGGGAGAATAACCTGCCTTTATCATATCTGCCCTGGTGATATTCAGAGTAAAACGCTGGCTATTGTAGAAATCACGGTGTTCAGTAGGAGGAAGGTGTTCTATTCTTTCAACATTTACGGGCCATTGAATGTCTTCGGGATATTGTGGTCCGGCAACAACAAATTTACCTCCTGCATCTGCTTCTGCAGCGTTCAGCATTAGATCCTCCAAAGGTTTTTGCCGGTCAATGCTGTAAGTTCCAAGGTAACCCAGATCCCATTTAATTTTCTTGTCTTCAGGAAAATATAGTTCCGGGTCAAAGGAACAATATAGGGCTCTTGCCATAGGAGAGCCAAAATAATTTTCCAGTCTTTTCAATGTAGGACCTCCGGTAAATGAAAGATATAAGTCGTATTCAGGAATCAATGATGGATGTAAGTATTCATAATCTTCTTTTTCGATCTTACCAATAGTAACCGGTGTATCTATATCATAAAAGGCAGTGATACCGGTTGCTGTATGGACCACCAGTTGGCCAACGGTCACTCCTTCAGGTACATAAGAGCCTACAATAACCAGGTCAGCTTCGCTTATTAGCTGTATATACTTTTCTTTTAGCTCGTCAACAGAGGTATAAAGATGGTTAGTACAGAATGGTGGATTTGGAAGGTCCCTATTGCTAGCGTACCAGGGCATGTCTCTTTCAAGAAAAGATATATGATGTCCATTATTATTCAACTCTCTGATTAATCCGCGGAAAGTAGTAGCATGACCATTTCCCCAGGAAGAAGTAATAGATAAGCCAAGAATAACTATCTCTAAAGGTCCTTCTTTTTTCATGCCTGAACATTTGAAAATGAGAATTCATTTGCCAGTATTTCATCCAATTCTTCAGCCCTATGCCTGTAGGTATGTTTTGCTAATACTTTCTTATAGGCAGCGGCACCTATTATTGAAGCTTGTTCTTTCGTAAGGCCAGCAATAATTTTCTTTACCTCTTCTCCGCTTTTTGCTACCAGGATCTCTTGTCCAGGTTTAAAGAAATATTCAATACCAATCCAATAATCGGTAATGATGCAGGCTCCGGCACCGGCTGCTTCAAATACCCTGGTGGCAGGGGAAAAACCATATTTAGCCATGCTGTCCCTGCTAATGTTTAATACAGCCGTAGGGGAGCAGTTCAGTGTATTGTGATCCCTTGTATAAACGTGTCCTATATAATTAATGTTAGGCGACATAGGTTTATCCTGCCATCCGTTACCTCCAAGTACAAAGGTTTTTTCCGGCAATGCTTCTGCTACTGAAAGAAAGAATTCTTCTACTCTTTTTTCTCTATCTGGAAGGCGGTTGCCGAGGAATGCCAGGTCGGCTGTAAAACGTTCTTCTTTTTCTACCGGGTGGTGTGTTGAAGGATCTAATGCATTGTAAATAGGATAGCAGTTTTTAGCTCCCAGTTCTTTATATACATTAACCACGGGATCCCCTCCTCCGTAGGTGAGGATCATGTCATATTGTGGTATTAGTATCTTGAAGTAATCTTCACTGTTCTCTTTAACTCTATCGAGAGTGGCAGGAGCGTCTACATCCCAGAAGAAAACAAGTTTGCCCTTAAGTTTGAAATTCAACACTTCTTTCTCCAATAATTCATCAAAGATTCCTACACCGCTTGTCTTGATGATTATATCAGCATCCTGAGCTTCTTCAAGGCAACTATATAGAGCTGTTTCTTTTGGCTCGTACACGTTAATTTTAGCCCAGTATGGGTCATCCATATCCCTGTTTTTCTGCCTGTCATATACATCAGGTTCATAGAAGGTGATCTGGTGTCCACGTTCATACATGGCTTTGATTATACCCCTATAGTAGGTGGCAGCGCCATTCCAATAAGCTGATACGAGGCTTGAGCCGAAGAAGGCAAATTTCATTATGCAATAGTTGGGTTAGCAATGTTTTTGATTCCAAGTTCTTCACATATCATATAGAGTTCATCCACACGGTGTGAACAGGTGTGCCGTTGCTGAATAGTTTTCAAACCATGTGTTGATAACTCTTGTACAAGTCCATCATCATTTAGCAGGCGAGTCATGCATTGTTGCATTTCTTTGCCATTATTTGCCACCAGGAAATCTTTGCCTGGTGTAAAGAGGTGTTCAACATCATCCCATGGTGCGGAGATCATGGGTATACCACACGCCAGGGCTTCAAAAGGTCGAATGGTTGGTATGCCCGGTAAAGATTCAACATAAGGTCTCCTGGGTACATGCACCGTAAAATTGTACTTTGCAAATTCTGCAGGTGCTTTGTAATTAGCTAACCAGCCACCATATTCTATACCTGCATCTTTCAATGAAGCTTTTGCATGCTTCGGATATCTTACTCCATAGACCTTTGCCTGGAGCCTTAATTCTTTAGATGGATTAATGAGGAACTCGAAAAGCTCTTTTGTTCTTTCTTCATCCCCCCAATTACCTATCCAGATTAAATCACCTTCTTTCTCTTGTGCTAGCGGTTTAAATATCCTGGTGTCTGCTGCTTCATGCCATACCCAGGCCATACGAGTCCACTTTTCCTTTACATAGATATCCTTGATACATTTACCATAAGCCAGCACTCCATCATAATTAGAAAGATCATAAGCACTCATACTTTTTTTCTCCGTAACTGCCCTATGGTGCGTATCATGAAACAGTAACTTAAATCCAAATTGCTTTTTCTTCCTGCCAATTTCAGCAACAAGGTTATGATCATTCCATTCATGAACTATAACCAGGTCTGCCTCTTCAAGTTCACTTTCCAGGTCTATAGAATCAATGTCGTATTGAATGCTCTTTAAAGAAGGATAATAATTATAGAATTCATCAACTGCTTCTTCCCCATAGTCCTTAACGAGGTTCTCTAAACTCCAGGCATTTTTTGGCTCATATACTCTTACGTCATTCCCTCTTTCAATTAATTCAGTTGCAATACCTCTCAGGAAGTGTGCATTTCCATGATTCCAGTCCGAAAGGAGAGAATGGTAAAAAAGGCAAATCTTCATAAGATCATTTTTTCGTGTGCCAGAACTTCTTTGCCGGATTCTTTTAATCGTTTGTAAACCTCCATATAATTATGTGCCAGCAACTCAGAAGAATACTTTTGTGCATGTGTAAAAGCTTTTTCTGCATAATGTTGCCTAATGTTCTCGTTTGATAATAAATAATTCACCGCCTCAGCCAGGCCATCTTTGTCATTGGTATCTATGTATAATGCATTGTCATCCCATAATTCATGAAGACTTTCTATGTCTCCCAGTACGAGTGCACAGTGGGAAAATGCTGCTTCCAGTACAGATAATCCAAAGGGCTCATATTTGGCAGGAAGAATATAGACTGAAGCAGATGACAATTCTTTAGCTACGTCCTGTGTGGTAAGTTTACCTGTGTACTCCACATTCTCATGTAATAAATTGAAGGCATTTTGTTCAAACTCGTTATCACCTGCAATGCGAATGCGACAATCTATCAGAGGGGCAGCCTCCACCAGTAACCTTGTATTTTTTGCTTCATCCCAAATCCGACCCATGGAGAATACCATTGGCAACTTTTCTGAATGGTAGTAATTGCGGTGATCTCTTCCATTATAAATACATTTAGTCTCAGTTCTAAAGCGGTATATCTTCTTCAAAGCCTTTAACATGGTTTCTGATGGAGAGATAACCATATCACTCATGTCCAAACCATCTTTGATCTTCCAATAATATTGCCTCCACTCACCAGGTGGATCATCATTTTTCACGGACAAATACCAGGAGTAAACATCTGAATGACCAACAATTATTACAGGAGCTTTAAAGGGCAGTGACCCATAAGCAAAACAATTCAGGTGTATAATATCCGGCTGAATGTCTGCTTCCAGCTTCAGCAGCCATTCGCTACATTCTTCAATATCCAACCAGGCATTTTGCATCCACTCAAGAGCATAATTTGTATCATAAACTTCCACATTCTTCAAACAATTTACTTCTTCACGTTGCCACTCATTCATCTTCCCACCCATAGTGACAAGATGGAATTCCACATTGTACTTCTCTAAGGATTGACACAGTTCCATACAGTAGGTCCAAACTCCGCCTACAGTATCAACTGTCATTAAAACCTTTAGTTCTTTTTTACCTTTCATAGATCCTGTCGATTATTTCAGCAGATCGGTAATATTCGTCTGCTTGTTTATCATAGCGGTTTTCGATTGATAATTTTTCTATCCAATTGATCAAAGCTCTGCCTCCCCAATTATCCGGCGGTTCAGAGAGAATTTCTGTTTGAGTGCCTCTAAACCTTTTTGCTGTAAAATCATAGAAGGATCCATTTACATTACAAAAACTCACACCACCCTGAGTGCCATAAAACGATGCTTCAATTATAGCATCGCATCCTGCCTTCATATTCCATGAACAGGATAAGGTGGCAATAATGTCATTTTCTAACTCCATCAGCACTGATGCGTAATCTTCAACAATATTTTTGCCTTTTGCATTCATTCCTTTAGAAGTAAGCAGGCTATTTACTTTATAAACGCTGGGAAAATCAAGTGAATAGAGTAGGAGATCTATCAGGTGAATTCCTAAATCCAAAACACATCCACCACCTGATAATTTCACATCATAGAACCAGGCTTTGCCAGGCCCGTATGCATTATGAAATTTCAAGTCCACCGCATACAATTTGCCGAGTTCTCCCGTTTTTATAATAGGCAAAATCTTTTGAAAAGCTTTTGTATACCTGTAAGAGAAATCAGCACCCAGTAAACGATCAGCTTTCCTTGCTGCATTTATAACTTCCTGCACCTCACCGGCATTTCTGCCTAATGGCTTTTGGCAAAAAACCGCTTTACCTTTTTCAAAAGCATGTACTGCCTGTTCTTTGTGTAAGGCGCTGGGAGTGGCGATAACCACTCCGTCGATATCACTATTGTTGAAAATATCTTCAAAAGAACTTGAAAATGCAGCATCCGGTGCTAATTTGACAGCTTCATCAACACATTCACCGGAAGGATCTGAAATCATGCTTATCTCAACCAGGCCACTGTTTATAGCAGATTCCATGCGGTTCCTACCGATCCATCCAACTCCTGCAAACGCTAATCTGGGCTTTGTGTTTATTATTGTTTCCACGTTTTAAAAGGTGATTAAAGCTTTCATGAAGCCATCCGGACGAGTGTCCGTCAACTCGAAACCTCTATTTAATTCGTTTATTGACAATAGATCAGTATATAAATTTGCGGGCTGTAAGATCCCATCCTGAACAGCTTTTACTGCATTTTCCATTCCGGTCAAATATTTTTCACTGGCCCTTTCATGTGCATTGATGACATCTATTCCTTTCCAGTTCCATTTTTGCATATTCACTTGCCTTAATCCATCCTGGTGATATCCAGCTATAATTAGCCTTCCTCCTTCAGCAATGATCTCAGTTGCAAGGTCTATTCCTTCCTGCTTACCTGTTGCTTCAATTACCCTTTCACAAAAACGTCCTGAGGTTAATTCACTCACATGATTGGCTACTTCCCAGCTACTTGTAAATGGTACCTGGTGATCTGCTCCATATTGTTTGGCATAATCAAGTGAGAATGGCCTCCTGGAAATTGCAATAACCGTGGCCTTTGCATTTTTTGCGAGTTGACATAGGAGTGCTCCGAGAAATCCAATACCAATGATAGCAACCGTATCACCTTTCGAAATGTTACTACGTTCAAATATATTCATAGCACATCCAAGAGGTTCTGCCGGGAATGGTTGACCAGCAATACTTTCCGGCAATTTGACTAAAGAACCTTCTGTTGATATATCGTACTCGGCAAAAGAATGATTGGAGAGAAAGGCAACCCTGTCGCCAGCCTTAACCTTTGTTACATTCTTTCCAGTTTTTTCTACTATTCCCCAACCTTCATGGCCAGGTGATCCTGGATCCAAAGGGTAGTTGAACCATTCTCTTCCCTGCCAAACAGGAATACTGGAGGCACAAATTCCGCAACCCTCCACTTTAATTTTTACCTCGTTTTCAGTGATCTCGGGTGGTGTAGAGTTTTTTACTTCAAATGTTCGTGGTTTGGTTAATACGGCGGCTATCATTTAACGGCTACTTTCAGTTTTGTTTTTGATGGTTGCTCAATAGACTCCTTAAGAAATGCCTCTTCCTTTCCGGGAAAGGCGTTCTCCTTTAACCAGTCGTAAAGTTTTTCCACCCCTTCTGATGTGCTTACTTTAGCGTTCCATCCTGTTGCTATGTAAAATTTCTTTGTATCTGAAACATAATACTTCTGATCACTTGGTCTCCAATCATCAAAGATTACTTCTGGCTTTTCTCCGGAAAGTTTACCAATAAGTGATAGTAATTCAAGCAAGCTTATGGTGTTTTTCACACCACCTCCCATATTGAATGCATTCCCCGATATGGAATCCATTTTTTCCATTGCTAATAAAAATGCATTTACCAGGTCTTCAACAAACAGGATATCTCTAACCTGCTTGCCATCACCGTATAAGGTAATCGGATTTTTCTTTAAAGCCTGGATCAGGAAATGGGCCACCCAACCCTGGTCTTCTGTTCCAAACTGGTGAGGACCATAGATACAACTCATCCGGAAGACTACTGTTTTTAAACCAAATGTTCTCGCATAATCTAAAATGTATTGATCGGCAATTCCTTTCGTGCATCCATAAGGACTGTGGAAGTCAAGACTTCTTTCCTCATTTATACCATTGTTTCTGAAATACATGTTTTCCGGGTGATATCGTGTCCCATTCATAACTATCCCCAGGTCATGCAGATCTCCATATACTTTGTTGGTAGAAGTGAAGATTACAGGAGGACGATGTTCTGAATGCCTGATCGCTTCAAGGAGGTTCAATGTTCCTCTTGCGTTTACTTCAAAGTCGTGGAAAGGATCAATGAGACTGGAGGTTACGGCTACCTGCGCTGCAAAATGGAATACCTGCTCTGCATTCTGAACTGCCTTCGTAACTGCCGCTTTATCACGGATATCAGCAACCATGATGTGCAGATTGTCAGGGTATTTTTCTTTTAACCAGAACAAATTATTTTGAACACCGGCACGTGAAAGATTATCATACACCATCACGTTCTTACCTGATGATAGTATCCTGTCTGCCACGTTGGTCCCAACAAAGCCAGCTCCGCCGGTTATTAAAACATACTTTTCCCCTGCAGGTTCATTTACAACAGGAAGAGTCATCCACCTATATTTTTCTATTTCGTCAAGACCTTTTGTTGTGAGCAGCGTATAGAGAAGTTTAGGAGAACCATCCCTATTTTTCATTCCGAAGCTATACTCTCTGTCATCCAATTGGAAACTTTCGACTATAGGTGTTGTGTCATCCAGGTCCTTCAATCCATACCAATACATACGCTCCGCATCTGCTTCAGCAGCATTGATAAACTCTTCTAATTGTTTCTTTTCATTCTTTTGCCAGGTTGAAAAGCCTGCTTCTGTAATCCACAATTTTGCGGAGGAATTATTTTGTGTTATTACATCCCGGATCTTTTTTATTTCAGTGCTCCATCCTTCCCAATTGTAATCAAATACGCCGGGAAATCCATGAATTCCCACGATATCTATATAAGGCATTAACCCATTACTGAACATCTGGTGTAACCAGTTTGGATCAATAGGACTCATACCACCTAATACTGTTTTCTTTCCTTTTTCTTTTGCCCAATGCGCTGCAGCACCCACCATTTCACAAAAGATCTTCCATTGCGGATCCAACGTGAAGTCGTATTCAGTTACATTATTCGGTTCATTCCAGAACTCTATGTATTCGAAGTATTTGCCATAATCTTGAATAATGGTATCAATGAAGTTCGCATAATCTCGTGGGTTCACAGGAGGTGCAGATGACTTTGCTTTGACTGCAATGGAAGGAGGCGTATAGATCACACATGGTAACAGTTCTACTTTCTTTCCTAAGCTTTTAAACAACCAGTTGTACCATTCTTTACCATCCGGCCGGTGATAATCTGCCCATGAAACATTAGTCCTCAACCGGGTAATGCCTAACTTTTTTAAGTCCTCCAGGCAATTCAATACTTCTTCATGTTGATTAATATTAAACCACTGTACGAGACCGGTTTTCTCACTTTTGCTATTCTGAATTTTACCATTCAATGATTTCTTTTCTATCATTTCTCGTCGGTTTTTAGATTAAACAGTGAGTCCTCTTACTGTCAGTTCATTTCGGGCTTGTGCTACTTTATCTTCTGCCTGCTGGTCCTTTAACCAGTGGGCTAATTCTATTAATCCTTCTTCTAATGAAACCTGTGGTTCATAATTTAAAATGGCTTTTGCTTTTGATATATCGGAGAAACAATGCCTGATATCACCAACCCTGTATTCGCCGCTTATCTCCGGTGTGACCTCCTTTTTATTCATCACCATGGCCATACGTTCGGCAATCTCTCTGACGGTATATGCATTACCACTGCCAATGTTAAATACTTCGTATTCTGCTCCAGGTGTTTCCATAGCTAAGCGGGAAGCATGGGCAATATCAAATACACTGACAAAGTCTCGTTTTTGATAGCCATCTTCAAATATTAGTGGCTTATTGTTATTCATAATCCGGGAAGCAAAGATGGCCAGTACCCCTGTGTAAGGATTAGATAATGCCTGCCGGGTGCCATAAACATTAAAAAATCTTAGAGCAACTGTAGGAATATTGTAAGCTCTGCCGATCATCATACACATCCTTTCCTGGTCATATTTGGAGAGTGCATAAACAGACGAAAGTGTGGGAGCCTTAGTTTCAGGTGTGGGGAAAGGTGATAACAAATGTCCATCCGCATCCTTCACCTCCCATTGACCAGTCTTGAGCTGTTGTATATTACGTTCGATGCCGGCTCTTATGTTTCCGCCGGCATCTTTATAAAGTCCTTCACCGTAAATACTCATACTGGAAGCGACAATCAACTTTTCTACAGGATTCTTTATTAATGATTCCAACAATACCGCCGTGCCTACATTATTTACATCTGTATACTCCCGCACCTGGTACATACTCTGCCCTACGCCTACCATGGCAGCATAATGATATACTACATCAACACCTTCCAGGGCTTTTTCCACCGCTTTTGCGTCCCTTACATCACCTCTTATGAGTTCTACATCAGGATGCAAATAGTCAGGTCTTTTACAATTACTTCCATGCACCTGTTCGGAAAGGTTATCAAGCACTTTCACATGATAACCGCTTTCTAATAATTCATCTGATAAATGGGAGCCAATGAATCCTGCGCCTCCTGTAATAAGGATTGTTTTCTTCATCAATGTATGTTTAATGATTTCCTTCAACTTGCATAAAAAATTGTTCCAGTCTCTTGTATTCTCTTTATCTCTGCCATGAACTACTAACCGGGTAGCACTGCTGTTTACGGATACCAATCAAATTCATGAATACATTAAAAAGTCTGTAGCGTTTGAGATTATCAGTGTATTTCTTCCGGCTTCAACTGATGGCCATTTATAAACTAAGCTTTGCCTTTGTATAACAAGGTAGAAGATGGTGGGTTATATAGATTTTGAAGGATAATAATTTGGTTGTTGTTGGGTATCCTCTTATACTAGTATCACTACTCTGCAATTTTAATGAATATAGTGTATACATCGGGTTCAGACACAGCTCTTATTTTTTTAAGAGGAGTTAGCATGTGTTATACATGAGGTAGGAACCACTATATAGAATTTTACCTGCAACCCGGTGAAGGATTGTTGAACCTGTTCTACACTTATTAAGTTTTATTATGAATAATGAATTAAATTATTC
>JBLNAY010000011.1:0-4388 GCA_050259715.1 Candidatus Dadabacteria bacterium
CATTGCGACTAAGGTGATGCTCGGGGATAAGAAACTTAAGGATTTTACTTTTGAGAAAAAGCTGAAAGGATTTGCTATCAAAGAACCGGTATTTTCTTTCAATAAATTTCCCGGGGTGAGCAAGGAATTAGGACCTGAGATGAAGAGCACCGGTGAAGCCATCCGGTTCATTAAAGATCTCCGCGATCCTTATTTCCGGAAGCTTTACAAAGACAGAAGTATGTACCTGAGTAAGTAATTTGGAGATTTGGAGATTTGAAGATGGAGGGAACAGATCGAAATTTGAAGAAACTTCATTTTCAAATTACCAAATTTTCAAATTCTCAAATTCTAATCCAGACTCTGGTTGGAAGCCGCGGCACGCTTCAGCAGTTCGTCAAACTGGTTAGGACCTAGGTCGTTGTAGAAGAAATAAACCGGGTCCAATCTCTGGCCGTACTTGTGCACTTCATAATGGCAATGAGGGCCGGTGGACTTACCCGTGCTACCTACATAACCAATGATTTCTCCCCGTTTTACCGATTTCCCTGCACGCGTTTTGATCCGGTACATATGTCCATATAGTGATTCATAACCATAGCCATGGTTGATGATCACATTATTTCCATAACCACCGCTGCTGGGTCCTGCTTCCTTCACCACGCCATCAGCAGTGGCGTAAATGGGAGTGCCTTGTGGAGCGGCGAAATCCAGTCCTGCATGGTATTTTACTGTCTTATAAACAGGATCTATCCGGTACCCAAAACCTGAAGCAATCCGGTTTAGATCTTTATTACTGACCGGCTGTATGGCAGGTGTGGCGGCCAGGAGTTTTTCCTTATTCTTAATCAGGCCGAATACCTGGTCATAGGATTTCTTTTGAATGGCAATGCGGGATCTTAATTTACGGATACTGGTATCAATAGCGTAGATGACTTGCCCTTCTGGCAAGCCTTCTACCTTAGCTATTTCCTGCTGTGCCTCCAGTTGCTTTGTGCGGATGCTATCCGGGATAGGCTGCGCTTCAAATATGCTGCGGTAAACGTCATTATCTCTCTTCTCCAGCACCGTCATTTGCTGCTGCAATTCACCGATTTCTCCCCTCACCTGCTGTAGTTGATAGTTAAGTTCGTCATTTTGGCTCCTCAGGATCTTTTCAGTCGGGGAACCCACAAAACGGAATGCGAGATAACTGATAATGCCTGCCGTGACAATGGAAGCGGCAATAAATCCAAATACCCGGAGGAGTTTAACACTCAGTGGTGTTATGAGCTTTTCATAACGAAGTGTGTGGGTATTATAATAGTACTTGATTTTCTTCATGTCGACAGTTCGATCGTGATCCATAGGCGATGGGAAGCAGATCTACTTAACAGACAAGCAACTATCAACGTCTTATGTAATCATTACCTTTGCTGTCCCTCAAAACGGGGAATGACAAATATAGTTGCATATAACAGCAAATTCAATACTTTATTGTGATGACCAGTGCCCAGATAAGAACCGCGTTTCTAGAGTTTTTCAAGTCAAAGGATCACCAGGTAGTACCCTCTGCTCCTATTGTTGTTAAGAATGATCCAACCCTGATGTTTACTAATGCAGGCATGAACCAGTTCAAGGATTATTTCCTCGGAAACAAACCGGCGCCTTACCCGCGTGTCGCTGACACACAGAAGTGTCTCCGGGTAAGTGGAAAACATAACGACCTCGAAGAAGTCGGTGTAGATACTTACCATCATACCATGTTTGAGATGCTTGGCAATTGGAGTTTTGGCGATTACTTTAAAAAGGAAGCTATCGAATGGAGCTGGGAGTTTCTGAATAAAGTGCTCGGTATACCTGAAGACCGTCTCTACGTAAGTGTATTTGAAGGAGATGAAAAAGAAGGACTTCCCAAAGATGAAGAAGCCGAAAAAGAATGGCAGAAATGGATATCAGCCGATCGTATTATGCTGGGTAAGAAGAAAGACAACTTCTGGGAAATGGGTGATACCGGCCCTTGTGGACCCTGCACTGAAATACACGTAGATACCAGGACAGAGGAAGAACGAAAAGAGGTAGATGGAAAGACACTGGTCAATGCCGATCATCCCCAGGTGATCGAAATCTGGAATAATGTATTTATCCAGTACAATCGCCTAAAAGACGGTAGCCTGCAGCAACTGCCCGCACGCCATGTGGATACCGGTATGGGCTTCGAAAGACTGGTAAGAGTTATACAGGGTAAAAATTCAAATTACGATACAGATGTCTTCTCCGGTACCATTAAAAAAACCGAATCCATCACTGGCAATAGCTATACAGTCGGGGATAATAAAAAAGATATTGCGTTCCGTGTAGTTGCCGATCACGTGCGTGCTATAGCCTTCACCATTGCAGATGGTCAATTACCCTCTAATACAGGTGCAGGTTACGTGATCAGGAGAATTCTACGTCGTGCTGTCCGTTACTATTATTCCTATTTGAATTATCAGCAGCCGCTGTTGTTCCAGGTTATTCCCGTGTTAGCTAACCAGTTTGCTGATGTCTTCCCGGAGTTAAAACAGCAGGAATTATTCGTGAGCAAGGTGATAAAAGAAGAAGAGGAGGCATTCCTCAGGACTCTTGAAAAAGGACTAAGAAGAATAGAAGACATCATCGGTTCATCCCAGGGAAAAACAATTGCTGGTAAAGAAGCTTTTGAACTATACGATACCTATGGCTTTCCTCTTGACCTTACCCGTTTAATTGTTTCCGAGCGCGGCCTGCAGGTTGATGAAGAAGGTTTTAACCAGGAAATGCAAAAGCAAAAACAACGTAGCCGTGCCGCAACTGCAATAGACACTGAAGATTGGATAGTAGTAAATGAAGAAAAAAACAACCGCTTTGTAGGATATGATTCATTGGAAACCAAAGCACGCGTATTGAAATACCGCAAAGCCAGGGTAAAGGGTAAAGAGAATTATCAACTCGTTTTAGATCAAACTCCTTTTTATGCCGAGAGTGGCGGCCAGGTTGGAGATACCGGTGAACTGGTAATTGATGGATCTACCTTTTATGTGACTGACACTAAAAAAGAGAATGACCTGATCATCCACTTCCTCGATAAACTGCCGGAAAATTTAAATGGACATGTGATTGCAAGGGTCAATGCTGTAAAAAGGAAATCCACTGCCATTCACCATAGTGCTACACACCTTTTACATGCAGCCCTGAGAAAAGTATTAGGCACGCATGTAGCACAAAAAGGCTCACTTGTAAATGCCAATTACCTCCGGTTTGACTTTTCACACTTCAGTAAGATGAGTGATGAAGAGATAAGGGAAGTAGAAACCATTGTCAATGAAAGAATACGCCAGAACATACCTGTTGTCATTAAGAATTTACCAAAAGAAGAAGCGATGAAAACAGGAGCAATGGCTTTGTTTGGTGAAAAATATGGCGATGTAGTACGTGTCGTAATAATGGACGAGAATTATTCCATTGAACTATGCGGTGGTACCCATGTGGGATCTACAGGTGAACTGGGATATTTCAAGATCTTATCTGAAGCTGCCATTGCAGCAGGCGTTCGCCGTATTGAAGCCATTAGCGGCAAAATGGCTGAGGATTATATGGAAGAGCAACTTCAAACTCTGCGTGATGCTAAAGAGCTTCTAAAGCAACCAAAAGATATTCTGAAGAGTATTAGTTCGCTTTCAGAAGAAAATTCGGCTTTAAGGAAACAAATTGAATCGTACCAGGCAAATGCTCTCAATACGTTAAAAGAAACACTGAAGCAAAAGGTAAAGACTATAAATGGTGTCAACTTTATTGGAGAAGTTGTGAATGTCAACAGTGCTGATGCATTAAAGAAACTCGCTTTTGAACTGAAGCAGCAGATTCCTCACCATGTTATAGCTCTTGGTTCAGCAGTAGATGGGAAAGCCCACGTACTAGTTCAAATTGATGAAAGCCTTGTAAAAGAAAAAGGATTGGATGCGTCTGCAATAATAAAGCAGAAGATTTCTCCTATTATCCAGGGTGGCGGAGGTGGTCAAAAGACATTGGCTACAGCTGGCGGAAAAGACCAGGCTGCCCTCCATCAGGCGATTAGCTCAGTAGAAAGCCTCCTGTAACCACTTATCATTTTAACACTTGCGAAGTGTTTCGTAATTGCAGGTTCTTCTCTATATTTGATGTACGAAATAAAACGTAGTACCTACAATACTTTCTAATATGAAACAATTATTCACGAAAAAACTTTTGATAGCTGCGCTGGTGCTGACAGCCGTGCCTATGTCTTTATTTGCTCAGAATGACAAAGAAAAAGAGAAAGATAAGTCCAAGGATTATCAGCAGATAACCATTACCCGTGACGGTAACAAAGATGAAAAAACGGTTATTGAAATCGACGGCGATAAGGTTAAGATCAATGGTAAAGATGCCGC
>JBLNAY010000012.1:0-4373 GCA_050259715.1 Candidatus Dadabacteria bacterium
ATTCTTTAACGGATAAGTACTTTGTAAGTATTACTACAAATACGGAAAATTACATGGGGGTACAAACACAAAATTCTGAAGACGTTTCAGGTTCTCCTCATGAATTTAAATACCAATATATCACACCCTATAAACTGATTGGCAGTTTTTCTTATGTCCTTCATGAAGTGGAGGATGTCAGAAAGCAAAAAGGATTTCTCACGGCGGATGTGGAATTCATTAATTATAAAGTTTCTTCATTCCAGGCAGATGAAACAAATGGTCCTACCGACCAGGGGACGAAGGATTATCTCAAAAGCCTGAATAGTGCCATTGATAAGGCTTATAAAGGTTCATTCAATTTCCGTGTTGGTGGCGAATTGAAGTTTACCACATTTATGGTGCGTGCAGGTGCTGCTTACTATGGCAATCCTTACCAGAACATACATGGAGAAACCGGCAGTAAGTTCAACTTAAGTTGTGGTCTCGGCTACCGTAACCAGGGTTTCTTTGTTGATCTTACATACATCCAGTCAATGATGAAAGATGTGAACTTTGCTTATAGACTGGATAGCAGTCCTTATTTTGGTGCTAATGTGAAAAATAATACGGGAAATGCTGTTTTGACAATAGGTTTTAAGATTTAACCATTTTCTAAAGCTTACCGGCGAAAACAGACTTCTTAGGCAGTTTGCCTTACTCCTATTTTATATCAAGGCAAAGAAGTATATTTAGTTGCAACTTAGCTAACTGCACTGATGAAGAGATCAATACTTCTCCCCTTTATTATTGCATTCTTCCTGTTGATCATTGTGTTAGTGCTCAATAGAATCACATTTACCAGGATGCAGACCTACACATTGAGTGTAGTTCACACCCAGGAAGTAATATCGAAGTTTTACCAACTTTCAAGCGATGTAAAAAGCGGCGAAGTATATACTAAAACATATTTGCATATTCCTCAAAGCCGTTTTTATGAAATATACCTGGAAGATTTAAATAGGATTCATAGGGACCTTAACGACTTGCAGAACCTGGTGGCAGACAACCGGTCGCAACTAAGGTTAGTAGATTCTATTCATAATATGATCCTGGAGCAACTACCCACATTTTACGATAAGGACATTTCCGAAATAATAAGCAGTGGTGAAGAATGGCGGTTAAATGCTTTCATAAGAATTCATGAGTATATCCAAAAAGGAATAGATAATGAACATGTGCTATTGGCCGACAGGACACAAATGTGGCAGGAAAATACCAGCATTAATAATCTTTTATCTATTCTTTTGGCGCTATTTGCCGTAGGTATCCTGGTATTCACCTTTATATCTAATGTTTTTATTCAAAGAAAGAATATATGGCTTGAAGACTTCCTGGAATCAATATTAAACACTTCCCAGGATGGTATAATTTACTATAAGGGAATTATAGAACATAATGAGGTCACTGATTTCACAATAGAATTTGCCAACAAAGCAGTCAAGACCTTTTTAGGAATAGTTTCTTCAAAGATCATTGGAAAAAAATTATCCGAAACTGATTCACATGTAAACAAGGCTGCCTTATTCGACAAGTACAAACAAGTACTTTCTTCAGGGGAACCAATGGAATTTGAATTGCTATTCAATCGTGAGGGAGAAGAGTCATGGTTCCTCATTTCTCTTGTAAAATTAAACGATGGAGTCACAGCCACATTTCACGATATCACAAAGCTGAAGAAGTATGAAGAAGAATTGAAGCATAAAATCAAACAACTGGAAAGATCGAATGAAGAACTCGAGCAATATGCTTATGTTGCTTCGCATGATCTGCAGGAACCTCTCAGGAAGCTAAAAACTTTTGGAGGATTTTTGAATGACACACAAAAAGATAAGCTGGATGAGAAAGGTCGTTTGCAACTTTCGAAGATGCTCTCAGCCGCAGATCGGATGTCAACCCTGATTTACGATTTACTGAATTTCTCAAGTCTTCAAAGGCATGTTGAATTCACATCAACAGATTTGAATGATGTACTTGAAGGAGTTCTATCAGATCTTGAATTAGCAATCTCCCAGTCAAAAGCAATTATTACCAAAGACCATTTACCCATTCTGGATGCTATTCCATTACAGGTGAATCAATTGTTTTATAACCTGATTAATAATTCTTTGAAATTCGCTAAAGCTGGTATAGAGCCGATAATAAATATATCGTGCAATCCAGCCTGTAAGGAAGATGTATTGAAAATTCCTTCACTAGACGCTACGTTATCCTACTATAAAATAATTATACAGGACAATGGAATAGGATTTAACCAGGAGTATGCAAACCAAATATTTGGCTTGTTTAAAAGACTTCACGATAAGAATACTTATAAAGGGGCCGGTATTGGATTAGCACTCTGTAAGAAAGTGTTACTCAATCATCACGGTGACATTTTTGCGGAAAGTGTGGAAGGCGAGGGAACTAGCTTCTATGTTTATATCCCGGAAAAGCAGCCTAAATAATGGGAATTATTTCCTCTGCTGAAGGACTAACCCATTTATAATCGGTGTCTTTCTTAAACCAGGTTATTTGCCTTTTGGCATATTTACGTGTATTTACTTTAATATTCTGTATTGCAGTGGACAAATCGACCGATCCTCTAAAGTAGTCAAACAGTTCTTTATAGCCGACGGTCTGAAGCGCATTCAGGTGTTGATATGGCAATAAAGACCGGACTTCTTCCAGTAATCCTCTTTCGATCATCAGATCCACACGATGGTTGATATTTTGATGTAATTGTTCCTTCTGTACGTTCATTGCAAACTTGTGAATATGAAAAGGTCTATTTGCCTTCTCTCCTTTCCTGAATGATAGAATAGACCGCCCGGTGGACTTATAAACCTCAAGGGCTCTCATGAGCCTTTGAGGATTCTTTATCTCTCCATGTTTATAAAAATCAGGATCAAGGGCCATTACCTTTTGCTGCAGATAAGTGATGCCGTGGGTCTTAAATAAATGTATCACTTCATTCCGTATAATCTCAGGTACATCAGGAATATCATCCATACCCTCACAAAAAGCTTTTATGTAAAGACCAGTACCACCAACGACTACTACAGTATCATCATACTGAAATAGATCTTTTGTCTTTTCAAGTGCGTAGGTTTCAAATACAGCAGCAGTTACCTTTTCATGAATGGAATGAGTTGCAATAAAATGATGGGTGACTTGGTTAAGCTCTTGCTGGGATGGTCTTGCAACTCCGATATTTAGTTCTTTAAAACATTGTCGACTATCTGCTGAAATTATCTGGGCGTTATAATACTTCGCCACATCAATTGCAACTGCCGTTTTACCAGAAGCGGTAGGTCCGGCTATTACAATTACTTTTTTACTGGAATTATTGACTGGCAAATTGATTGTGAATCAGAATTCTTCCTCAGTCCCTGGTTCATCTGAAGAGTCAATTTCATCAGAACCCGCTTCACCCTCTTCACCTTCTTCTCCATATCCTTCAGCATTCTGGGAAAGATCATATTTCTCTTCAACATCGGCAAAACGTTCACCCAGCAGACTCTTGGTACCATATTGACTTGGAGGAATCCCCTCTTTACGTATTACAGCCGGATATGTAATTTTTGGATTATCTTCTTTAGACACATTAATCAGTTCCACAAGAAAACTCCAGTTCTTTGCAAAATCATAGACGTAAACAAACTTTTGATTGGTGTCCCTGATTTCAGAACGTATTGGCGTATCACTCATTATTAAAGGAGCGGCTACATACTTCTTATCATATTTCTCTAATGAGATCTCACGGCCTCTTTGCCAGTTATCATTGGAGCGATAAAAGGTTGCAGCATGCTTATTATCAAATTCGTAAGCCTTAAGAATTGCCTGGTGAAGATCGAGGAATGTCTGATTGTGTTTAATTACAATATCACGATACACGCTGTCATCTTCCTCAAAGTATACCCGAAATTTCAATACCGCCATGTGCAAAAGAGAGTTCTAATCTTCAAATATAAATAAAAGAGTTACTGTACAGGCGTTAAACCACACTCTTTTCCTTTTGAAAGCATAAATTGGTAAGCTGCATCATATTCATTTGGAATGATTCCATCAAGGATGGCGTCTTTAATGGCATCCTTGATTACACCTACAGGTCTTGATGGAGGAATGTTAAATACCTGCATAATTACTTCTCCTGATATTGGAGGTTGCCAGTTCCTCAATCTATCCTTCTCTTCAACTTCTTTACAACGCTTCAGTACCCATTCAAAATTCTCCAGATAACGTTTGACCTTTAACTGGTTTTTTGAAGTGATATCTGATCGACATAGGATGAGTAGATCATCTATATCCTCCCCGGCGTCAAAAAGTAATCTCCTGATTGCAGAATCAGTGATATTCTCTTTTGTTACACTAAT
>JBLNAY010000013.1:0-2647 GCA_050259715.1 Candidatus Dadabacteria bacterium
CGCCAGTCCGCATCTACATACTTATTGATTACCGTTTCAGGTCTTGCAGTTTTATAACGGTACTTAGCCTCCCAGCATTCTATGAACGCATCAAATAGTGCAATGGAAGTTTTTGCATAAGCATAGACTGTTTCAGGAAAGTCGGCTCCGGCCTTCTTTGCTGCGATGCCAACAATACTCTGCCAATGTCCCGGTGGTGAAAACTTTTTTGTTGATGACATCACGTGGCCAGATACATTCAGCTTAAAGGGATTATCGTCCCAGAAATCGGCAATATGCTTTTGCTCCGGGGTGAGGCTGTCAACAGCATTCTTTATCAACATTACCTGTTTGTAATAATCGCTGTTTTTATCTGCCATATTAAACTTGTAGGGTGGCGGTGGCATGAACTGCGTGCAGCTATCCATCACCAGGCAGCGGATCATATTCCAGTTGGGTTCCATAGCTATTGCATAAGCAGGAGGAGTGGGAACCCATCGTCCCGGATCGCTCATGTCAATAGAATAGCGCGGCATGGACCGGGTTTGCAGATACATATCTTTCTTTGCCCATGCGGTGATGGACCCTGATACGGCATGAGCATAATCTTCTGAATTCCGGTACATATCCTCAGGCATTCCATGATCGCGTGCTAATTGTTTTATGCTATCAATATATCTATTCATGCTCCCCTTTGGGAAGGTAACCGATTCGCCCAGTTCAGAAAAGGCCAGTAATGCAGCAAATTCATAATTAATGGGATTACCCTTCGGGGGTTTTGCAACGTCCTTAAGATCTTTCAGCTGCCCTGCCAATGAATTATATTTTGCCGGGTATCCGGCAGCGATCACTTCATAAGCCGCGATGTTTGCATAAGTATAATTCCGCGATGCGACTATAGGAGAAAAATTATTCCCCATCACCACATCATTTAACTCGTGAACAGTATAGGAATACAGGTTAGCATCCTTAAAGATCTTTTCGTAATCGTGCTTACGGTTGCAGGCCATTAAGGTTGAAGAAACAATAACTAAGAAAAGCAAGTGTTTCATGAATATGATTTTGCGTAACGGTTTAAAGGCGAATAAGCACAAAGTATGTCTAAAGCAATAAAAGCAATTATTTCGTAAATAGGTCATACCATCGCAGCCATACTAATTTACAGGTAATTTAAAAATCGGCTGCAAAGGATTTGTTAAGGCAGCCAAATGGCATGCATCTATCACTTACTGTATGACCTGAAGCTAAAAGTGAATCTGTTCAGTATCTCAAAACTCCATATCCGCTATCCCTTCACTCCTATCCGAACCCGGTATCACTCTGCATACCCATCTTTCTTCGCATCGAAACTCCAGGGTCCTGCACCAAAATAACTAATCAGGAATGCAGCGCCGGTGAGGGCCAGGTTATGAAGAAAAGCTCCCTTCTGCATTTGATAAGTCATAGGATCTTTTATTGTCCAGTAACGATGCATGAAGAAAGTTACCGGGACCAGGAACAGCACAATCAGCCATGCGCCGAATCTTGCCTTTAAGCCTATAGCAATGCTAAGCGCACCTAATATGGCAATCACTCCGGCTAACGGTACCAATATATTCGGAATCGGTACTCCCTGTGCCGCTGCATATTGGACCGACATTGGGGTAAACATATTTGAACAGTTGATTAAAAAGAGCATGGCAAATAATAGCCTGCCAAGCAAAACAATAACTTTCATAAAATAATCTTTTGTGTGCTCCCGGGGAAGAAGGAATGCAAATTTCAGATTTTCTAATATAATAGCCATTTATCCTTTCATTGAACCTTTCAGAGCCTTTACGTGCCCAACTGTTCTTAAAGCTTCCCCAAAGGGAAATATCTTTTTTTCAGCATCGTAGATTTGCTAAACGGACCTTAATGAATTCTGAGTTCCAATAACTCATTTTATGGAAGAATATATCAATGATTATCTTTAATAACTATGAAACTGCTCCTCTTACTTACTGCACTTTTCTTGATCTCTTATTCATCTTTCTCACAGGAGAAGGAAAAGAAAATACCTTTTGACAGGTACATAAGCAGCCGCGCTCCCCTGAGGCAAAATCCCTACATAGAGCTGCCTCTCGGTGCTATTACACCGAACGGATGGTTAAGGGAAATGTTGTTGCGGCAAAAAAGCGGTTCTACTGGTCAACTGGATATATTGTACCCACTGGTGATGGGGTCCCGTAATGGATGGCTGGGTGGTGATGGAGATCAGTGGGAAAGAGGTCCTTACTGGATTGATGGTTTGGTGCCGCTGGCTTATATACTCAATGATAAGGAGTTGATTGCAAAAGCGAAACCATGGATTGAGTGGACATTAAACAGTCAGCAACCCGATGGCTATTTTGGTCCTTCAAAAGACTATGCCTACGAAAGGGGGGTTCAACGTGATAATAGCCATGACTGGTGGCCCAAGATGGTGATGTTGAAGGTGTTGAAACAATATTATTCGGCAACAGGAGATCAACGGGTTATTAAGTTATTGACGAACTATTTCCGGTTCCAGTTAAATGAATTGCCAAGAACTCCCTTGGATCACTGGACGTTCTGGGCACGTTATCGCGGTGGTGATAACCTGCAGGTGGTTCTCTGGTTGTACAACATTACGGGAGACAAATTCCTTTTGGATCTTGCAGATATTATC
>JBLNAY010000014.1:0-12412 GCA_050259715.1 Candidatus Dadabacteria bacterium
GGCTTCTATGGAATTTAGCCCGATATGTTGAATCCCAAAGTCAATTACTTTTATAGCCGCTTCCTGCATTAATCCTTTTCCCTGGAAGCCGGGCAATAATTCATACCCAATTTCTGCCTTCAGATTGTCGTTAGAAAAGTCAAACAAACAAATTGTTCCAATTAGTTTGTCACTACCATTCAAGGTAATGGCCCAATAAATGGAAGCATTCCTTTGGATGTTTTCATTAATAGCCTGGATGAAATTCCTTGCGTCATCAATTGATTTGGCTGGCTTCCTGTCAAGATATTTGTTTATGTTATCGTCCGAACGTAAAGCAAATATTTCTTTGTCATCACTGATTTTGAGTTGCCTCAACACCAGCCTTTCTGTTTTCAAAACCGGAAACGGTGTAAAATTTCTGCTCATTTTTAGTAGATAAAATTTTCAGATTTGCCAGGTTACAATAACATCTAACCCTATCCCCTTTGCGAAGGTTGGGCATTTTCTGTTTGTCTCCCGAGCCTATGTACAAAAGATGAATAGCGTTGCAGTTTCAATTTAGCTCGCCGGGCAACATTTGCAAAATTGTTTTACGCACGTATTCTATACCGTTAATTACACCACGATAAAGCATGTACAACAACTTTCAAAAAAGGTTTCTCATAAAATGCAATTACAGAAAACTTTTTAGAAAAGTTGGTGATCACAAAGAGACAAGGTCTTCATAATAATACGGATAAAAGAATTGCAGGAATCATTTAAGAAGATTATTTAATAGTTCCTCAGTGCCAAAGACAGAACGATCTTCTTGCTTTAAAGTTTATCAAAATGTTATCCTTAACCCGGTACTATTAGCCGCTAAATAGTATTTGAATTTGATTTTTTTGAAGCCGGTTTGTTGTAGGCCAGAATTGTAAAGCTTTATAGCATTTTTTGCATGTTTGTTATATGCACTTGAGAATGGAATGGATACAGCGGCAAGTGCGGCGCCAACAGCAGCGAGTGTCCAATTGGGCTTACCTCCGCCAATAGTCGTTCCTATCGGCCAGCCGATTAAGAATCCACCGGCAAAGCCAAACACATACCCTGCATCAAAATTAGATTTTGCCTTTTTCATTTCCTGGTAGGCGGCAGCATTTGTGTGTGTTATATCCAGTAGTTGCTTAAGTGTAAGGTTTTTATTATTTAGTCTGAAAGTAGTTGCGAAAGTTTTCCTGATTTCTATTGTATCAGGGTTATTCTGTGCATGGCAAAAGAAGGAGCCTGATAAAAGAATGGAGATGATTAGGATCTTATTCATTTGAGTGCGGATTAAGGTGCTAAAATAGGCGATGAGGAGGAGATAGCAAATGATATTGGTTCAGCTAGTATTTACTGATAATAAAAGGTTTATTATAGAACAAAAAGGACTATGTAAAGCACCTGGAGCGGGAAAACTTTGTTTTAATATGGCTTATAGAATACGTTTTGGCAATATGTCCAATTTGGCCATATGGGCATTTGGTGGCAATTCCTGTTCTTAAAATGAAAAAGTCGCTGGTTATCAGCGACTTTATTGTTTTTTGTCGTGGTGTGGGGCGGGATCGAACCGCCGACACAAGGATTTTCAGTCCTTTGCTCTACCGACTGAGCTACCGCACCTCTTTCGGGGTTGCAAAAATAAGGGAATGACCACATTCATAAAATAAAAAAAAGGGTGAAAAGGTTAAATTGGTCCCTCACCCTTATAAAAACCAAACAACAATTATCTAATTGCCATATACACTCAGGAACTTGATCCTCATGATCTTAAGCTGCTCCCAATTGTAGTTGCCATCCGATAGCTCCTGCTGTGCCACATCCAGGGATGAGGTCTCACATCCTTTGAAGTACTCCAGGATCTCTTCCTGCTCGTACTCGTCCAGCATATCCTTGATAGCATAATCAAGATTCAGCCGGGTGCCACTGGCCGCAATGGTTTCCATCTCCTCCAGCAAATTGTCCAGCCTTAAGTCTTTATTCTTGGCAATCATCTCCAGCGGGATCTTCTTATCGATCTGCTGTATGATGTGCACCTTGTTGCCGCTCTTATTCACCACGCTCTTCATCACAAAGTCGTCGGGACGCTCAATGCCATTCTCCTCTACGTATTCGGCTATCACATCGACGAAAGGCTTGCCATAACGCAGTGCCTTGCCCTTGCTTACTCCCTGGCATTTTTCCAGTTCGGCAATGGTGGTTGGATACATGGTAGCCATGTCCTGCAGGGAACTCTCCAGGAAGATCACAAATGGCGGCAGGTTTTTCTTCTTCGATTCCTTCTGGCGAAGCTCCTTCAGCATGTTGAAAAGCTTATCATCAAGGGCTGCACCGGTAGAAGTTTCTGCTGCGTCATCATCATCTCCATCGGCTTCTTCGAACAGGTTGTTCATCACTATAGGGAAGGACCTGGGCTTCTTCAAAAAGTCGGTGCCCTTCTTAGTGATCTTAAGCACTCCATATTCTTCAATGTCTTTATGCAGGAGGCCTTCGAGTAGCATCTGGCGGACCAGGGAATTCCAGAAATGCTCCGGGTCTTCCTTGCCAATGCCAAATTCCGGGAGGTTCTCGTGGCGGAACATCTTGATCTGTGGCGTCAGGTGAGCCGTAATGATCCGCACGACGTATTCTGCCGCGAAGCGCTCATCAAGAGCCTTTATGGCTTTCAGGGCCTTCACCACGTGAGTCCTGGCTTCAATCTTTTCTTTCGGATGCCTACAGTTGTCGCAGCTGCCACAGTTTTCTTCCGTATACTCCTCGCCAAAATAGCTCAGGAGAATCTTCCTGCGGCAAACGCCACTCTCGGCATAGGCGACAGATTCATTGATCAACTGGGCACCCACTTCACGCTCGCTGAGCGGCTTATCCCTCATCAGGTGCTCCAGCTTGGATACGTCCTTATGAGAGTAGTATAATATACACCTTCCTTCCAGGCCGTCACGTCCTGCACGGCCGGTTTCCTGGTAGTAGTTCTCTATTGATTTTGGAATGTTGTAGTGTATGACAAAACGGATATCCGGTTTGTCTATGCCCATACCGAAAGCAATGGTAGCAACGATCACCTGCACATCTTCATTAAGGAAGAGGTCCTGTCTTTCGCTACGCAGCTTTGAGTCCAGCCCTGCATGGTAGGCCACTGCTTTAATGCCATTAGCCATGAGCATGTCGGCAAGTTCTTCTGTCGTTTTGCGATTGAGGGTATAAATGATACCGCTCTTGCCTTTATTCTGGGTAATGAATTTAGCTATGCTCTTCAGCGTCTGGTCTTTGTTGATCTTGGGCAATATTTCATAATACAGGTTAGACCTGTTGAAAGAAGATATGAAGATGTTGGGGTTGCGCAGACCGAGATTCTTCACTATATCGCTTTGCACTTTGGGAGTGGCAGTGGCAGTAAGAGCAACCACGGGGATGCTGGGGTTGATCTGGTCCATCATTTCCCTCAGGCGGCGGTATTCCGGGCGGAAGTCGTGTCCCCATTCTGAGATACAGTGTGCTTCATCCACCGCGAAAAAGGATATCTCGAGGTCACTGAAAAACTCCAGGTTTTCCTGCTTGGTGAGTGTCTCGGGTGCTACATAGAGCATCTTGGTATTACCCGATTTAAGGTCATCGTGCACTTCCCTGATCTCCTTCTTAGTAAGAGTGGAGTTGAGGAAGTGGGCCACATCGTCCTTGCTGCTATAACTTCTTACCAGGTCTACCTGGTTTTTCATGAGCGCGATCAAGGGGCTTACGATGATTGCCACTCCGGGGCTAACGATAGCGGGCAGCTGGTAGCAAAGGCTTTTACCTCCGCCGGTAGGCATAATCACAAAAGTGTCCTGCCCGGACAAGAGGGAGTTGATTGCCACTTCCTGCTGGCCTTTAAAATCTTTGAACCCGAAGTGTTCTGATAAAGCTTTTTTAAGTGAGCCGTTAGTTAATTTAGATTTATTAGGGGTTACGGTTTTAACCTGGTTTTTCTTTAGAGTTGCCATTTAAGTCACATGTTTTAAGCTTTGGATAAAGCCAGTACTAATATCAAAAATTATGCTTTCAAGGCAACAGCGGAAACCGATACTAAAGAACCACATTTTCCATAAGATTTGGTATTGCTACCTCGGTGGGGAAACGGTCAATGGCAGTTGCCAAAAAGGCTAAGCGAATTTAATACACGAATAGCACATTAGCTACTTAGAATAGTTAAAATGACAACTATTTTTTCACATGCAAAGACACTATTATATGAAGTAAGCCACGGAGGTTCAAGGACAATAAGAATGATTTACCACATAGAGAACATATAGAAGATCCGGGATTCGGGATTGCAGATGCTAAAGGTTCTCGAAGAGAACAAATATCTGTGAAATGGAACTGCTATTGTAGGCAAGATTGCAATTGAGAGTTAACTCAAAACCGAAAACCCTAAACCGAAAACTTAAACCATCTGTGTAAATGAGTGTCTTCTGCGAGCAAAAAATCCTTCGTGTCCTTTGTGGCTCCCTTAATCTCTTTGTGTCTTTTAAACTATTTTTGCCGCCTTGGAAGATGCAATTTCAGTAAGAAAAACAGCTGTAAGAACCATTGAAATGGAAGCAGCAGCCATTGCCAACCTGGCACACCTGCTGGATGAGCAATTTGAACAAAGCATTGAGAGCCTGGCTAATTGCAAGGGACGTATCGTAATCAGCGGGATAGGCAAGAGTGCCATAATAGCACAAAAGATCGTCGCCACCTTAAATTCAACAGGTTCACCTTCGATCTTCGTTCACGCGGCTGATGCCATCCACGGAGACCTCGGTGCAGTGCAACAGGAAGATGTGGTAATTATCATAAGTAAGAGCGGCGAAAGCCCGGAGATCAAGGTGTTAGTGCCACTTATTAAGAGCTTTGGTAATAAGTTAATAGCGATAACTGGGAATATCACTTCATTCCTTGCCCGTAAGAGTGATTATGTTCTTAATACCACTGTTGACCAGGAAGCCTGCCCTAACAACCTGGCTCCAACCACCAGCACGACAGCTCAATTGGTTATAGGAGACGCCCTTGCGGTAGCTCTTATGGAACACAAGGGTTTTGATGTGCAATCCTTTGCCAAATTTCACCCCGGGGGAACCTTGGGTAAGAAATTATACCTGAGAGTTGCCGACTTGTATCCCGATAATGAAAGACCTGTTGTGAAAGCCGACCAGCCGGTGAAAGAAGTGATACTCGAGATGACACGAAAAAGATTGGGTGTAACCGCAGTGGTGGGTACGGACGAAAAGTTGATAGGGATCATAACGGATGGCGACCTCCGACGAATGTTAGAAAAAAGTGATAGTATTCACCATATATTAGCACGCGACATTATGAGTGCAAATCCAAAGACAGTACATCCCACAGAAATGGCGGTTAATGCACTTGATCTTATGCGCAATAATGAAATTACTCAACTGGTAGTTGCCGAGGGTGATAAATACCTGGGCATATTGCATCTTCACGATTTAGTTAAAGAAGGTTTGATTTAGCAGAATGGAAAACGAACAGAAATCACAGGGAACCTACGTAGCCATCATGGCCGGAGGCATTGGCAGCAGGTTCTGGCCTATAAGCAGGGTGGGTTACCCAAAACAGTTCCTGGATATATTAGGTACCGGTAAAACACTGATTCAACAAACATTTGAACGCTTCGCGTCTTTTGTGCCGGTTGAGAATATTTATGTTATTACGGCTAATGAATATGTGGGAATCACAAAAGAACAACTGCCACAGGTGCCTGCTGAAAACATTCTCGGAGAACCTTTCCGGAAGAACACTGCTCCATGCATTGCCTACGTCTCCTTTAAACTGAAGGAGATCAATTCTGAAAGTTCATTGATAGTGGCTCCTGCCGATCACCTGATACTGCATGAAGACCGTTTCAGGCATACCTGTTTTGAGGCGCTCAAATTTGTGAATCATTTTAATGCCCTGGTAACTATTGGTATTACGCCCACTTACCCGAATACCGGCTATGGTTACATTCAGCATGAGGCCCGCGAGGCGACTCCTTCGGTGTATAAAGTGAAAACATTCACCGAAAAGCCGAACAGGGAACTGGCTGAAACCTTCATTGCCAGTGGCGACTTCCTGTGGAACTCCGGCATTTTCATCTGGAAGATCAAAAACGGCTTAGAAGCTTTAAATAAACACCTGCCGGAGATGTATGAACTATTTGCAGGTGAAGAAGGAAAATATAACACAGAGGAAGAAAAACAACTGGTAGAAAGTATTTATCCTCTTTGCAGTAACATATCCATTGACTTTGGTGTGATGGAGAAAGCAAATAACGTTTATGTTATCCCTGCCGATTTTGGCTGGAGTGACCTGGGAACCTGGAACAGCGCCTGGGAAAATATGGATAAAGACTACCTTGGAAATGCCGTCGCCGGTGATAAGGTTATTGTCTTCGATTCCAATAAATGCGTGGTGCATGTACCCGATGATAAACTGGTGGTATTACAAGGTCTTGAAGATTTTATTATAGCCGACACAAAAGATGTGCTTCTCATTTGTCATAAGGATAAAGAACAGGATATTAAGGAATATGTTGCGGAAGTAAAACGCAACACCGGTGAGAAGTACCTCTGAGCCCATTCTTGTTTTTAGCTGCGCTGTTTTAACAGCTTATCTTTTTATGATTAGCATATTGTTGTACCTTTTGGCCGCTCCAGTAAGCGCCATCTTATGAACTTCAGTAACATACTATTCTTAGATATTGAAACCGTTTCCCAGGCTGAAACCTACAACCACCTGGACGAAGAATGGAAGGAATTGTGGGAGATTAAATGCCACCTTATCAACCGCAACCGCGAAGAAGAAACCAGTGAAAGCAGCTATCACCGCGCAGCCATTTACGCAGAGTTTGGAAAGATCATCTGCATCTCGTGTGGATATCTACAGGGTGATGGTACGGACAAGAAGTTAATAATCCGCTCCTATTATGGTGATGACGAAAGGAAGATCCTTAAGGATTTCGCCGATATGTTGAAAGGCTGGTCGGGTAACAAGGAAAAATTTCTTTGTGCTCATAATGGAAAAGAGTTTGATTATCCTTACATCTGCCGCCGCATGATCATTAATGGGATTGGCATACCTGAAATATTGAAGATCGCGGGCAAGAAGCCGTGGGATGTTCGTCATCTCGACACCCTTGAATTATGGAAGTTTGGAGATTATAAAAGCTATACTTCTTTGAAGCTGTTGGCAAAGGTGCTGGGCATACCTTCACCAAAGGATGATATTGATGGCAGCATGGTAAATTCGGTTTACTGGATTGAAAAAGATATAGAGCGTATTGTGGAGTACTGCCAGAAAGATGTCATTACGTTGGCGCAAGTACTCTTACGGTTTCATTGTGAGCCATTAATTGAAAAAGAGAATGTTTCTGTAAAATATGTCGAACAGAATCAATATTAATTCAGGCAGCCCCTGGGAAGAAGCTGTTGGTTATAGCCGAGCCGTGAGGCTGGGTAACACCATAGAAGTTAGCGGAACGGTAGCATCGGATGAAAAAGGCAATGTAGTTGGAGAAGATGACCCCTACCAGCAAACTATTTATATTCTGCAAAAGATCGAAACAGCGCTAAACCACGCAGGAGCCTCTTTAAAGGATGTTGTTCGTACGAGGATGTTTGTTACGAACATCAGTCGTTTCCAGGAGTTTGCCCGTGCTCATGCCCAGGTGTTTGATTCCATAAAACCCTGTACTACCATGGTAGAAGTGAAAGCCCTTATCGCGCCTGAATACCTCATCGAAATTGAAGCAACTGCTGTTTTATATTGAGAATAGTAATGTTATACAAAATGCCAGGCAATCAACTGGCAAAGCATCCCTATAAATAAACCTGCATATACTTCGAATGGTGTGTGATCGGTGTTTACCAATCTTGCAGTACATACAAGTCCCGTTACCAGGAAGGTGTAGGTAATGTAAGGACCAAAGTTCCTGCTGAAATGAAAGGAGATGATCATCATTAGGGCAGTGATCACTCCCAGTGAAAGCGCATGCATACTTACTTTGAAGAAACTGTTGGCAATAAGTCCTGCACTGGAAGCAATAAAAGCTGCCAGTCCAAACATCTGGATCTCATCGGGGTAATGCATGTTTTTGAATACATACCATACCCAGAAATAAAATATGCCCGTTATTACATAAGGAATTATCCGGTCTTTTTGGGTATTCAGATATATGGAATGGATAAAGCCTACCCCTTTGAGCAATAGTATAGAAACTAAAGGCAAAAGGGTGTAATTGAGAAAGAAGGTTAATAATAGAACAGTCTGGTGCCAGGCGTCCTGCTCGGGGAAAAGCCGGAGCACATAAATGAAAAAGTAGCCAAGGTAAACAGGAAGGAAAAGGGGGTGAAAGATATAGGAGATGACCTTAGCAGCCATTCTTACGATAGGGTGAAGTCGCAAATCTTGCATGGTGATTACAGTCATAGAAAAGCAAAAATACCCTGTGTCGGATTAAAGGGAAGATTTAAATACCATCATTTCTCTATTAATTATGAAGTTGTATAGCAGTACCCAGAAAACGCGAAATAAAGTGGGCTTTTGTAAATACCCTATATAAAAAAGAAGTAGGCCTGAACCTAAGTTCCCCCTTCAGGGGGACAGGGGGCTATAATTCCTTCCTCAACCTTGCCACCGGGATATTCAACTGCTCGCGGTATTTGGCTACCGTCCGGCGTGCAATATTGTATCCTTTCTCCTGTAGCAATTCCGTCAAACGTTCATCGCTGAGGGGCTTTTTCTTATTCTCGTATTCAATGAGGTCACTAAGAATCTTTTTCACTTCCCTCGTTGACACTTCCTCTCCTGAATCGGTAGTCAGGGATTCACTGAAGAAGAACTTTAAGCGATAAGTCCCGAATTCTGTCTGGACAAACTTACTATTGGCAACCCGGCTGACAGTAGATATATCGAGACCTGTTTTTTCTGCAATGTCTTTTAAGATCATGGGCCTGAGCGAAGTCTCATCACCCGTGATAAAGAAATCATGCTGGTGATTCATGATGGCCGTCATAGTGCTTAACAGCGTGTGCTGCCTTTGCTTTATGGCGTCAATAAACCATTTAGCCGCATCGATCTTTTGCTTAATGAACAGGACTGCTTCTTTCTGCCTGCGGTCTTTTTTTGCTCCCCTGTCGTAATCCTTCAGCATATCACGGTATCCTTCACTTATGCGCAGTTCCGGGGCATTCTTAGAATTCAATGTCAGTTCCAGCTTTCCACCATTGTTGTAAATAAAGAAGTCGGGTACAACATAGCTTTCTGCCTTATTTACTTCACTCACATTACCACCCGGCTTTGGATTCAGCTTCGTAATCTGGTGCATTACCTCTTTCAGTTCTTCATCTGAAAGATTTAATCCTCTCTGGATCTTTTCATAATGCTTTTTGGTAAACTCATCAAAGTAGCGAGTCAGAGCCTGAATGGCAACATCTACGTCTTTACCTTCTTCTTTCTGACGTTGCAGCTGAAGTAGAAGGCATTCCTGTAAGTTGCGGGCTGCTACTCCCGGGGGATCGAACTGCTGGATCTTGCTGATAAGATCTTCCACTTCTTCATCCGTTGTTTCTATATTCTGCCTGAAGGCAAGATCGTCAACAATGGCAGAGGTTTCCCTGCGGAGATATCCATCTTCGTCAATGCTACCTATTATCTGCTCGGTAATCTTGAGTTGACGTTCATCGAGATTCAACATGCCGAGTTGAGCATCGAGGATCTCATAGAAGGAAGTTTCCACTTTGTATGGCATCGTGGTTTTCTCCTCCTGCTCACCATAACTTTCATCCCTCAATTTGTAATCCGCAATTTCATCATCCCCTTCATGGACGTAATCAGAAATATCAATGTTCTCGTAAAGATCATCAGCATTCAGATCACTCTCTTCCTTGTATTCATCCTCTACAGTAGCGGTAGCACTATCATTAAATTCCTCGTTGTTGTCATCAAAAGAATCTTCATGGGCATCATCGGAAAGTTCAAGGGCAGGATTCTCTTCCAGTTCTTCTTTCACCCGTTCTTCCAGGTTAGCGGTGGGCACCTGCAGCAATTTCATTAACTGAATCTGCTGGGGAGATAGTTTCTGTAATAGTTTCTGTTGTAAATTCTGGCTAAGGCTCATTAGGTTTCTACTCTTCTGTGGCGAATTCCGCCGGGTTCACAAAAATCAAGCCGTAAATTTACTGCAAATCCTAATCCATGGGCAGGACAGCATCGGTATTGATCTTTATTGGGGTGTTAAATTCCCTTAGTTCTGCTTCACAGTCCCTGTGTAAGCCCGTAAACGACAGCAGCCAATACGGTAGAGAAATAAAGCTATTGCCCCGAAATTTCTACACTCAACGCCTGACTTTCTTTTGTAAAAAAGAATTAGACCTTCAGAAGATCAGGCCAGGCGGAATTTATTTCCGCTTGGGCAGTAAAGAATACGTCGATGCCCTTGAAGAAAAACCTAATAGTAAGCTTTGGTCAATCCACTGATGCTGGTTCGACTCCTATATAGTTGTTATTGTAAGATTCTGTAGAAACAAACTAGTAAACCCGAATGGGGTTCATAGGCGCCCATCTTACTAAGAGTAAAAAATCTACACTGCTTTTAATTTCTTTTGAAGAACATCTTTAACTGCCTTCACAATCTTTTTTCCTTTCTCTTCTATTTGTTCCGGCGTCCACAGGAGGCTTATTGAAGAGGAGATGCAACGGGACAGCACCGCATCAGAATTTGAAAAGTCCTGTTGCTCCAGCTTTTGCAATGACTGTTGTTGTTCGGGAGAGAATGGATGCAGTGAAAGAGCTTTCTTCAGGTGATCCCATTTACGTATGTAATGCCAGTTGTTGTCGAACCAATAGAAGTTACCCGCAAGAATATTATTTGCCTTCAGCTCTTCCACCACTGCTTTGGTTATTTCAGTTGTAGGAAGAAACCAGCTCAGGAAAGTACAACTGTCCCCTGTAGGATCTGGTAACCGGCGGTAGGTGATCTCCGGCACCTGTTGAAGGATGCTCTTTAAAGCTGCATGATTCTTTTTCTGGATAGAAAGGAATTCGTCCACTCTCCTTATTTGAGCCAGGCCAACAGCGGCATGTAATTCAGAGATCCTGAAATTATAACCAAGGAAGGGATGCAGGTCAGCTCCCCTGTCCACTCCTTCATGATCATGTCCGTGATCGGAATAGCCATCGCTTTTGGAGTAAACCTCCTGGTCGTTGGTCATCACCACTCCGCCCTCACCACAAGTCATGGTCTTAACAAAGTCGAAGGAAAAGGTGCCGGCAGCACCAATGGTGCCGAGGCTCTTCCCTTTATAGGAAGCACCAATACTTTGACAGGCATCTTCCAGGAGTACCAGGTTGTGTTCTATGCAAATGGATTGCAGGGCATCCATATCGGCCATAGCTCCGCACATGTGCACCGGCATTACGCACTTCGTTTTGGGTGTAATGGCATGGCGCACCGCCGTAGGATTTAATGTGAGTGTTTCATCTACATCCACCAGCACCGGTATGGCACCCACACTAAGTACGGCCTCAAAGCTGGCCACGAATGTAAAGCAGGGCATAATGATCTCGTCACCGGCGCCTATCCCAAGAGCTGCCATAGCCGTGGTTAGAGCCGATGTTCCGCTGGAAGTCAATTGAGCGTATTTACTCCCAAACCGTTCACATATAGCCTGCTCCAGTTCCTTTGCTTTCCATTTACCTTTTCTCGCTGCGTCAAAACCATAGCGCATCAGGATACCGGTTTCCAATACTTCATTTACTTCTTTACGTTCTGCGTCGCTCCACAATTCAAAGCCGGGCATATCGATTAATTTATTTAGAGGTTATAATCTTTTTGAAAGCTTGTAAAGTTACAGGGGATTTCGGATTAGGATTTTCGGATTTAGAATTTGGAATTTGGGATTCCGTATTGGATCCCCGAAGAGATGACTATTTAAAGGAAGGAATATAGAAAGGAGTTACTGCCGTCAGCCTGGAGTTGCCAGGGAGGTACCAAAGCTTTACCATAGCTTTTGGTAAGGGTTTGAACGGCTTTAGAACGGCTTTACCCCCTGCTAACTCCGTTCAAACCCTTGCCCAAAGGGACAAAAACTCAATAGTATCCTCATTGTAAAGCATAGAATGCGAGTTTCATCCAGGGAAGTTGCCTGGTACTATCTGCAGCTGACCTTGAAAAGAAAAAGCCTGCGAAGTCTTATCACAGGCTAGTAATGCATTTTAAAGGAAACGGCAATCCTTCCACTTAAGAACTATAAACCGAAAACTGTAAACTGTAAACTGTAAACTACTATTCCGGCTTTTTCGGCAGCCATGGCATTACCGGTACATCCGCCGGCACATTGTAATAGTTCTCTCTTAAGGAATCTGTCCATCCGTTAGGATTCTTATCAAAGGA
>JBLNAY010000015.1:0-28621 GCA_050259715.1 Candidatus Dadabacteria bacterium
GCGTATGTGAAAGTAGTTTAAGGTTTTAACGTTTAAGGGTTTAATGGTTTAAAGGTCTAAAGGTTGTCAAGGTGTGGCATTCATTAATACATCGATTTAAAAAACCTCTAAATCAATTAATAAAAAATGGCCAGGATCCGACACTTTGAAGATATAGAAGCGTGGAAGGTTGCAAGAGAATTATGTAAGAAAATAGGAGCTATTATAGATTCTGGAACCTTTAAGAGAAGCTTCAGGATCATCGGACAAATAGAAGGATCCTCCGGATCTATAATGGATAACATAGCAGAAGGATTTGAAAGAGGAACAAGAAGCGAATTCATTCAATTTCTTGGTTATTCAAAAGGATCCTGTGGTGAATTGAGAAGCCAGTTGTATAGAGCACTTGATAGAGGATATATAAAGCAACCGGAATTTGAAGAATTATATGTGTTGGCTGTTAGAATTAGTGCAATGGAACAGAGGTTAATTCAATATCTACAAACGAGTGACGTTAAGGGTGTTAGAAAGAAAGAACGAATTAAACAATAAATTATGTGGGGTTTAGTAAAGGTTGAGAATAACCCTTAAACCTTTAAACCATTAAACCATTAAACGATAATTAAATGAGCAAAACAGTAAAAGTAAAACCCTCCCTCAGAGTCAGTGAAAACGGCCTGGAGAAAACTGAGGCTAACAATAGACTGGAAGTACTTAAAACATATAAGATCTACATAGGCGGGCAGTTTCCAAGAACTGAGTCCGGACGATACTATGTAGCAACTAATAAGCGTGGAGAGCAACTGGCTAATGTTTGTCTATGCTCCCGCAAAGACTTCCGTGATGCGGTTGTATCTGCTCGTGCAGCATTCAAAGGATGGTCTGCAAGGGCAGCTTTTAACAGGGGACAGATTCTGTACCGTATGGCAGAAATGCTGGAAGGCAGGAAGGCCCAGTTCCTGGAGGAGCTCACTGTCCAGGACGTCTCTAAACAACAATCCCTGAAGGAGATCAATACTGCAATAGATCGCCTGGTATATTATGCAGGATGGTGTGATAAATACCAGCAACTTTTTGGTTCTGTAAACCCGGTAGCTTCTTCTCATTTCAACTTTTCAGTTCCCGAACCAACAGGTGTGGTTGCGATAATCGCTCCACAGGATAGTTCCTTGCTTGGACTTGTATCAACTATTGCCCCGGTGATTGCCGGAGGAAATACCTGCATTGTTTTAGCTTCAGAACTGCTGCCTTTGTGCGCCATCACTTTTGCGGAAGTGCTCAATTCCTCAGACCTTCCGGGTGGAGTAGTGAATATTTTAACAGGAAAAACAAGCGAATTACACTCCCAGTTTGCATCCCATATGGATGTAAATGCCGTCATCTATTGTGGAAACGATAAGAAGGTGAAGAAAGAGATGCAACAGCAAAGCGCATCTAACGTTAAAAGATTTATTCAGTATACCGGCATTGATTGGTTTACTGAGAAAGGTCAATCACCTTACCTGATTATGGAGACACAGGAAATTAAAACAACCTGGCATCCCATTGAAAATATCGGTGGTGGTGGCGGTGGATATTAAACTATGAACAATCATATTTATCCTATAAAAAAATCAAACAAGTTCCTACGACTCTTAGTAGTGGTAATCTTTTCAATATTCTCCGTGAATAGTTATGCCCAACTTAACAATTCATATCCGGATACCCAGGCGGTTATAGTCCATAAGGATCCACGCATTGATATACTGATCAAAAAACAACAGGCAATCAATACTGCTTTCAAAAAGGCAGGCGGACGAACCATGAGAGGTTACCGTTTACTGGTGGTTAATACCAATAGCCGCGACCAGGCCATTGCAGCTAAAACAAAAATCTACACTTATTTCCCCGAATTAAAAGTCTACCTGGTATATCAAACCCCATTCTTTAAGATTAAGGCAGGAAATTTTCAGACCCGTGATGAAGCAAAGAGGTACCAGGAGCTAATGAACAATGTTTTTCCGAAAGGGGTATTTATCATCAATGATACCATCGAAGTAGCTCCACAAAAGGACGAGGAGTAAGAAGGTCCCCAGTGAAATAGTCAATGGCAGTTGTTCAGGCCATCTGAGGCTCCCTTATAGATTTGATATTCAATTGAGACGCAGTTGACACGCAGTTGATATGCAGTTGAGGCACTGTTAACTGCGTCTCAACTGCGTGTCAACTGCGTGTGAATAGTGTGTAAACTGCGTATCAGATCTATGGGACGAGAGTAAACAATATGAAATCAGCCCGGTTCATGCCAGCAAAACCGGTGAACTATTTAAATATTAAACTACCCTATACAACGGGGGTTTTTTACTTTTGACGCCAATTAACAAACGGAGCAGATGCTAAAAGAGAAGATCAGGACCCTCGCAAAACAATATAAAGAAGAATATATCTCCATACGTCAATACCTGCATGCACATCCTGAACTAAGCTACAAAGAATATGAAACCTCAAAGTATATCCAGGATAAATTGCAGGAATACAATATCCCTTTTGTTGTAAAAGCCAAGACAGGAGTGATTGGAACAATAGAAGGAAAGAATCCTTCTTCCCGCCTAGTGGCTTTACGGGCTGATATGGACGCTTTACCTATAAAAGAAGAGAACGATGTTGACTATAAATCACAGAATGAAGGTGTTATGCACGCCTGCGGTCATGATGTTCATACCACCTGCCTGTTAGGAGCTGCAAGAATACTTAACGAAACGAAAGCTGAATGGGAAGGAACTATTCGATTGATATTCCAACCAGGGGAAGAAAAAAACCCGGGAGGAGCCAGCCTGTTAATTAAGGAGGGTGTATTAGAGAATCCTGTACCACAGGCTATTTATGCTTTGCATGTCAACCCTCAACTGGAGGTTGGTAATTTAAGTTTTCGTGGGGGAAAGGTTATGGCCAGCGCTGATGAATTATACATCACTATTAAAGCGAAAGGCGGTCATGCAGCAGCTCCTCACCTTACTTCCGACACTATTTTAATTAGTTCCCACCTTATCATCGCCCTTCAACAAATCATCAGCCGTAACAGGGATCCTTTCATTCCGTCCGTGCTTTCGATTACCTCAGTACATGGTGGATTTACAACTAACGTAATTCCTTCCGAGGTAAAGCTTATGGGCACCTTCCGTTCAATGGATGAACAATGGCGGTTCAAAGCGCATGACCTGATAAAAAAGACTTGCAATGAATTGGTGCACATGATGGGTGCCGAAGCCGACGTGCATATTGATGTGGGTTATCCTACTGTATATAATAATGAGCAATTAACAGAAAAAGGCAAACAGCTTGCGGAAGATTTTATTGGTAAAGACAAGGTAGGAGAAACAGAGGCCAGGATGGGCGCCGAAGATTTTGGTTTTTACTCGCAAATCATTCCGGGTTGCTTCTTTCGCCTTGGAACAGCAAATAAATCGAAAGGAATAACCGCGGGAGTTCATACCCCAAAATTTAATATAGATGAAGACGCAATAGAAATTGGCATAGGAATGATGACGTATTTGGGTATAAAAGGATGACCACGGACATAACAGCCACCAATTTCTTTTCCTTACTTTGCAGCTATCACATTAAAACTAACGCTTGCTATTTGTGAATCTTTGAAGGTGTTAGTAGCTAATTTAAACACACTTTTATGTCAAAGAATTTCAGGAGAAAAGATGCCCTTGATTATCACGAGAAAGGACGTCCCGGAAAAATTGAAGTAATCCCTACTAAGGAAGCTAAAACTCAAAGAGATCTTTCTCTCGCTTACTCGCCGGGTGTGGCAGAACCCTGTAAAGAAATTGCCACCAACATTGAAAATGTTTATCGTTACACTGCAAAAGGCAACCTTGTAGCCGTAATCAGTAATGGTACTGCCGTACTTGGCTTAGGTGACATTGGCCCGGAAGCCGGTAAGCCGGTGATGGAAGGAAAAGGAGTGCTGTTCAAGATATTTGCAGATATAGATGTTTTCGATATAGAAGTAAATGAAAAAGATCCACAGAAGTTCGTTGAGATCGTGAGAGCATTGGAACCCACCTTCGGAGGTATCAACCTGGAAGACATCAAGGCTCCTGAATGTTTTTATATTGAAAAGGAATTAAGACAGCAATTAACTATCCCGGTGATGCACGATGACCAGCACGGTACGGCTATCATCAGTGGTGCAGCCTTGCTGAATGCACTACAGGTTCAGAAGAAAAAGATAGATAAAGTAAAGTTTGTTGTGAATGGTGCAGGTGCTGCGGCAATGGCTTGTATTCAATTGTATGAAGCTTTAGGTGCCAAACACGAAAACTTCTGTGTGTTCGACAGGAAAGGAGCATTGAGTATAGACAGAACTGACCTTGAAGGATTCAAATTAAGGTTTGCCAATGCACAACCGGAAACTACCCTCGATAAGGCGATGAAGGATGCGGATGTTTTTATTGGATTGAGTGTAGGAAATGTATTAACCCAGGAAATGGTGAAAAGCATGGCTAAGAATCCAATCATTTTCGCTATGGCAAACCCAGATCCTGAGATAGGATATGAAGAGGCTACTTCAGCCAGGAAGGACCTGATAATGGCAACAGGAAGAAGTGATTATCCTAACCAGGTGAATAATGTTTTGGGATTCCCTTACATATTCAGGGGAGCACTGGACGTCAGGGCCACCAGCATCAATGAGCCGATGAAACTGGCGGCTGTAAAAGCTCTTGCTGAACTGGCACAATCACCCGTTCCGGACATTGTAAATCTTGCCTATAATGCCAAAAACCTGACGTTCGGACCGGAATACATTATTCCAAAACCTTTGGACCCAAGATTACTATCCACAGTTGCACCTGCAGTTGCAAAAGCAGCTATTGAAAGTGGTGTGGCAGGAAAACCAATTACAGACTGGGAAACATATGTAAACGAGCTGAATAAGAGACTGGGATTGGACAACCAGGTAATGAGGGTTGTAGGAAGTAAGGCGAAAAGAGATCCCAGGCGGATCGTGTTTGCTGAAGCAGATAACATCAAAATTCTGAAGGCTGCACAGGTGGTTATTGATGAGGGTGTAGGATTCCCCATTCTGCTGGGTGATGAAAACAAGATAAAAGGATTGGCACAGGCTAACGGGATTGATATTGAAGGACTGCCCATATTTGATCCCCGCAGTGATGCAATGGAAGAAAAGAGAAATGAATACGCGGACAAATTCTTCAAAAAACGCCAGAGAAGGGGCTTCAACTTTTATGAAGCCAAGAAAGTAATGAAGGACCGCAACTATTTCGGCTGTATGATGGTGGAGGCTGGTGATGCTGACAGCATGATTTCCGGCTTGACGAAAAACTACCCGGATACTATACGGCCTGCTATTCAATGCATCGGCATCGAAGAAGGCATCCGCAAGATAGCTGGTATGTACCTGATGTTGACAAAAAAAGGACCCATCTTCCTTGCTGATACAACAGTGAATTTTAACCCCACAGCTGAAGAACTGGCAGAAATCACTTTACTCACCGCAAGAGAAGTAAGGAATTTCAACATCATCCCAAGGATTGCTATGCTTAGTTACTCAAACTTTGGTAGCAGCAATTCACGTGAAGCCCGTTTGGTAGCGGAAGCAAGACGATTGGTTAAAGAGCAAATGCCTAATCTACTTGTGGATGGAGAAATGCAGGCAAGTGTAGCTTTCAACAATGAGTTGATGAAGGAGAATTATCCTTTCAGCGAGTTGGTAGATAAAGACGTTAATACACTTATATTCCCTAATCTTGCAGCAGGCAATATTGCATATAACCTGTTGAAAGAAGTAGGTCATTCTGATGCCATTGGCCCGATTTTATTAGGATTGAAGAAGCCGGTGCATATTTTACAACTGGGAAGCTCTGTACGGAGTATTGTTAATATGGCAATAATATCTGTTGTGGATGCCCAGTTAAAAGGCCAGATGGCTTCTGAAGCAATAGTAAAATCTCCGTGGTGGAAGAAAATAAAGCAACCTACGAACGGAAAAGAATAAATAAAGTATGAAGTTCTTTAGTGAGCTGGGAAAATACCTGATGATGATTAAAAGCATGTTTTCCAGGCCGGAAAATATGCGAATGTACTGGCGTGAGTTCATGCACCAGTGTAACGAGATAGGCATCGGTTCCCTTGGTATTGTGAGCATTATCTCCATTTTCATGGGAGCCGTGTCTACAGTACAAACCGCATATCAACTTACCAGCCCATTGATTCAAAGGTATACGATAGCCATGGTGGTCAGAGATACGGTTGTTGTTGAATTTGCTCCTACCCTTGTGTGTATCGTATTAGCAGGTGTGGTGGGTAGCAAAATAGCCGGTGAACTGGGGAACATGCGGGTGTCGGAACAGATTGATGCGCTGGAGATCATGGGCATTAATACTAAGGCTTACCTGGTGTTGCCGAAGATATTAGCAGCTCTCGTTGTGATCCCAATGCTGGTAGTGCTCGCCGCTATACTAGGTATATGGGGGGGCAGATTTGCAGGAAGCATGTCTGGAATTCTTTCAGCCGATGAATTTGATAAGGGATTATTGGCTGCGTGGATTCCCTACAATGCTTTTTTCGCAATGACAAAGGCTTATACATTTGCATTTATCATCTCAAGCATCCCGGCCTTTTTTGGATATTATGTTCAGGGTGGTGCTCTTGAAATAGGTCGTTCCAGTACTCGTTCAGTGGTGGTAAGTTGTATTGCTATTTTGTTTGCCGATTACGTACTGGCTGCTTTATTACTATAATATGATTGATGTACAGAATTTAACTAAGAGCTTCGACGGAAAAACCATACTGGATGGTGTGAGTGTTCAGATGCACCCCGGTCAATGTAATCTCATAATAGGTACCAGTGGTAGTGGCAAGACGGTATTCATGAAATGTGTAATCGGGCTTTTTCAACCTGATTCAGGAGCCATTCTTTATCATGGGCAGGACTTTATAAAAATGTCATCGGATGAAAGGAAAGAGATAAGAAAAGAAATTGGAATGCTATTCCAGGGAGCTGCCCTGTTTAGTAGTATGACTGTTGAAGAGAACATTATTTTTCCCCTTGACATGTTCACCAACTGGTCCCGTAAAAAGAAGCTGGACAGGGTGAATGAAGTATTAAGCAGGGTAAATTTAAAAGGAGCGAATAAAAAATACCCGGCTGAACTGAGTGGAGGGATGATGAAGAGAGTTGGTATTGCAAGGGCGATCGTTCTTAATCCTAAATACTTGTTTGTTGATGAACCAAATTCGGGACTTGATCCTCAGACTTCAGGACTGATTGATAAATTAATTAAAGAGATTACCGAAGAATATAACATTACAACTGTAGTTAATACCCATGACATGAATAGTGTTATGGAAATAGGAGACCATATCCTTTACATGTACCAGGGACATAAGGAATGGGAAGGAAATAATAAAGAGATTATTTTCAGTAAGAATGAACGTTTGAATGATTTCATCTTTGCCTCAGAGTTTCTGAAAGATGCCAAGGATATGCGTATGCTGGAAGAAACAGGTAAGATTGCGAATGATCGTAATATGGATCAGCTCACTCATGATGAAGCACCTCCATTAGTTCCTCCATCCGGTGAAGAAGAAAATATCCAATAGCAATACTCCAAACATAAAGTAATCAACTGCCGAATAAACTTCCAGTCGGTCCATGCAGTGGTGGAGTTTTACCTATATGTTCATAAGCTTTATGTGTGGCTTCACGGCCCCTTGGAGTTCTTTTAATGAATCCCTCCTGTATTAGAAAAGGCTCATACACTTCTTCTAAAGTACCTGCCTCTTCCCCAACAGCTGTGGCAATAGTGGTTATACCTACAGGGCCTCCTTTGAACTTTTCAATGATTGAAGATAGAATACGATTATCCATATCATCTAATCCATGTTCATCCACATTGAGCGCTTTTAATGCATGTCGGGTGATTCCTATATCAATAACTCCATCATTCAGAACCTGTGCGAAATCACGTACTCTTCTTAAAAGGCCATTGGCTATGCGGGGGGTGCCACGACTCCGGCGTGAGATCTCTGCGGCTGCTTCAGTTGATATTTGAACATTCAATATCTCTGCTGATCTTAGAATGATTCTTTCCAGTGTTTTTGAATCATAATATTCTAACCTTGATTTGATTGCAAACCGGGATAATAAGGGAGCTGTCAGTAATCCACTCCGGGTAGTTGCACCTATGAGAGTAAAAGGACTAAGGTTGATCTGGATACTCCTGGCATTCGGTCCACTGTCGATCATGATATCAATCTTGTAATCCTCCATTGCCGAATACAGGTATTCTTCCACTACAGTACTTAACCGGTGAATTTCATCTATAAATAATACATCATTCGGCTGCAGATTGGTGAGGAGTCCCGCAAGGTCACCCGGCTTTTCTATCACAGGTCCGGAAGTCTCTTTAATGTTGACCCCTAGTTCATTTGCTACAATTCTAGACAAGGTGGTTTTACCCAAGCCGGGAGGACCATGAAAGAGCACATGATCCAGGGCTTCACCCCTTATCTTGGCAGCCTTAATAAAAATGATAAGATTCTCAATTATCTGCTGCTGACCGGAGAATTCAGCAATCTGTTTGGGTCGGATATTATTCTCGAATTCCTTATCCGCCGCCGATAGCACTTCTCTGCTTAGATTAGGGTTCTCCATTCTATAAAGCTAATGCAATGAACAAATAAGTAGGGGAATAAATGGATACACATCATAAAAGGATAGTTTTTTACAACATTGGGATTTAGTACAATCAATAGTCAGTGTTTATGTAGCATACCGCATCATTCTTAATACAAGGTCAGGGTCCGGACAGTTCTTCAAATACTTCTCTCTTTCAGAATATTTACACACGCCCGGGTAATCACCTTTATTCCGTTCCATATCAATTATCAACTGGAAGTGAAGGTGAGGAGGCCATTGGCCGTTTTCAAACTGAATTCCAAATTCAGTAAAAACCTCTCCCCTTTTGATGGTATCACCTTCATTCAAGTTCTTTAATGAATTGAAGCTTAAATGGCCATATAAAGTATGGAACGTAAAACCTTCCAACTGGTGAGTCAGAATGATAGTAGCTCCATAATCACCAAAAGCATTGTTGAAAGCAAAACTATGTACAATGCCATCAACAGGTGCCATCACATGGGTATAGGGCTTGCCCCATATGTCAATTCCTAAATGAAGCCTCCTGGGTTCGGCAGACACATCATCAAATACTTCACTCCTGCTGTAAAGACTTCTATTTTCATTGTAGCCTCCAATACCATACAATGAATGGTGCTCTGCTAGTGTGCTATTTACGTATTGGGTAAATGCATTGGTATCTTTTACCAGATCTGCAGTGATTTCTGAATTATTTGCGGAGAAGTCGAATAGATGTAATTTATCTGTACCGGGAGCAAAAGGTACAACCGGGTGAAAACCATCATACCTTTTTAAAACATTAATAAGTTGTTCATTCATCTTAAACGACAACATTTATCATTTTACCTCTTACGAAAATAAACTTCTTCAAAGGTTTGTTTTCCACCCACTTTTTTACAACATCATTATTCATAACAATCTCCTGGATAGCATCTTGTTTAGCATCCAGGTCTAGCACTATTTGAGTTCTAAGTTTTCCATTAATTGAAACCGGGTATTCTTTAGATGTTTCCTGTAGGTATTTATTGTCATACTTTGGAAAAGGTGCATCGAAAATAGTACCTGTATTGCCCAACTGGTGCCATAACTCTTCACTGATGTGAGGGGCGTAAGGACTCAAAACAATCAGTAGTTGCTCCAGCACTTCTTTCTTATGACAATTCAAATCATTCAGTTCATTAACACACACCATGAAAGCGCTGACTGCTGTATTGAATGAAAAACGTTCAGTATCCTCTTCTATTTTTTTAATTGTACGGTGAAGGACCTTCATCTCTTCAGCTGTTGCTTTTTCATCAGTAACGATATTCCCTTTTAACTCACTAAAAAATAACCGCCATAGTTTTTTCAAAAATCGGTGCACGCCTTCTATCCCTTTGGTATCCCATGGTTTACTCATTTCTACCGGCCCAAGGAACATCTCATACATCCTGAAAGTATCTGCTCCATAGCGATCGACAATTTGATCAGGGTTTACGGTGTTCACTTTACTCTTACTCATTTTCTCTACCTCCACACCGCACAGGTAAACTTTCCCGCCGTCACTCTTATCTTCTAAAATAAAATCAGCATCACTATATTCAGGTTTGCTTTTGCGGAAAGCATCAACATCTAGTGCTAATCCATCAACTATGTTTACATCCACATGCAATTGATCGGTTTCATATTGATCTTTAAGACCAGCCGAAACAAATGTATTTGTACCATGTATTCTATAGATGAAACGTGAAGAGCCCTGTATCATGCCCTGGTTCAAAAGCTTCTTATAGGGTTCATCAAAGGAAATCAGCCCCAAATCATACAGTGCTTTAGTCCACATCCTGCTATAAAGCAGGTGGCCAACAGCGTGCTCTGTTCCACCAACATATAGATCAACCTGTTGCCAGTAGTCACTCCATTTCTTATCACAGAAACTATGTGTATTGTGAGGGTCCATATACCTGAGAAAGTACCAGCTACTTCCTGCATACCCCGGCATTGTGTTCGTTTCCAGGTGCCTTTTCGTCCATGAAGGAATATTCGCAAGAGGTCCTTCTCCCTCCGGACCGGGCTTATAAGTTTCAACATAGGGAAGTTCAAGCGGAAGTTCAGATTCATCCATCGGGTAAGCAATACCATCCTCCCATTTGATCGGGAATGGTTCACCCCAATAGCGCTGACGGCTGAACGCAGCATCACGGATTTTATAATTTACTTTTCTTACTCCTATTCCAGATTCTTCAATTTTATTGATTACAACATCTATTGCATCCTTCATTAACATGCCATTCAGAAATCCACTGTTTGACAGGATGGCATCTTTCGTTGGATTTGCTTCCTTACCATTGTAAGCCTCACCAATAATATTTGTTATAGGCAGATTAAAAAAGCGGGCAAACTTATGATCTCTTTCATCACCACTTGGCACTGCCATAATTGCTCCTGTGCCATAACCACCAAGCACATATTCAGAAATCCAGATAGGTATTTTCTGCATGCTAAATGGATTAATAGCATAAGCTCCCGTAAAAACACCAGTAATCTTTTTCTCAGCCATCCGTTCTCTTTCACTTTTTGCCTTTACGTAAGCAATGTACTTTTCAACTTCATCTTTCTGCCCGAGATTGGTAATTCTTTCTACTAACTCATGTTCCGGTGCAATCACCATAAAGTCTACTCCGAAAATAGTATCTGGCCTGGTGGTGTAAACACGGAGTACATCGTCATGCCCATCTATGTTAAAGTCAATCTCAGCACCACTGCTTTTACCAATCCAGTTGCTTTGCATCTCTTTCATTGCTTCGCTGAAATCCACTGTTTTAAGTCCTTCCAGTAAGCGATCAGCATATTCTGTTATCCTTAAATACCATTGCCGAAGTCTTTTCTTTTCAACAGGGTAACCTCCTCTTTCACTAACTCCATTTATTACTTCATCGTTCGCCAGCACTGTTCCTAAGGCCTCACACCAGTTCACTTCTCCATAACCACAATAAGCAACCCTGTATTCCATGAGGATGGCCTGCTTAGTTTTTTCTGGAAAGGATTCCCATGCTTCTGAAGTAAAGGTGACATTCGGATAATCAGGTATTTGGAATTGACTATTCGGCAAAGGATGATTTATATTACCTTCCTTTTCGAATGAACTTATAAGAGTTTCAATTTTCTCTGTCTTTTTGTTCTTCCTGTTATACCAGCTATTGAACAATTGTAGGAAGATCCATTGTGTCCACTTGTAATAAGAAGGTTCAGACGTATTTACCTGGCGACTCCAGTCGAAGCAGAATCCAATTTTATCTAATTGCTTTCTAAAGGTAGAGATGTTTTTAGCCGTGCTTACAGCGGGATGAATTCCATGTTCAATGGCATATTGCTCTGCCGGAAGTCCAAACGCGTCATAACCCATTGGGTGTAATACATTAAATCCTTTTAATCTCTTATAACGCGCAAAAATATCAGATGCGATATAACCCAAAGGATGACCTACATGCAAGCCTGCACCGCTTGGGTATGGGAACATATCAAGAACATAATATTTGGGTTTAGTGGTTTCATTGGATACTTTATACACATCTTCTTCAGTCCACCTTTGCTGCCAATGCTTTTCAATCGAATTAAAATTATATTCCATCACAAATCATTTATATGATCCAGGAATAGCATTGCTACAAGCCACTCCGGAATAGTAGTTATTTTATCAAAACTTTGATGTAGTCTTCCCTTTATACCTACAATATTAAAGTACAAGCGGTCGTTAGGGGGACAAAAATAACTGTTTCACCTCTTTAAATCTTTGCAAAAGGCAATTGCTTTCCCCGTTGCTAAATACCAAACCTTTATTTTTGTTTACATCTAAATACTTTTGAATGGCTCACGCAAATAAAGCAGCTGCACGCCGAGGTAAACCTTCATATGTAATGTCCATCATCGGCGTCACTCTTGTCTTATTCTTGTTAGGTCTAGTTGGATGGCTGGTAATTAACGCAAATAAGCTTGGTGATTACTTCCGGGAAAATGTGGAAGTACGGGCTTTCCTTAGAGGTGATATCTCTGCTAAGGATAGCACTGCACTTATGCAGTCTATAGCCGCGAAACCTTATGTTAAGAACTACGAATATGTAAACAAAGAAGCGGCCAGGAAAAAGTACCTGGAGAACAATAATGAAGACTGGAGTAAAGTTCTTGACTATAATCCTCTTCCCAATAGTGTTAATTTCCACCTAAAGAGAGACTATGTAGATCTGGATTCCCTCCGCAAAATATCAGATGACCTGAAACAAAATGTTTATATCTCTGATGTTCAGTATCCGGAAGCAGTGGTTACTAACCTTAATAAGAACATTCAAAGGATAAGTATTGGTTTATTAGCAGTGGCATTGATCATAGCAGTTTCAGTTATCTTTTTGATTGATAATACCATACGGTTGGCTATGTTTAGTAATCGCTTCCTGATCAAGACAATGCAAATGGTAGGTGCGACGCGCTGGTTTATTGCCAAGCCGCTAAATGTCAGGGCAATAATCAATGGCGCAATCAGCGCCGGAATTGCCATACTATTAGTGTATATCGTTGTGACAACAGCTCAAAACTATTGGCCGGATCTTTCCATTTTGCACGACAACAGGATGCTGATCATGCTTTTCATTGGATTACTCATTATAGGGATCTCTATAACACTATTTAGCACTTACCGCAGTGTATTAAAGTATCTGCGGATGAAACTGGATGAACTATATTGATAAACCATATTTTTGCCCCACAACAAAGAATAATGAAGTCTACAAAACCTGTCACAACAGTTAAAGAAAAGCAAACATCTACAACGGTGATAAAAAAAGAACCAGGTGTACATAGTTTATTTAATAAAGAGAATTATAATTGGATGCTGATAGGAGCTGCTGTTATGGCTGTGGGCTTTCTTCTGATGGCCGGTGGCGGATCTGATGATCCAAATGCCTTTAATCCTAATAGTGTTTACAGCACTGTTCGTATAACTATTGCTCCCATTATTATTTTAGCAGGATTGGTTATTGAGATCTTTGCAATCTTCCGCTCCACAACTAAAAGCTAACAAATACTGATGACGATTGTTGAAGCTGTAATCATTGCCATCGTAGAAGGTATTACTGAATTTCTTCCTATTTCTTCTACAGGTCATATGATCATCACCAGTTCTCTCCTGGGAATTGAAAAGCAGGAATTCACAAAGTTGTTTGAAGTAGTTATCCAGCTAGGGGCCATACTCTCTGTAGTTGTTCTTTACTATAAAAAGTTTTTTGATTTTACCCGTTGGCAATTCTACCTACGGCTAATTGTCGCTGTCATACCTGCGCTGATCTTTGGAGCTATTTTTTCAAAGAAAATTAAAGTATTAATGGAAAGCAATTTGACCATAGGAATTGCTATGTTAGCAGGAGGCATTCTTTTACTTTTTGTTGATAACATCTTTAATCGTCCTAAAATCAACTCTGAGAAGGAACTTACTTATCCAAGGGCTTTTACCATAGGCCTGTGGCAAGTGTTAGCTATGATCCCTGGCGTTAGCAGGAGCGCTGCCTCTATCATTGGTGGTATGCAACAAGGTTTAACACGCAGATTGGCTGCCGAATTCTCTTTCCTACTCGCTGTACCTACCATGTTTGCAGCAACCGCTAAGGACCTTTATGATTGGTATAAAGACAAAGGAGCAATAAGCGCCAGTGAAACCAAACTTCTTGTGCTCGGAAATGTTATTGCTTTTGTTGTAGCACTCCTGGCTATTAAGTTCTTTATTTCTTACCTGCAGAAGTATGGCTTTAAGCTGTTTGGCTGGTATAGAATTGTCGCAGGCGTATGTTTACTACTCCTGATCTATTTTGGATACATCAATAACTAAGCTCTTATTATAGTTCTCCCGAACTCATGCACTTGGTGAAATCGGAATTACATATCTAGTTTACTTACTTCTAATTATATAAAGATACCTTACTGGTGTCTTTGTTATATTTTTAATGTTTATAAGTTCCAATGCAAACTGCTTCTAAGAGAGTTATTAACGGCTGGGCCATGTACGACTGGGCGAATAGTGCATATAACCTGGTTATTACCTCAACTATATTTCCTGCCTACTGGGAGAAAGTTACTGGCGATGCGAATGAACTTACCAGCGATAAGATTATCTTCTTAGGACGAACTTTTGATAACACCTCTCTATACAATTATTCTCTAGCAGTGGCCTTTTTCATTGTTGCCATCACTTCACCTCTTCTTTCATCGATAGCCGATACAAGGGGTAACAAGAAAAAATTCATGGGCTTCTTCTTAACAGTTGGAAGCTTTGCCTGTACCGGCCTTTTCTTCTTTACAAGAGAAACCCTGGTTCCTGGTGTTTTCCTTATGATTCTTGCTTGTGTTGGTTTTTGGGGGAGTCTTGTTTTTTATAATTCTTTTCTACCTGATATTGCAGCTCCTGAAGACAGGGATAGAGTAAGTGCTAAAGGGTTTTCTTTCGGCTACATAGGTAGCGTTATCCTGCAAGGTATATGCCTGATATTTATATTCTTCCCCTCCATAACCGGTACTGAAAATTATTTAAACATTCGCATTGCTTTCCTGTTAACAGGTTTATGGTGGTTTTCGTTTGGCCAATTTTCTTTAAGTAGATTACCTAAAACTGAAGGAAATGGCAAAAGTAAACAAGCCCTAATAAGCGGTTACAGGGAGCTTAAAAAGGTATGGCAACAGCTGAAACATATTCCCGTATTAAAAAGATTTCTTGTATCCTACTTCTTTTATAATATGGGTGTCCAGACAGTGATGTTGGCAGCTACATTGTACGGATCCAGCACACTTAAGGTGCCAATAACAAATCTTATTATAGCGATAGTACTCATCCAACTAATAGCAATCCCTGGAGCCATTGTGATCTCAAAGCTTTCAAAGAGAATCGGGAACATAAAATCAATAATGGTTTGTGTGTTGGTGTGGATTGGAAATTGTATTTATGGGTATTACTTACCCGCAGGCGACATCTACCAGTTCTACCTTCTCGCCACATTGGTAGGATTTGTTATGGGTGGCATCCAATCAATCAGCCGAAGCAGTTACTCCAAAATGATGCCTGTAACAAAAGACACTACTTCGTTTTTCAGTTTCTATGATGTAACAGAGAAGATTTCAATTGTACTAGGTATGTTTAGCTTTGGCTATATAAATGAATTAACCCATTCTCAACGCTATTCTGTTTTAGCAATTGTAAGTTTCTTTGTAATCGGTTTTATGCTTTTACTATATACCTTACAAGCTAAAACGAAAGAAACAGATGAATCTTTATTCCATTGATACTGGTTATTTTAAGTTAGATGGGGGAGCTATGTTTGGAGTAGTCCCTAAAACTATCTGGAACAAAATAAATCCTGCCGATCAGAATAATCTATGTAATTGGGCAATGCGTTGCCTGCTTATAGAAGATGGTAACCGTCTTATTCTTATTGACACCGGCATTGGTAATAAACAAGATCAGAAGTTTTTCAGTTATTATTATCTACACGGTGATGAGACTCTTGATTCCTCCTTAAAGAAGCATGGCTTTTCGAGGGAAGACATCACAGACGTCTTTCTTACTCATTTACATTTTGATCATTGTGGAGGCTCTATAATACGTGAAGGAGAAAAATTAATACCAGCATTCAAAAATGCAGATTACTGGAGTAATGAGAAACACTGGCAATGGGCAGTCAATCCAAATGAGCGGGAAAAAGCATCCTTTTTAAATGAAAATATTCTACCTATAAAGGATTCAGGACAGCTTAAGTTTCTTAATCCTCCGGAAACCGGATTAGGAACTACCTCTTTTATGGACAAGATATCCATTCGTTTCGTAAATGGCCATACTGAAGGAATGATGCTTCCACAGATTGAATATAAAGACAAAACCTTGGTTTTCATGGCTGATCTGTTACCATCAATCGGGCACATCCCTTTACCATATGTTATGGCTTATGACATGTTCCCTCTAACTACATTGGAAGAAAAGAAAGGCTTTTTAACTGAAGCAGAGATGAACAATTATATACTATTCTTTGAACATGATCCTGTAAATGAATGTTGTGACCTGCAAAGAACAGAAAAGGGGATAAAAGCCGGAAATAAGTTCCGGTTACAGGAATTATTTTAAACTTATAAAGCTTTTAACGGGATAGCGGAGACCTTTGTAACTCATCATATCCACTTTTATACTTCCAACAATAATAGGACTTTCAATACGAAGAGGCACGTGATTATCGTCATCACTTACCCAAACAGTCATTTTCTCTCCACCCTGGAATATAGTTCCTTTTACGAGCAGTGGTTTAAACTTTATAGCATGAAACCTACCGTATTTGGTCTTCACATCTTCTTTGCCCAAATACCGTATGTACATGTCAAAGACTTCATTATCAAGAAACATCTTGAAAGGAATCTTATCATTCACCTGATATTTTGAAAAATCTACATTACGTGCATTGTAAACAGCACTAAGTACGTCCTGCACACAGTTAGGAACTTTATACACTCCCTGGCTTGTGACAGCAGTATTTGCGGAATGGTTAAAAGTTATGCTCTCATAATGCTTATAACCTCCTTCATTCACACTGCGAACAAACTTGTAAGGTTTTAACGTGCTTGTGTCCATGTATGTCTCATATAAATCTCTAACCTTATAGATCCAGTCGTAAGATGAATTGCTTGTACCATCTGCAGCTATATGATAAACGGGCTTACCATTTAACTTTTCCAAACTGTTAGTGAAGTGTGCTGTTCCGGCATTTACGTATACTCCGGCAACAGAGTAATAAACTATATAACTAATTTTTTCACCGGCACCGGTTGTGGTGTTACTACCTCCACAGAATTCATCAGATTCCTGGAAAAGAGTACCAGCCTCCAATGAGGGTACAATTAAGACAAGCAATAAAGAAGCAAAAAATCTATTCAGTTTCATTCTTCCTCAGCAATTTAACACTCAAAAGGAATATAGTACCAATAATAGCAGGAATAATTAAGTTAATAAACCAAACACTCACCGATGTTAGGCCTATTCCCAGGCTATTTTGACTAAATATTGCAAAAATTTTAAGACTCACCTCTCCTCTCAAACCCAACTCCAGCAAAGCAATAGAAGGAATAACAGCCAATGCGAGGAAAACTACGCTCATTGACCATATGATCAACCATGCTGAGATACTCACACCAAAAAGATGAAAAAGTAATATATACTGTAGAAGAAATACAACGTACCTGAGAAAAGAAAGGAACATCAATCTTGCCAGGAAGGAAACATGAAAATCCTTTACAGATTCTAAAAGATATAAATACCGGTTGTTTCTAAACCACCTGCTAAAAAAGTCAAATACGTTGTGAACCCGGAAGTATAATAAAGCTAACAGCAACAGAAGAAAGATTAGTCCGTATAAAATAAACTGGTACCAAATGATAAAAGCTGGATAGAACTGTAACAAATTTTGTTTAATGATGATTATACCAACAATGCCAAATAATACAGTCATCTGCAACTGTGCCAGGCTGCCCACAATCGTTGCTGATATTGTTTTTAACCTACTCCCGTCCGGCATATACATAATTCGGCCAACATATTCACCCACTCTATTAGGCATCGTAATGGAGAACGATACTCCGGACAACACAGCTTTATATGCTTTTGAAAAACTAATTGGAGCGATTCCCTTAACCAATAGTTTCCATTTTAGTGCCTCCAATCCCCAGTTGACTAGTACTAATAATACTGCAGCAACAAGGTAAAATACATTTACAGAAAAAAACGACTGCTTGATCGTTTGCCATGATTGAGCCAATTGATGTTGGTGCCGAACCTGGCTATAAATGGAAGCAGATAGCCACACAAGTAATATTGGAGTAACTACATAATTGATTAAGATTTTGATACTTTTGTTTCGTTGCATCAACAGTAAAAATAATCTGCTCCTTGGAAAAACCTCTCATCATATTAGGAATAGACCCGGGTACTCTTATCATGGGCTATAGTATCATCGAAGTTTTCAAGGGAGATATACAGGTAAAAGAACTTGAAGTACTGAAGTTGTCAGGAAAGCAGGATAATTATATACGTCTTCAAAGAATACATGAGAAGGTCACTGAGGTGATTACAAAATACTGCCCCAATGAATTTGCTATCGAAGCACCTTTTTATGGAAAAAACGTTCAAAGTATGCTCAAATTGGGACGGGCACAGGGCGTTGCTATAGCGGCGGCTATGAGTCGTGATGTCCCTATTACCGAATACTCACCTAAGAAGGTGAAACAATCTATTACAGGTAATGGTAATGCAGATAAAGACCAGGTATGGCAAATGTTGCAAAGAATTACCACCCTTCCCGATAAACCAAAATACTTTGATGCTTCCGATGCTCTTGCAGTAGCTATATGTCACTACTACGGTAGAAACAAAGTCGTAAAAGATTCGTCTCCGGCAAAGAAAAGAAAGGCTGGTAATGACTGGTCTCAGTTCATTCAATCCAACCAGCACCGCATCAAAATATAATTTCTTTTTTACTGGTGAAGAAAGGAAATGATCTTCTCTTGTGCCGCTTTCAAATCTTCCTCCTTTGCCTTGCCTTTGTGCTGTGTAAAGTTCAAATCATTAGAAGAGTTGATAGGAATTAAATGCATGTGAGCATGCGGAATTTCCAAACCAATAACACTGATACCGCACCGGTCGCACGGAAATGCTCTTTCAATAGCCTTTGCAATCGGTTGAGCAAAAACCAACATCTCGGAAAGGTATTTTTCGTCCAAATCAAATAAATTATCTACTTCCGTCTTCGGAACAACCAAAGTATGTCCTTGCCTCAATGGAAAAACATCCAGGAAGGCATAGAACAAATCATTTTCGGATATTTTATAGCTTGGGATTTCCCCTGCTATAATCTTTGAAAACAGGGTCATTTTACAAATTTTTACACTGAAATATCTTCCACTTTAAATTTAATTACCCCCGCAGGTGCGGTCACTTCTGCTACTTCCCCTACTGTTTTTCCTAAAAGTCCTTTCCCAATAGGAGATGTGACAGAAATTTTGCCAGCCTTAAGGTCTGCTTCTTTCTCACTCACTATCTGGTAAGTAACCTGCTTTTTCGTATTCAGATTCGTTACTTTAACCTTTGTGAGTATGGTTACTTTGCTGATATCAATGTTTGTTTCATCAACAATACGGGCAGTGGCAATCTGCCCTTCCAATTGGGCTATTTTTGCTTCTAAATGTCCTTGTGCTTCCTTGGCAGCATCATATTCCGCATTCTCTTTTAAGTCACCTTTTTCACGTGCTTCTGCGATAGCTCTTGAGGCAGCCGGGCGTTCAACAGTTTTCAACTTTTGTAATTCTGCCTTCATTTGTTCTAGTGTATCCTTGGTCACATATTGAATACCACTCATAATGTTCTGTTTAGTTCAAAAGAAAAAAATAGCAACGCCCCGGAATGACCGAAGCGTTGCCTTAAGTGCCACAAATATAGAAAAACTTACGAATGGTCCAAATCCAACTTGTCGCAAAGGATTTTTGCCATTAAATAAAATGCTTCATAACTATAGCCAGCTATGTGAGGCGTTATTATGACGTTGGGCTCAGACAGTAAAAAATTTAATTGTTCCCTTTGCACACCAGTTAAAGTTTGCAATTTCTCATTTTCGATTACATCGAGGCCGGCTGCAGCAATCTTACCTTGTTTTAGTGCATAGATCAGGTCCCCGCTATTGGTCACCCCTCCTCGGCAGGTGGTTAAAAAATAAGGTTGCTTCTGAAAACTATTAAAGAAGTCTGCATTTGCCATATGGTAAGTCTCTTTAGTTAATGGCACATGCAGGCTCACCACATCCGCATGTATAAACACGTCTTCGAGTGATGCTTCTTTAATAAAATCATCTGAATAACCGCTCTTGTATTTATCAACAGCGAGTACCGTAACATTAAAGGGTTTCAGTAACCTTGCAAATGCTGAACCCGTATTCCCATATCCAATTATTCCCACGGTTTTCCCTGTCAACTCTACTGCCCTATTCTCATTTCTCAACCACTTACCTTCTCTCACTTCCAGGTAAGACTTTGTAATTCTGTTCATCAGGTTGAGCAATAAACCAAGCGCATGTTCTCCTACAGCATTGCGGTTTCCTTCGGGACTACTTACACATAGAATTCCTTTCTGAGCAGCATATTCAGTGTCTATTAGTTCCATTCCGCTTCCCAACCGCCCAATCCATTTGAGATGCGGTGCAGCATCTATCACCTGCTTAGTTATTTTTAATCGTGTAGTTACAACCAAACCGGTAACATCACGGATTTCTCTTATTAACTCCTCTGAATCAATTGCCGGCATATTTAATACCGTATATCCATTAGCTTCCAATTGTTCAATCATGAAATTATGTACAGGGGCAGTTACTAATGCTTTCTTCATTTCATCTTAAACGTTAGTTCAGCAAATTCTTCCACTTTTAATTGCTCTGCTCTTTTGCCAAATAAGTCTTCGGCAAGAACGCCAGGTTCAAAAAGACCTTTGCAGGCATTCCGCAAAGTTTTTCTTCGTTGGCCAAAGGCTGCTTTCACTAATCGCTTGAAAAGCTTTGCATCCTTCATCTTCAATTCTTCCCCTCTCGGCAAAAGTTTAATTACACCACTCTTAACCTTAGGCGGTGGGTTGAAGCTATTTTCATTTACATCGAAAAGGTACTCCACCGAAAAGAATGCCTGTATCAATACGCTTGTGACACCATATACTTTATTTCCCTCTTTGGCTGCAATTCTTTGTGCTACTTCTTTTTGAAACATACCTATGACACAATTCACGTTTTCTTTCCAATCAAGAATTTTGAAGAGGATCTCGGTAGAAATATTATAGGGGAAGTTTCCAATAACAGAAAAGCTGTCATTAAAAGGCTCTTCCATATCCAGGAAATTCTTATGGATCAATTTACCCTGGAGTTGTGGATATGTTTCCTGGAGGAACTTAACTTTTTCATCATCCAATTCAACAGCTTTGAAATCAACACACGGAATCTGCAATAAATATTTAGTCAATGCTCCTCCGCCCGGTCCTACCTCCACCAGTCGCTGAATTGGGCACTTCATCACTTCCGCAATTATCATCTTGCAGATGTTTTCGTCTTTCAGGAAGTGTTGCCCCAGTGATTTCTTCAACGTGTACATGATGCAAAAATAGAAGCCAGCACTAACTTTAATGTTCTTTCCTTTTATTTGCTGAAATTTGGTTATGAATAAACCTGTAATAGGTATCACCTGTGGTGATATAAATGGCATAGGAACAGAACTCATTATTAAAAGTTTTGCTGATCACAGGATACTGGAACATTGCACTCCAATTGTATTCGCATCTAACAAGCTCATTAACTTTTACAGGAAAGCTGTTCCGGATGTACATTTCAATTACCAGAACACCAAAGACTTCACCAAGATCAGTCCAAAGCAGATCAACATTTACAATTGCTGGGAAGAAGACATCGTGATCAGCCCCGGGCAGTTAAATGAAAATGGGGGTAAATACGCTGTAAAATCTTTACTTGCGGCTGCAGATGCTTTGATGCAAGGTCATATCGAAGGAGTAGTGACAGCACCCATTCACAAGAATAATGTTCAATCACCTCAATTTTCGTTTACCGGGCATACTCCTTTTTTCAAGTCTGTAGCTAATGTAAATGATGTTTTGATGCTCTTGTATGCCGATAACCTGAGAGTTGCCCTGGTTACCGAACACATACCGGTTAATACAATAACGAAGGAGATAACTAAGGAAGCGATTCTTTCCAAACTTGCACTGCTTCACTCAAGCCTGAGGAGAGATTTTGGCATTGATAAACCCAAAATTGCAATACTTGGATTGAATCCACATGCGGGAGACGAAGGTTTAATAGGTAATGAAGAAAAGCAGATCATTACACCTGCAATTTCGGAAGCAAAGCAAAAGATCTTGGTTTATGGTCCTTACAGTGCCGATGCATTCTTTGCCAGGAAAAGTTACCTGAAGTTTGATGCTGTCCTTGCCATGTATCACGACCAGGGATTGATCCCATTTAAAACTATTGCGGTAGGGGAAGGTGTCAACTTCACTGCCGGTCTTCCTTTCGTTCGCACCTCCCCCGATCACGGGACGGCCTTTGACATTGCCGGTAAGAACGTTGCTGATGTGACTTCTTTTCTCACCGCCATTTTCGAATGTGTCGATATCATCAACAGGAGGAATGACTATGACGAGAGAAACAAAAATCCTCTGCGGAAGATCACAGCTGAAGTTCTGAAAAATGTAGAGGATGAAAAAATAGAAGAAGGCCCAATGTAGCCTTCTTCCCCTGCCAAAGCTTATCGCGATATACTATCACGAGATTACTATGTTACCCCTTTACTTGTCTCAGGTAATATTCAGCCATGGGTTTCCCCCAGTTTGGATCCAGAGCTGTAGCTGGTTTAAAGGTTTCGAATTTCTTTAATGCCTGTTCAAATAAGGCTTTCGCTTCTGTTTTGCTGCCACCATATTGTTCAGGGGTAAAGAATTTGTCCTGCCCTTCCAGTAAATAGATCCTTGGATTTTCAGCATTTAATTTTTTGGCGGTTTCCATTGCTGCCCCTGCCAGTGGCATCTGCTGCATATACCGTGTCATCGGGTCTGCCACCATTCTTAGGAAAGCAATCATTTTCTTTACAAGATAGATTTCCGCATTGTCCTTACTTAAAGCTTCTGCCTTATTTAAAAGTCCTTCAGCTTTATCAGCAATAGGATCAATGGTTGAAGCCATTCCACCTGTCGTTTTACCTTGAGAAAGAACATAGCCTTCATTTACCTTGGTAAGTGCAGCATAATAATAGGGCAGCCACTGGGTCTTTTCTGCATCAGCAATACGTTCAAAGGCTGCTGAAAGTTCAGATAACCTGACTGGATTGGAAGTGGTATCTGATTCTGAAACCTTTGGCTGCATGGCTGCTATAAATTTCTCTGACTGGCCAAAGGCAGTTGACACCATTAAAAATAATGCGAATAGTAACGGTATATTTTTCATATTACATGTTGATGTTTATCCTGTGATTGAACCAATTTATGATATTCTTTTTCTACGGAATTTTCCTGCGGTAATACATAAGCTGAGAGAAAATGAAATACAATACCCACACCCCAGCCCAGCATAGGAAATATAGGCCATGGAACCCGGCTACCTTTCCACTGAAAGTTGTAATAACCTTTTGTGAAGTACCATAACATCCACAAAAACAGGTTAATTACTATATAAGTCAAAAGGTGTATTTTAAACGAGGCTCGTTTTTCAGCCAACCTCCACATTTGCGGGTCCTTACCTTCCGGAATATTTTGGTATTGCATTTACAAATATTTAGAGGTTATTATTAATAGCATCCTGGCTGCGGTCCACACCAAAACTAATGAAAGCACCTATGTAGATAAAAGTTCGTGTGGGTGGCACAATCGCTTCTTTTCTCAAGCCGTTGTAGGAATATTTATAACCTGAAATCTGTTTATCACCAAGCACATTGTTTATCGATAATATAAATACAGTAAACTTGTTTGATGTTGCTTTAAAAACATTCGGTAAATAGTTTACACTTAAACTGAGACTTTTGTATGCCGGAGTTCTTCCTTCATCATAAATTCGAAATTTAGTTGTTGCATCATCATACCTGATGTTATAGTAAGGTCTGCCGGATGCAATTACATAGTTAGCATTGAACTGCGTCTTTAGTGGCATAACAAACTTCTTTACCACAAGGTTAGCTGTATGTTTGGCAGTAAAATAAGGTTCTAATTGATATGGGTAATTGAGGAAATCCCGGCGGGTATCCAGGAATGAATAGGAGAACCAATAATCGAAGTTCTTAATGCTTTTCCTGTCTCTCCAGAATAGTTCAAAGCCTTTGGCAAATCCGCTACCATTGTTTGAAGCTGCAACCTCGTTATTGTTGACCAGTTTTGTTTTCAACAGGTTATCATACTTCTTGTAAAAAGTTTCTGCCCTCAATGTTGTGTTGGTTGTCACCTTCTGGTATTGAAGAATATAATGAATGGCTTTGGTGAAAGTAAGATCATTTGAGGATGGGAGATATCTTCTCTCGGGATCCTGGTAAAATGTTCCATACGCAAGTGAAGCCTGCCCCTGCTTACCTAATTTATAAGCGAGAGAAATCCTTGGAGCCAGATTGAATTTATTGAGCAATGAAGAATGCTCTAACCTACCTCCTATTTTAGCTGCAACATCGTTGGTAAGGTACACATCACCTTCTGCAAATGTTGAAAGGATATTTTCTTTCAGCTTATTCGGAAACTGCATGCCATTATACAACGTGTAATAAGCATTATCATCACTGTAATTGTATTCAACACCACCTCTTATTGCACTTAATCCATGTAGTCTTCGATCAACTACCAACTTGCCATTCAGGTAATTTCCCCTGGAATCCAATAAAAAGTTTTTGTATTCCAACCCACTTACCAGCTGTTTATTGTTATCGCTGCTCTCGAAGGCACCCTCTATATTATCCTTATTGTTGGTGTAAGAAATTCCTGCGTTTAACTTCCAGTTAGCTCCCAGGTTTTCCCTATAAGAAAGGTTTTGAAAAAGGTTAAAGTTCTTTAATCCAAATGCATCTTTATATCCAATGCTGTCAATACTCCATTGACGTAAACCAATATTACTCTGGCACCAATAGCCATAGTATTTTAACATGCCGGAGCGAGAAGTCTTTGTTCTGTAGTTCGCTTCAGCAGTATGAAAGGCAGGCATTTGAAAGTACTCCACCTTACTACCCAAAACTTTATCTGCGATATCTAAAAACATATAGCTGTAACTGCCTCCCCATGAAGTTTTTTTATCCTTTGTCAACTTCTGGTAACTAAAGCCTCCTCCTAAAGGAGAAATGCTAATGGTACCGGAACTCACATCCGGCAAATCGATTGACTCAAGGATCAGCGCAGATGATAACGCCTGCCCATATAAAGCAGAGTAACCTCCTGCACTAAATACTGTCCCTTTAAAAAGGAACGGTGAAAATCTTCCTCTCTGGGCAATATCAGGAACACTGCTAAAGAAAAAATTATTCACCAGCGTGCCATCAATAAATATTTTGGATTCACCGGCAGTACCACCTCTTACGAATAATCCTTCACTCTCACCTACCTGCTGAGCCCCCGGCAGCGTCTTAATCGCACCGGTTACATCAGCATTCGCACTCGCTGTAGTTGCAATGTCAATTGAATTCAAAACTGTCGTCCGCTTTTTATCACTTGCTTCAAATGTTCCTGCTGTGATAACCACAGCCTTCATCTCATTGATCTCTTCTTTCAGGGTAATCGTTAGATTCAAAACCTGCGCAGATAAATTAATTTTCTCTTCCACTCCTTTATATCCTATTGCTGTAATTACAAGAAGCTGATCTCCTTTTTCTTCAGTGGAAAAACGGAATGCTCCTGTAGAATCACTAATACCTCCATCATAACTATTCTTTATGGATAGACTGGCAGCCGGAATGGGGTTGTTCTTATTATCTTTTACAGTTCCGGCGACAATAGTTTGCGCTTTTGCTGCAATAGAAACCACCAGCATTAGCGGGAGAAAAAGATGTCTCATAAACAATATTCCACAAAGGAATATCATCTAATCTAAACTAAAATATACCACATGCCAAATTATTTTTAAACCTGCTTTTGTCCTTAATTGCAAGGGCAAGAGCTGGAATCTGAGACGCAGTTGAGAGGCAGTTAACACGCTGTTGAGACGCAGTTGACACGCAGTTAACAGTGTCTCAACTGCGTCTCAACAGCGTGTTAACTGCGTGTAAACAGCATGACATATGAATACCTGCCCCATGTTTTATATTAAGTAGTGATTAAGCAAAAGAAAAATAATTTTAGAAGGTACTGGAAAGTCGAAAACAGGAGGTGGTTCTGCTAACTGAACGAGATAAATACGACTAAGGAAAAAAATTTATTGAGCTGGCTTGTTAATGAGCTTTTGAAAATCAGCTTCAGTATCTATGTCTACTTCTCCACCTTCAAAAGGAATGGTTGCTGTATCATTGATATGATCGTGGATAATCTTACGCGCACCAATATCACCTTTCAGCTCAAGTAGCTCATTAAATATGCTTTTATGAAACAATGTAGGAGGACCAAAAGTGTTTACATACGAACAGCTAACGATGGCCTTGTCTGTTTCTTTATGTGTTTTAATAATGTCGTTAAGTAATGAAGTATTCACAAAAGGTTGATCGCAAAGCATGAGAATTATTGCATTAACAGGAGTTGGAAGTTTTTGACTGGCTTCCAATCCACACCTGATGGAGGAAGCCATACCTTCTTCATAATTCTCATTAAAAACTATATAAACATTGTCAGTGTGAATTTGCTTTTCAATTTCTGTTGCATTTGATCCAAGCACCACAATCACTGAACCTGCTATTGAAACAGTTGCTATTTCAATAGCATGATTTAATAAATTTTGTCCCTGGTAGTTTAGCAATTGTTTAGGCTTACCTAGCCTGCTGGAAAAACCTGCAGCAAGTATAATGATTGCTATTTCATTTATCCTTTCACCTGCTGTCATTACAGAGGATTTAATGATGATGTAATCTCACTTCTTCCATTTTGGAATCGAACCCGGAGTGAATCCGTTCCGCTTTATCTTTCAAAGGAAGTACAGCCTTTGTTGATAAGATAGCTTTGATTTCCGCCAATATAGAAAGGGCAATTTCTTCCGGAGTCTCTGCTCCTAAATCAAGGCCAACAGGACTATGTACGGTTGCGAGTTGTTGCTTTGATATTTCAAGCCCTTCTTCTTTATACTCGGACAGCATACGCTGGAATTTCTTTCGCGGTCCCAGCATACCTATATACGAAAGTTTTTTTTGTAACAGCAATTGAAGCAGGGACTTATCATAGTTATAGTTGTGCGTCATCAGGAGAAACACAGTCTGCTGATCAATAGCAATAGTGTTTAGTATTTCATGTGGTTTAGCAACTAATACTTTGCAGGATGGAAGAAAACGTTGTGTACTTGCGTAATCCGGCCGTCCATCAACAACAGTCGTATCCCAACCAAGTAATGAAGCCATTTGAATGAGAGGCTGTACATCATTGCCTGCACCGGCAACTATTATGGAAATAGGTCTGTTTACAAACTCAATAAAAGCAGAAATGGTGTTCCAGCCGGAAATGTAAGTCTTAAACTCTGATTGCTCATTGTTCAAAACCTTTCTCGCATCTTCAACAAACCTTTCATTCAATGGTGTATTATTCCTGAAGATGGTTTCCTTCTCAGTCACCAGGAACCAGGTTCCTGCATAATGACTCTTTTTATCCGTTAAGGAAAATAGAGTAACCAATGAACCCTGTTGCCTTTGTGATGCTAGATGTCTTAATAACTGTATGGGATTATTTTCTTCGTTTGGATTGATAGGCTCTATCAGTACCTGGATAATACCGTTACATCCGAGACCTAAACCAAGAGTAGCATCGTCTTCATCATTAGTATCATAGGTAACGAGAGTAGTAGCTTTTTGCATCATCACCAGGAAAGCTTTGCGCAGTGCATCTCCTTCAAGGCAACCACCACTTATTGCCCCTGTTAACTGACCGTCTTCTGTAATCAGCATCCGTGCACCCGGTCTTCTGTAAGATGAACCTTCCACATGAACTACTGTCGCAAGGGCAACCTGCTTACCCACGTCGCAGGCTGCTTCATAAGCTTGCAGTATTTCCTTTATTTCTTTCATAGCAAATGAGGCACAGATTAATTAGGGCTCAATAATGTGTCAATTATAACACCTTTGGTTTCTGTGCTTTGGCCGGAGCTACTTTTGTTTTTGCTGACTTAAATATTTCATCATCCACGAAAGGCTGTGTTCTTAAACGCTTTCCTGTTGCTTTGAAAATTGCATTGGCAACTGCACCTGCCGTAGGAGGAAGTGCCGGTTCGCCCAAGCCGGTTGGATCAATACCATTATCAACAA
>JBLNAY010000016.1:0-7774 GCA_050259715.1 Candidatus Dadabacteria bacterium
ATGGAGTTAGAACGGCTTTACCCCATGCAAAGTCCATACTAAGTCCATATAGAAGCCATACAAACGGTATATTACTTAATGTTGAAACTTGATCTAATTAAAACCAAAATACTGATCATAGATCACCCAAAAAGATCGCTACTGAGATAACGGTCACCCCTATCACAAACAATAAATACTATGGTTCCCGATTCAAGTTCCTTACTAAGTGTTATTGCTGCAGATGCAGCACCACCACTACTCATACCTGCAAATACTCCTTCTTCTCTGGCAAGTTTACGTGCTATTTCAGTTGCTTCCTGTTGAGTGATATCCATCACACGGTCCACTCTCGATGGATCAAATATTTTAGGCAGGTAAGCTGGAGCCCATCGTCGTATACCCGGTATCGAAGATTCTTCAGTTGGCTGGCAGCCGATGATCTGAACGTTCGGATTCATTTCTTTCAAATACATTGATGTTCCCATGATAGTCCCTGTAGTGCCCATTGCACTCACAAAATGTGTAACCTTACCGTCCAGGTCTCTCCATATCTCGGGACCGGTGCTTTTATAATGTGCGAGGTAATTATCAGGATTACCAAATTGATTTAATAGAAAATAGTCCCCATTTCCAGCCTTATTCTCTGCATAATCGCGGCACTTTTCCATACTATCCAACAGTGTGACACCAGCTCCAAAAGCTTTCATTGCCAGTACCCTTTCCCTCGTTGAAGTAGAAGGCATTACCAGTTCAATTTGAAGATTAAAAAGATTCGCTATAAGTGCCATTGCAATACCCGTGTTGCCGCTGGTTGCTTCAATAAGTTTAGTGGAACTGGTAATTTCTCCTCTCTCTATTGCACTTTTGATCATATTGAGTGCAGGCCGATCTTTGACACTGCCCCCGGGGTTATTGCCCTCAAGTTTAGCATAGATGTGGACAGATGGATTTGGATTTAATCGTTTCAATTCAACAACGGGAGTATTTCCAATTGTATCTAATACTGATCTCATATGGTTGATATATATTTTCCCTGTACTATTGTTACTTCTGCATTATGATAGACTAAAGACCCCGCCTGAACTGATTCTGTGAGCCATACATTGCCACCGATAATACTGTTGTGACCTATTATAGTTTCTCCTCCTAAAATAGTAGCGCCGGAATAAATCACAACATTATCTTCCACTGTTGGATGCCTTTTGGTAAAAGCCATTTCTTTTCTCACACTTAAAGCCCCTAAGGTAACTCCCTGGTAAATCTTGACATTTCTTCCAATAACTGAAGTCTCACCTATCACAATGCCGGTACCATGATCTATACAAAAATATTCACCTATTTGCGCTGCCGGGTGAATGTCAATTCCTGTTCGCGAATGAGCCTGTTCGGTTAAAATTCTCGGGAGCAATGGAACATTTAAGCGATGCAGTGCATGTGCGATTCTATAAAAAGATAAGGCGTAAAATCCCGGGTAAGTACGAATGACTTCAAATGCAGTATGCGCTGCAGGATCTCCTGCAACAATAGCTTCAACATCTGTATTCAGATGCCTGTAAATCTCAGGCACCTGGGTAAAGAACACATGTGCAACTTCTTTATTATCGCAGGTTTCACAAGCAGAAGTAGTATTTAAAATACTTTTAAGATCATCCTCCAATTGAGCGAACGTTTTCCGGAGAGCATCTTCTGAACTTAAAACGCAAGTAGAAAGCTGTGGATAAAGTACACAAATCAATTTTTCAGCCCAACCAGTAATTTCTGAATTTGCTGGAACTACTTCTGTTTGTTGTTGCTGATGAAATAACTCGCTAAAGAAATAATCAGTTAACATATTCTTGTTTATCATCGTACCGTAATTTGCCAATGATTGTAGCTACCGTATTACATTCCTCTATTTTTTGTAAAGCTAACCAACTCGTGAAAATCAAACGGTTGTTTAATGTATACCACTCCAGACATGAGTTTTGAGCAATGTATAAGAAGAAATTCACAGGTAATTAATTTCGCTAAAAAGCAAAACAGGAAATACTTTTGAATATCGTCTTAATTTCACTTCATGAACTTCAATCTCACTCAAATACCTGTACGTACAACTCAACCCAGAACATATGGGCTCACTATAATCAGTGATAAAGGATTAAGTCTCGCTGAAACAGAAGATTTATTATCTGTTGCCAGCCCTCATATTGACATGGTTAAACTTGCCTTTGGCACCGCCCTTGTAACACCACAATTGAAAGAAAAAATTCAGCTTTATCAGTCATCCAATGTACCTGTATTTTTCGGCGGTCTTTTATTTGAAGCGTTTGTCATCCGGCAGCAACTCGAACAATACATGCACCTAGTAGAAGAACATCACATTTCCTGTATTGAAGTATCTGACGGTGCCATACAAATCTCGCACGAACGAAAATGTGAATACATAAAAGAATTCAGTAAAACTGCTACTGTTATAAGTGAGATCGGCTCCAGGGACCAGGATAAGGTTCAAGTCACTCCTCCATACAAATGGATTGAATTAATGGAAGCTGAGTTGAATGCCGGGTCCACTTATGTTATTGCGGAAGCAAAAGAATCAGGGACCGTGGGCATCTATAGAGATTCCGGAGAAGTAAGGGAAGGTTTAATCCAGGAAATCCTCACTAAAATACCTGCAGAGAAAATCATCTGGGAAGCTCCGCGGAAAAATCAACAACTTTATTTTATTAAACTACTCGGTTGCAATGCCAATCTGGGCAATGTATTACCTGCAGAAGTTATTGCCTTGGAAGCAATGCGAATAGGACTAAGAGGTGATACTTTTGAGCTCTTCCTCGATAAAGATTAAGTTCACTTTCTATTTTTGAACGACCCCTTTGTTGTTGTCAACCCTGAACCCCGCTCCTTTCTCAACATAAATGCGTGCTGCATGGGTAGCTGAAGGAGAAGCGTAACCATTGAATTTTGTTACATTAAGATTTGCAAAATGATTCGCCTCTATGCCATGAGTGAAGTATGGCTGATGAGTGTTTGTCCAATTTAAGGTAAAGTCATTGACGGTTACATTTTTGGCATATTCCACCAGGAGGCCCGGAATATCACGTTTAATTAAACCATTATACGGTCCAAGAACGCCTCGTAAGTCCACGTTACCTCCGGCAACTTCATTTAATTTACTGTCCACGAGATCGAGACGGATTCCATTAAATGCTACATCTTCAATTATACTTTCATCTGAACCCATAAGGAGTAATCCATTTTCACCACGACAGTTAATATTGGTAAATCTCACATTCTTTATCTTACCCAGTGTGAGATTTTCTTTACCCCGTGTTGCTGAAACATGAATCGGTTCTCCATTCCCCCACCAGTCACCTGTATGCATTTGCGTTTCAATATTCATATTTGAAAATGAAAGATTCTCAAGCGATCCTTCATCTCGTAAGAAGATGCCTATTCCACGTGTAGAATTACTAATATTTACATTAGTGACCTGTACATTCCGAACGGTATTCTGATCAAAAAAACCTATACGAACGGCACAGGAGTACGATTGTATATTGCAATTATTCACTGTTATATTCTCAGAAATATGTCTCCTGTTATGAAATCCGGCCATTTCATAGTGATAGGCAAAACCTGTTATCGCTATGCCGTCATCTCCTGACCTGATATCGCAATCAGTTATCACAAGATTTGTACAACTGGTCACATCTATACCATCGGCATTTGGTACCAACATGTGTGTCCAAAGCTTTATGCCAGATACAAGTACGGCATCACAATCAGCAAAATGCAAAGTCCAAAACGGTGAACGCACAAGTTTAACGTCTTTCACTGTCACATTCCTGCAATTGGAAAATACAATCATTTGACGAGGTCTGTCCTTAGGCACCACAGGACCATCTCCTATACCACTAAACACTTTACGATATTGATTTCCCTGACGGGTGAATTTCGTTGCTGCAGTATCAATTTTCTTTGCCTTGTCCCACTCGAAAAAAGCGGTATCATTCCCATTGATCGTACCGAAACCAGTTATAGAAACATTTTCTGCATTCTCGGTGAAAAGGATTCCATTTTGATAAGTTCCAAATTCCGGAATATTATAGGACCGATAATCTTCCAGGTTACTGCTCCCCTTCAACTCTGCACCACTTTCCAGGTGTAAATTAACATTGCTTCGTAAACTCAAGGTACCGGTAAGGTAGCTACCCGCCGGCACATACACTGTTCCTCCACCCTTAGCGAAACACGCGTCTATAGCCTTTTGAATAGGTGATGTATTTAAACTGTGGCCATCCGGAACAGCTCCATAATCAATAATTGAAAAAAGGTTCTTTTGCCCATGAATAGATAAGCATAAGTTGAGGCAGATAATAGAAGCTAGAATTTTCATATAAGGCAATTGATTGACTTTGCTTTTAACAGCAGTTAACCCACCTAAATGTAAGAAAACTATTCACCCATGCTAAGTAAATGAACACAAAAAAAGCAGTAACATAGTTACTGCTTAAGCTTGATCATAGGAATTTAATTATTTGAACCTTGCGCTGTATTCGATTGTAACATTATCAGCCACTTTCAACACACCTAACATAAAGCTTGGTGGTAAGCCAAAGACGGCAAATAAGAAGCATCTTACTGTATTTCTGTTGTTAATTGCAATACAAACCTACCTACGACTGAATCCCCCTTTTGTGATTTGAATGAGGTTGATAAATGATTTTACATAAGGTCATACATGAGGCAAGTCATAAACAATAAAAACACAAATGAGCTCATCATTTTATTTGTAGAATTTAGGAGCGGGTAAAAAAACAGAGTAAGCTTTGTAATTTCATAGGAGCCTGAAACCGCAATTAATTCTGCCAAATGATTCATAAACTTTTATTACCTGTCCTCCTTTTCATTATTTACAATCCTCTGTTTTGCCAACCTGCAAACAAAATATTGTACAAGGGCAAGTATGGTGATGGTCCGGATAGCATTCCACCTGTGGGAATTATCCGAAATCTAACGGATGAGCAATTATTGGAAACAGTGCAGAAGCAAACCTTTCGATATTTCTGGCATGATGCTCACCCGGTAAGTGGCCTTGCATTAGAAAGAAGCAACACGGTGCGTGCAGAGTATTATTGGGATTACATTAATGAAGCCTGGGGAGAACCGAACTTCAGTAAAAGGGCCTTTGGTCCGGATGCATGTGCTATTGGTGGTACCGGCTTTGGAATTATGAGTACACTTGTGGCCGTTGAGCGACACTGGATCGGTCGTGATACTGCACTACGACGGATCACAAAGATTGCTGATTTTCTTACCAATGCAGATTGCTTCCATGGTATATATCCTCATTTCATGAATGGCCGTACAGGTAAAACCATTCCTTTCGATAGGTTGGATGACGGAGCGGACATTGTGGAAACTTCGTATTTAATGATGGGATTCTTATGCGCAAGAGAGTACTTCAATAAACAAGAACCAAGAGAATTGTATTTACGTAATCGCATAAGCCAAATGTGGGGAGCTGCTAACTGGAACTGGCATACAAAAGGAGAGAATAAATTGTACTGGCATTGGAGTCCTAATAATGGATTTGATATGAATTTTCCTGTGTGGGGGTGGAATGAATGTCTCATTACTTATGTAATAGCTGCTTCTTCTCCTAACAAGAGTATTTCCAAAGATGTATATAATGGTTCCTGGGTAGGAAGTCAAGGGTTCAAAAATGGGAGAACTTACTATGGGTATGTCTTACCCTTAGGAAATTATGATAAGGATAAAGGAGGACCATTATTTTTCGAACAGTACACCTTCCAGGGTATTGACCCTAATGGTTTGACAGACTCATTAGGCAACAACTATTTTAACCAGGGAAGAAACCACACGCTTATCAATCGTGCATATTGTATTGAAAACCCGAAAAAGTTTAAGGGATATAGCAGCACATGTTGGGGATTAACGGCAGGAGATAGCTACAAAGGATATGTGGCACATAGTCCTGAAAATGATTTTGGTGTTATTCAACCTACCGCTGCCATTTCATCCATGGCTTACACTCCAAAAGAAAGCCTTGAAGCCCTTCGGTTTTTTTATTACGGCTTAGGTGAAAAAATATGGAGTGAATATGGATTTGTTGATGGCTTCAGCATTCATCATAACTGGTATGCAAGAAGTCACCTCGCTATTGACCAGGGACCTATCATTGTCATGCTTGAAAACTACAGGACAGGATTATTGTGGAAACTATTTATGAAAATTCCTGATATTCAAAATGGATTGAAAAAATTGGGCTTCTCATCCCCATGGTTCCGTAAATAAAGGTTGTTGTTTTGAACGGGACTGTGTAAGCATAGTTCAGCAACTTCCTCCTGAATAGTAAGCATATAAATAATCCCCGAGGGATTGCGATGAAATGGCTACTACTTATCTCAGTTTGAAGTGAGACGCACTTGATATTCTGTTGAGACGCTGTTCACACGCAGTTGATATGCAGTTAACAGTGTGTCAACTGCGTCTCAACTGCGTATCAATTGCCTGTCAATTGCGTATCAGCTGCTTTGTCATCCCATACTATAAGGATCCTGAATTCAGATGTAAATACATCAAAAGGTATTACATAGTGTTTAGAATAGGAATATAAATCCAAAAATGTAATAGGATGAGTTAGAAGAAAATTATTTTCTTAAGGGAATTTTTGCACTAGTATAACGAAGGTTATTTCATTTTCTCATTTTCTGTATTATCTTGTGGGCGCAATTGTGCCAGCACTTTAGCCTGTTGTTCATAATTGTTAATCCCACCCCTGTAGCTGCATTTCAGCTAATGAAAGCTTAACCAATATTGTTATGAAAAAAAACCCTGCTATGAGAATAGCACTTCTATTAAGTGCTCTCATGTTGTTCAATTTAAAGCTTCTTCACGCCCAGGAAAATGATCCTATTTATACCGTAGGTGTCAATGCCGGAACATTTATTTACCAGGGCGACTTAGCACCATCTGCTTTAGGATCTTTCAAAACTCCCCGCTTTGCTTTTGGATTCAACGCCGGAAGATCATTGAGCCATGTCATGTCTGCACGAATTGATATGAGCTTTGGAAGCCTATCAGGTGACGATCAAAAGTATCCCGTTGATCCCTGGCGGCCCAAAAGAAATTTTAAATTTTCTTCTTCTGTTTCCGAACTCACAGCAGCTTTAGTATATAATCCTATAGGAACAGAACGGTTTATAGATCCATACTTTTATGTAGCGGCTGGATATTCGTATGTAAATATTAAAAGAGATTATAGCCAGTTTGATGCTGAGTACTTCGGGGGAGATCCCCTTGTTGCAGGACTAAAAAAAGATCTTGGTCAACCTTTACCTAAAGTAATCCCAATTACTACGCTGGGTGTAGGGTTAGTTCACCCATTATCGAAAAGAATTGGAATAACCGGGGAAGCGAGCTACCGGCTGATGTCGACGGATTACCTGGATGGCTTTAGCAGGTCTGCAAATCCGAATCAAATGGATCACTACTACAAATTTGCTATAGGATTGCAGTACCGGTTTTTTAATACGTTCAGCTACGACTGCCCAACTATATTTTAGTAGCGACAATTCAAATGGTTCGCCCAAGATCATTGAATTATCAAACATTTACCGGAAGTCCCACCAACTATACTGAATGAATGGTTGAGTAGTAGAAGAAAAAGATTGGCCGATCATAGGTATGAATACTGGAATTTTCAAACTATCTGCGCTCTTGAGTAAGAGATTGACAGGTTCATTCCATGGATGATCCGACTCTGCAAATTTCCCCCAATGAATAG
>JBLNAY010000017.1:0-12837 GCA_050259715.1 Candidatus Dadabacteria bacterium
ATTCAGTCTGTAAGATCTTCAGAAATGATGGGCCAGCAAATGGATGTAACTACTACGTTTTCTGATTTCCAGAAATCTGATTATGGTTGGGTTCAACCACATACTGTTAATGTAAGTTTCGGAGGCCAATTCTCTATGGATATGAAAGTGAAAACTATTGAGATTAACAAGCCTGTAGATGCCGCCGTTTTTGAAATGAAGAAATCTTAATAAAGATCATTCGGTTTTACTGTCCAACAAAGAAATGCCGGTCTTTTCACCGGCATTTCTTTGTTTGTCCTGATGTTATGAACTAAAAATAAGTTCACCAATGGTAGTTATCAAAATAGATATGCATGTGTATTTACCTGTCTGAGATTGAAAGCGGATATAAGCATATAATATTCAAAGACTATCTTTGACGGCATGTTAAAAGTTGGTGTATTTGGAGTTGGCCACCTCGGTAAATTTCATTTGAATAATTGGAAAGAGATTGAAGGAGTACAACTTACCGGTTTCTTCGACCCTAATGATGAGAAAGCTGCAGAAGTAAGTGAGAAATATGGTTTGAAAAGATTTACGGAAGAAGACGAGCTGATAGAAGCTTCTGATGCTGTTGATATTATCACTCCTACCCCGTCTCATTTTTATTTATGTGAGAAAGCAATTAAAAAAGGCAAACACGTTTTTGTTGAAAAGCCTATGGCTAATTCCACAGAAGAAGCCAAACAAATAGTGAAGCTCGCCCGTGAAGCCAAGATCAAGTTCCAGGTAGGTCATGTAGAAAGATTTAACCCGGCATTCCTGGCGGTAAAAGACATTGAATTGAATCCAATGTTCATAGAGGTTCACCGCCTCGCTCAATTTAATCCACGGGGAACCGAAGTTAGCGTTATCCTTGATCTGATGATCCATGACATAGACGCTATTCTTAGTTTAGTAAAAAGCGACGTGAAAACTATTTCTGCCAGTGGAGTAGCTGTTATGACTGACACTCCTGATATTGCAAATGTCCGGATGGAATTCAATAATGGCTGTGTAGCAAATCTTACATCAAGCCGCATCTCAATGAAGAAGATGCGTAAGATGCGCCTGTTTCAGAAGGACGCCTATATTGCCATCGATTTCCTGGATAAGAAAACAGAAGTGATCAAGCTGAAAGACGATTATGATGAACATATGTTTTCTTTTCAGATTGAAACGAATAAAGGACCTAAGACAATCAGTATTTCTAATCCGGCAATTCCTGAAGTGAATGCTATTAAGAGAGAGTTGGAAGAGTTTATTTTGGCGATAAAACAGGATAAACAACCTATAGTAAATGAGATTGATGGGTTCCGTGCAGTGGAGATTGCTCACCAGATACTGCAAAAGATCAACTATAGCCTTACTGGTGCTTAAGAATAAATGCTTTTGAGAAAATATATTAGTCCGTTCTGGTATGCTGTTGCAGACTTTATTACAGCAGCAATTGCATGGGCTGCATTCTATTTCCTGAGGAAAAAGATATTGGGGGAAGAGTTTTCTACAGATTATAAATTATGGCTGGGTATTCTGTTCATCCCAGTAGGTTGGTTAATGCTGTATGGCATAGTAGGAAGTTATAAGTCAATTTATAAAAAATCGAGATTGACCGAATTTACCAATGCCTTTATTTGCAGCATTATTGGATGCATGGCACTATTCTTCCTCTTCATCCTCGATGATGTAAAGAATGACTACAGTTACTATTATCTTGCTTTTGGAACCTTGTTTAGCTTTCATGTAACCCTTACATTGATAGGACGTACAACAGTTTTGAATAAAGCCAAAAGGCAACTCCTCAACAAAAGTTTTCGCTTTTCAGGGATCATTATTGGAAATAATGATACAATCAATCATATTTATAAGGAAGCAAATAAGCAATTGGAAGCGGAAGGTTATGAAGTGATAGGATGCCTCACCACTAATGGTGACAAAGGATCTTTCAGAGTACCACGGCTTGGAAATATTGGATGCCTGGAATCGATAATTGATAAAGAGAAACTGGATCTTGTAGTGCTCGCTATAGATAAGAGAGAACCCATATTATTGGAACAGTTGATTACCCGTCTTTCTGAAAAAGACGTTGAAGTGAAGATACAGGCAAATACCTTAGACATATTGGCAGGTTCTGTAAGAACGAGTAATGTAATGGGGGCAGTACTGATAGATCTACAGACGGGACTTATGCCTGACTGGCAACAGAACATAAAGACAGTGATTGACTTTTCTGCAGGATTACTGGCATTAATAGTTCTTTCTCCATTATTGGCCTTTATTGCTTTAAGGGTTAGACTCTCATCAAAAGGTCCCGTATTTTATTTACAGGAAAGAATAGGATACAAAGGGAAGCCCTTTACTATGTACAAATTCCGTTCAATGTATATTAATGCGGAAACTAATGGACCGATGCTATCTTCTGATAATGATCCTCGTACAACATCGTGGGGAAAAATAATGCGTAAGTGGCGTTTGGATGAATTACCACAGCTATGGAACATACTTAAAGGAGAAATGAGTCTTGTAGGGCCTAGACCTGAGAGGAAGTATTACATTGACCAAATCGTCAGTCAATTCCCGTACTATAAATACCTGCTCAAGGTAAAACCAGGATTGACCTCCTGGGGCATGGTCCAATACGGTTATGCTGAAAACCTTGAAGGGATGATTGACAGATGTAAATATGACCTTGTTTACCTGGAGAACATTTCTCTCCTTCTCGATTTCAAGATTATGATCCATACACTAAGAATAATATTTAAAGGAAAAGGGAAATGAGAATGTTCACGTTTGGCATTTACTCAATTCTCCATTATTTTCAATCATAGTGAAAAGAATTTACCTACTGCTATTTGCTTCATTTTTGAGTATCACCTGTTTCAGTCAATATTGGCAGCAACAGGTGAACTACCTTATAGATGTAACCTTAAATGAACAGGAGAAGTCGATTGATGCATTTGAGAAGATCACTTATATTAACAACTCTCCTGACACTCTTCCATACATTTGGTTCCACCTGTGGCCGAATGCATATAAGAATGATCGCACTGCTTTCAGTGACCAGTTACTCCTGAACGGAAAAACTGATTTTTACTTTGCTGATAAAGAGAAAAAAGGGTATATCAACCGTTTGGATTTTAAAGTTGATGGCTCCGCTGCAAAGACAGAAGATCACCCACAATACATTGATGTTACTAAAGTTTTATTACCAAAACCATTACCTCCGGGGGAGCAAGCTGTGATCACAACTCCGTTTCATGTAAAGTTGCCATTTAACTTTTCCAGGGGAGGTTATGATGGTCAGAGTTTTCAATTAACACAGTGGTACCCGAAACCCGCCGTGTATGACCGGAATGGTTGGCATCCTATGCCCTATCTTGACCAGGGAGAATTCTACAGTGAGTTCGGGAGTTTTGATGTACGTATTACTACTCCGAAGACCTATGTTGTTGCAGCAACAGGTTTACTACAAAACTGGAAAGAGATTTATGGAGACAATCCTGAAGGAGGAACATGGCAGGAAGTTCCACAAACTAGTTTTCAACAGAAGCCCATAAAAAAAATTGACCCTCCGTATAAAGGAAAAATAACGGCATATAAGAAAGCCCCTATCCAACAAAAAACGTTAATTGAAAACGTCGGTACAGTTACGCGTGTGTACAAACAGGATAATGTTCATGATTTCGCCTGGTTTGCTGATAAATCCTTTATAGTTGATCATGACACTTGTACACTCTCATCTGGAAGAGTCATTGAAGTGATGGGGTATTATAAACCAACAGATAAGGATATATGGAAAAATGCTGTGGGGTATGCAAAGGATGCTGTACGTTTCTATTCTAAAGAAGTAGGTGAATATCCATATAATATAGTACAGGTGGTAGAAGGTCCACAAAGCTTTGGAGGTGGAATGGAATATCCTACCATCACCATCATTGCACCAATGCCTTCTGCAAAACAACTGGATATTACTATAGCTCATGAAATAGGACACAACTGGTTCTATGGAATATTGGCTAGTAATGAAAGAGATCATCCCTGGATGGATGAAGGCATTAATAGTTATTATGAGTACAAATACCAGGCTTCGAAATACGGTGAGCCTTCCAAATTAACTGAGCTCCTCTTCCAGGCAAAAGCAATTAACCATACAGATCAACCAATAGAAACTACTTCCGAGCTGTTTAGTGAAGAGAACTACAACCTGGTAGCTTATCATAAAACAGCAGAATGGATGAAGGAATTGGAACAAACAGCTGGCAAAGAGTCGTTCAACCAAATGATGCATGAATATTATAACAATTGGAAGTTCAGGCATCCGCAACCGGAAAATTACAAAGAGATTGCTTCTACTGCCCTTAATGCGAATACTGACTCCTTATTTAAGTTATTGAATGGAAAAGGAATTCTGCCCGGTAACCAACTGACAGGGTTTGCATTTATTAGTCCCTTAATAAAAGAATCAATTAAAGCATTCTTCTTTCATCCAAAAAAGAATGTTCTCATCCTGTCTCCTGCTCCCGGATACAACAGTTATGATAAACTAATGATAGGAGCTGTTGCTTCTAATTATATGCTTCCACCAAAGAAATTTCAGTATCTAATTATTCCTTTATATGGGACCGGCTCTAAATCTTTTAATGGATTGGGTAAATTAAATTATTCTATAAAGAGCGACGGGAGAATTAGAAAGACTGATTTCTTTGTGAATGCTTCTACTTTCTCTATAAATGAATTTACTGATTCAGCAGGAAGGAAGATGTTTATGCATTTTGAAAAACTTGTACCGGGTTTTCGGCTTACGTTTAAACAAAGGGATCCCAGGAGTACAGTGTACCGGTATTTACAATGGAAGACTTACTTCCTCAATGAACAGAGGCTCAGAATAATTCCTGACACTATTGTAAGAGGAACGGACACTTCATTTATTAAGCATTACCAGCTTCCCGCAGATAACCGGTTTCTGAACCAATTGCAATTTGTGTATGAGAATAACAGGGCATTATACCCATTTGATATCCAGTTGCAGGTGGAGCAGGCAAAGGACTTCATTCGACCTGCACTTACAGCTAATTATTTTTTCAATTATTCCAAAGGAGGAGGCTTGCAGTTACGCCTATTTGCCGGCAAATTTATTTACCTCAATGGAAGAACCTTGTCAAAACAATTTAAGAATGATCGATACCTGTTGAATATGACAGGAGCCAATGGTTATGAAGATTATACTTATAATGAATATTTTATAGGCAGGAATAAGTTCCAGGGCTTCGCCAGTCAGCAAATTATGATTCGGGATGGGGGCTTTAAAGTTCGCACCGATCTATTGTCTGATAAAATTGGCAAAACGGATGACTGGTTAATGGCTGCCAATTTTGTAACATCTGTACCGTCTAATTTAAATCCACTATCTGTATTACCGGTAAAGGTTCCTTTACGCTTGTTTGCTGATATAGGCACGTATGCCGGTCCATGGAAACAAAACTCTTCCCTGGATAGATTCCTGTATGATGCCGGGGTAAACATCCCGTTGTTTGCCGATATGATCAACATTTACGTGCCACTTTTATATAGTAAAGCTTACAGGGATTATTTCAAATCAGCTATCCCGGAAAACAGGTTCTGGAAAACTATCTCATTCAGTGTGAACCTTTATAATCCTGCACTAAAAAAAGCAAACAGGTCATTTGAATTTTTATGAATACAGCATCGTATACCCACTATATTAAAAGAGCAGATATAGACACAGCTAAGTGGGATAACTGTATTAAAAACGCCTCTAATGGACTGATATATGGATTTAGTTCTTACCTGGATGCTATGGCGGGTGACTGGGATGGTATCGTTACAGGTGATTATGCCGCAGTAATGCCTATACCGTGGAAGAAGAAATTCACATTTCAATATATCTATCAACCATTCCTTTGTGCTCAACTGGGATTATTTGGAAACGATATAAATGCCGATCTGTTAGAGTGTAGCCTACATTCAATTCCGCGAAAGTTCAAGCTGTGGGAATTCCCTTTGAATCATAATAATTTATTCACCATTCCTGGATATAATATTTACTCAAGAGTCAATTATGTATTGAATCTTAATAGCTCTTATGAAGAATTATATAATAATTATCGGGAGAATCTGAGACGTAACATCAGGAGATCTGTTAATGCAGGCTGCACTTCTACAACCGAGGCAGACATTGATCAAATATTTCAGATTATTAAACAACATTCCCAAAATGTCTCTGATGTAGATCTGAACCATTTTAAAAGCGTTTTTATTCAACTTAAGAAGCAAGGGTCTGCTAAGACCTATGGAATTCTTTCTTCAAAAGGAGAGCTCTTATCTTCTGCCATATTCCTGTTTTCTCATCAAAGAGCCTACTATTTATTGGTTGGCAATCACTCCAACGGTCGAACGTTAGGAACATCCCATGCGCTGATAGATGTTTTCATTAAAGATCATGCTGGCCGGCAATTGTTATTGGACTTCGAAGGCAGTGACATCCGCAACCTTGCCTTCTTCTATAGCAGCTTTGGAGCGTATGAAGAACGTTATTCAGCTATCAAAAAAAACACTCTCCCCTGGTATGTCAAGTGGTTTAAAAAATAAACAGCCATAAAATAAAAAAAACCAGCTAAAGCTGGTTTATTCTAGTAGACGATTAACAACGTTATTGGTATTGAATGTAGATCGGCTTCGGCTTTAAGGACAACACCTGTTCTCTCGACATCATTTCCTTTTGGCCTGACTTCTCCGTATCATTGACATAGAACAATTTAAATCCTGTAAACTGCACCGGTTGTTGATTGATCCAGTAGCGGTAAGAACCTTTCTTCAGATCCGGTGGTCCCCATCCATCCATATCCATTACCACCTGCAGTTCAGGATGTAACTTAATATTCTGTGAGTTAGTGACCATCCCCTGAGTAAAGCGGTGAATCATGAAGATCTTGGGAGGAATGTGATTTTTGCGTACTATATCCACGAGGTAATTACCTACCCAGTTAATATCCTCTGCATCGTAAGTTCCGATAACAGAACCCGGGCGTTTACCGCCTTTTCTTAACATAGCGAATTCCGGATCGATTGCCAGGTGCACGTTCGGCAAGGCCAGGTATTTTTCAAAACGCGGAATCTCATCCTGAACAGTGCTTAAGCCCACCTGCACATCAATAAATACCTGTGCATTGATCTCTTTTGCCCAGTTTAGAATAGTATCTATCTGGCTCAATGGCATGCGTGTTCTCCATTTTCCATCTTTACCGGGAGCTCCTTGTGCTGTGGTAGCGATATAATGAAGACAAGGAATTGATTTAATAGTAGGATCAGCATCATTCCACTTTTTTACTTCACCCATCAGGTTGGCAATCATCTGCTTTTTAGGCCATTTACCCAAAGCACCCATTTTATTTGAATACAAATTACCGTAGTATGCTACTATCCTATTGTAAGGAAGCAAGGCACCCGGTAAAGGGTATGGTTGCTTTTTAACCGGCCAACGGCCACTGGAATCACCATTTGCAAGGTTGTTTAACAATTGATTGTACTTAGCTGAATCAACCTTTTGACTGGTTTGCGCCGCTGAGATAACAGTTTCATTGTTACCAACAGCCGAATCCTTGCCTTTAGCCGTTTTAGACGAGGATGATGTACAAGCCGCCAATGTTAGTAGGACGAGAAGAGGAATGTAATTTTTCATAAATATCGTTACTGATGACCGAAGGTATTTATTGTGATGCTACTATCCTGAAAATGAATGCAAAAAAGAACCAAAAGTTTGCATTAAAGGAAGTAGATATATATTTTGCACCAAAAACCTACTGCTATGGAAGAAAATGTGTACTATGGGTACGATGCAATCGACCCGCTATTTTTAACAACCTTTATAACAGGATTTCTTGCTCTCTCAGTTTTTTACATCATAAGTCTATGGAAGATTTTTACAAAGGCTGGTCAACCCGGGTGGGCAGCTATTATTCCTATTTACAACACCTATGTTCTGCTTAAGATCGTAGGCAAACCCGGTTATTGGCTCGTGTTGATGTTGATTCCAGGGGTGAATTTTGTTTTTGCCATATGGAGCATGAACATGTTATCCAAAAGCTTTGGAAAGGATGAAGGTTTTACCGTGGGTCTGATATTACTCAGCTTTATTTTCTATCCCATTCTTGCGTTTGGGAGCGCCAAATACCTGGGACCTTATGGAGATAGATTTGCTTTTGAAACCTACAGGGAAAGTCACAAATTTGAATTTGAAGACGAACCAAGTGAAGTATCTTAAATTAAAAGTAAAAATTATTGATTAAATGAAACAAACGCCTGGTATATTGCCAGGCGTTTGTAATAAAAGGCTACTAAATCAATACTATACTTTTCAGCTTCTTCCTTAAGAACTTTGACCGCGCTTACTACCGGAACTTTGTCCTCCCTTTCTACCGATCTCGCTCATATGTTCCCGGTTTTGACTTACAATCTGTCCCCCTTTTCTACCAGCTTCTCTTGCTTCATCTTTACTCCACTCGTGCGCAACACCCTGCTTATGAGCAGCGCGGCCACCTTCACTGGCTATTCTCTTCTGTCTTTCCGGATCCATAGCAGCAAACCCCCGGTTAGAAGTTCCTTTTCTGCTACCTCTTTCCATGTTCACGTTTTCCATACCAGGGCTTCCGCCTTGATTGGATGAGGAGTTGGAACTCCTACCTTCTTGATTTTGCCTTTCCTGGTTTTCGTTTAGACCTCTTTCTTCTGCCATGACACTCAGAATTTTTAAGTTAACAATGCATTGCCCTGATAATCCAACAAAATAGTGCCGCATCCTTTTAAACAGGGATCACTGTAGAGGTGTGTATTTTTTGCTATACAATGCTCATATTGAGCAAATTCTTGTATACCAAAACATCGGTTGTTTAGATGTACCTCCACAATTTGGGAAAGGCTCTTTGTAGCTGCCTTTGATGAAATGAAGCATCATCTTCTATGTACCCCTTATTACCTTAAAATCGTAGTAAAACTGCTCCTCTAACCTGGATACTTTTACATCGGAAACAATTGCTCGTGGAGGACCCTGCCTGCACCATTCTACAAAGCGCCATATTTTATCTTCATCTCCACTTACCTCCGCTTCAACATCACCTTCTTCTGTGTTCCTCACCCATCCTTTTAAACCAAGTTGTTCTGCCATTTCCCGGGCGCTCGCCCTGAAGTAAACACCTTGTACCCTTCCTTCGATTTTAACACGAATTGTTGGCATAACTATAGTTCAAATTGAAGATTACTATTCCAAATTAATCAAAGTATGAACCAGCAGGATAAATTTAAACGTGAGAAAGAAGATGACCTAACTTTTGAAAAAGCCGAAACTCCTAAAGTAGCTACTAACCCTAATCCACGAGCAAATGAAAACCTTAAGAGTAAAAATCAACAGGTTACTCACACATCTCCCTCCTCTTCATCAGAAATAAATTCCGAGATAACTGACGGGGAGGATGCTTAAGAATCAGCTAAAATAACAGTAGCATGAAAAATAAAAGCAACCACAAACAAGATATGTCCGGATAAATACAAAATAACAGTAAAAGTACAGAGCGTGAAGCTAATGAGACTCCGATCTATTCAACTGATAATAACACCCTGCAAGCTCCTGAGAAACATAGACATGATGAAAGTGTTGATCCCCGCAAGAAGAGCAAAATGGATGTCTCAAAAGATGATCTGGGAGAAATAAAAGCGGATAAACTTGCAAGTAGTGATCGGTCAGGAACCACTGAAAAGCAGGACAACTCACTTTAAAAATTGAGTCTTTTCTGCCTTTGCAGCCCGAAGCATTTCAGGAAAGCCCCAGCTTTTGCTAAACGCATTAATAGCTTGTGCAATCCTTTTTGCCTTCGTCGGTTCGGTTTTCGCCGACTCAATCCAACGGGTAAAATAATTACGGTGAGCACCAGGTAAACTGTTGTAAAATTCTAGTGCTGCAGGTTCATCCTGCAGGCATTCTATTAACTCAGCCGGTGGTTTCACCGGTTCATCATCTGTTTCCAGGTGCAGTTTTACTTCAGCACCTTTCTGCTTCCTGATTACTTTCCTTATACTACCATTAACCGGCATTATAAAGGTACCATCCCCCATAGGGATGAGGGCTATTTTAGAGATCTCAAATCCATCTATTTTGCCCTTGACCCGGAAGGACTGTTTAAATCCCGGCTTCAATTTCTTAGCCTGGGCAGCAGAGATAAGAATATAAGTCCAACCAGTCTTTTCGCCTTGCTGACCAAACTTTTGCAATATGGCTGTAAAATGAATCAAGGTTCATAAAATTACACAGAAACCCCTTCCTGAAACATACTCCTGCAAGGCAGGACGACAAAAAGACGAATCAGCGGTTATCTTTGCGGCTCATTTTTGAATTAATACTAGAACTATGTTTCGTTCGCATACTTGTGGAGAATTGAGATTACACCATGCCGGTACAGAAGTCACCCTTTCCGGTTGGGTTCAAACGATAAGGAAATTTGGATCTATCACTTTTGTGGATCTCAGGGATCGCTATGGTATAACCCAATTACTCTTTGGTGAGGAATTAAATAATTCATTAGACCAGGCCACTTTAGGCCGCGAATATGTTTTACAGGTAAAAGGTAAAGTGGCTGAACGCAGTAATAAAAACCGTCAGCTTCCTACCGGTGATATTGAAATACTGGTCACTTCATTTTCGATTTTAAATAAGTCGGTAGTACCTCCTTTTACAATCCAGGATGATACTGACGGAGGTGATGACCTTCGCATGAAATACCGCTTCCTGGACCTTAGGAGGAATGCAGTGAAAAAAAACCTGGAACTACGCTATGCTGTTAACCGGGCTACCCGCGATTACATGCACCAGAACGGGTTTATGGATATTGAAACACCTTTCCTGATTAAATCTACCCCGGAAGGCGCACGTGATTTCGTAGTACCCTCCCGAATGAATGCAGGGGAATTTTATGCATTACCGCAATCGCCTCAAACCTTTAAGCAATTACTTATGGTAAGCGGATATGACCGTTATTATCAGATAGTAAAGTGTTTCAGGGATGAAGACCTCAGAGCTGATCGCCAGCCCGAGTTTACCCAGATTGATTGTGAAATGTCATTTGTAGAGCAGGAAGATGTGCTCAATATGTTTGAAGGCTTGATTAAATACATTTTCAAAACGGTAAAAGATATTGATTATACAGAAAAGGTCGAGCGGATGACATGGGAAGATGCTATGTGGAACTATGGCAATGATAAGCCGGACACCCGCTTTGAAATGAAAGTGGCCAACCTGAAAGTGCCTTCAACCGTTTACGTGGAAAAACAGGAACAATTGAGGCAAACATCTCCATTTGCGTCCGGTGACACAGGATTCAGTGTCTTTGACAAAGCAGAAACGGTCGTAGCTATTGCTATACCCTCTGTGGCCGAATACACACGCAAGCAAATTGATGAACTGACAGAATGGGTAAAACGTCCTCAAATTGGTATGCAGGGAATGGTGTATATCCGTTACCAACAGGATGGTAGCATAAAAAGCAGTGTAGATAAATTTTTCAACCCCGAAAAGTTGAAAGAGATAGCCACTTATGCAAATGCTCATCCCGGTGACCTCATTTTAGTTTTGGCAGGAGCAGAAGAAAGAACAAGAAAGGCCATAAGTGAACTACGCCTCGAAATGGCGAAGAGACTGGGCTTCAGAAAGGAGGATGAATTCAAGTTGCTTTGGGTGCTCGACTTCCCCTTATTCGAATACGATGAAGAAGAAAACCGTTGGGTAGCTCGCCACCACCCCTTCACTTCACCTAAACCTTCACAGGTTGAAACCATGATCAATAATAATCCGGTTATCGAAAATGCTTCTGAATACCTGAAACATCCTTATGCCAATATTAAGGCCAATGCTTATGACATGGTGCTGAATGGAAACGAGATCGGAGGCGGTTCTATCCGTATTTTTCAAAGAGAACTGCAGGAAAAAATGTTTGAAGCACTGGGTATGAGCAAGGAAGAATCCATGCACAAGTTTGGGTTCCTGCTTGGCGCATTCGAATACGGTGCTCCTCCGCATGGTGGCATTGCTTTTGGTTTTGACCGTTTATGTTCCATCCTGGGAGGCAGTGAAAGCATCCGTGACTTTATTGCATTCCCGAAAAATAACAGTGGCCGCGATGTCATGCTCGATGCACCTTCCAGCATCGATCAGAAGCAATTGGATGAATTGAGCATACGACTGGATGTAAAGTAATGTTAAGTAAGAAAACACATTGCCGGCAGTAGTATAAACTGCGGGTTCTTAACTGTTTTTTCTGCAGAAAAGGCATAACAATTGGTTCATAAAAGGGGCTCATGAAAACTATAATTACCCTTTTATTATCCATGTCAATACTTACTTCCTGCCAGCGGAACGAGAACGCTTCCGTTAATGAAAATACAGCTATAGCAAAAACTTTATTAAACGTCTCTTACGGTAAAGATTCCCTCCAGCAGATGGATGTTTACCTGCCCGCGCATCGTTCGCACAATTCCACCAATGCAATAATCCTGATACACGGTGGTGGATGGACAGGTGGCAGCAAAGCTGATTTTGCCTCCTATATAGACACTTTCCGTAAAAGGCTGCCCAACTACGCCATCTTTAATATTAATTACCGGTTGGTAAATGGTTTAAACCTTTTCCCGGCGCAGGAACACGATGTAAAAGCAGCAGTTGATTTCATTACGAGCCAGGCAGCCACCTATCATTTCAATTCAAATAAGATTGTGTTAATGGGAGCATCTGCAGGTGCACACCTGGCATTGTTGCAGGCTTATAAATATTCTACC
>JBLNAY010000018.1:0-14895 GCA_050259715.1 Candidatus Dadabacteria bacterium
AAGGTTTTGTGCTCTACCCCCATATTTTCTACCTCGGTGTAACGCAGGAATATACTGAAACCCACGCCCATGTACCTTTCCTTGAAGGGAAATCCTCAACAGGACGCCTGGGGATTGACATTCATGCCACTGCAGGAAAAGGAGATGTAGGCTTTTGCGGAAACTGGACACTTGAAATTTCTGTTAAGCAACCAGTTAGGGTATATGCTGGAATGCCTGTAGGTCAGTTGATTTATTTTCCTGTTGAAGGTGAAATAGAAGTAAAGTACAACGAGAAGAAAGATGCGAAATACAGTGGACAACCAAACAGGCCGGTAGAGAGCATGATGTGGAGAAATAAATTTTAACTGGTTTATGTTCTTAGTTGGATAAATTGATCTACTTGCATAATACATCAACACAATTGAGCAAGTCAACTTTTTTATCATGGGATATTTTCTCCAAACGAAACCCTTTGTGGTGCCAACCTCAGATGGAAAATTAATTGAAGAACACCAGGGATTAGCCTCTACCGGTCGTAATGATTATAGCATTGCACATATGGTAGCTCCTCCCGGGTGGAGTGAGCCCCATCAAACACCGGGATTCGATGAATACACTCTTGTCTGCAGTGGAATGAAGATGATTGAAGTGGATGGAGAACAGATAATATTGGAGCAAGGGCAAAGCATTTTGATTGAAAAGGGTACCCGGGTGCGCTACTCTAATCCATTTGAAGAAGAATGTGAATATTGGAGCGTTTGCCTGCCGGCTTTTTCTCCTGATTCAGTAAATAGAGAAGAGGCTTAACCTTATAGTATTTAGTTTCTAAAAGTTTTAAGACCTTTTACATTCCTTTTGGTAAGCTTTTGTATAGCTTCTGCATAGCTTTTGTCCATGGTAAAGCTTACCTAAAGCTTACCAAAAGCTATGAAAATAGTTACTCTTGAGTATAACTTTCGTTTACTCTTCTTTACTCCTAAACAGCCCCGAACGCTATACACTTTGGACTTCTTTTTGCTGCCGCTACAAAAAAGATAAGGCTATGCAGGAAAGTTCATTTGAAATTGTAGTAGAGGGTATACCATACCAGGTAAAAGCCACTCCTTTTGAGTTTAACAGTGAGACAAGGTACAAGGTAAAATACAATGGTGGAGATGAACACATCTTTACATGGGATAGCAGGGTGAAAAGGTTAGTACCTATTGATGATGACGCAGCCACTATGCCCGATGATCTTGAAACAGCAATCGCTGAAAGGCTGCAATCAGGCAGGTATTAGTCTTTAGCTTTTGACATTTCGAGAATTATTTTCCATTCATCTTCTTTAACAGGCTGCACAGATAAACGGCTTAACTTAATAAGTGCCATATCCTGCAGCCTTTTTTCCATTTTTATTTGGTCTAGTTTAACGGGCTTCTTTAGCTTCCTGGCAGGCTTTAATTCTACAGCAACCCAGGCTTCATCGCCAGTGGTAGGATCCTGGAATGCTTCTTTACTAACCTTGGCAATACCTACAATTTCCAAACCTTCATTACTATGATAGAAAAATACTTCTTCTCTCTTTTTCATTGATTTAAGATGATTGCGAGCTGCATAGTTACGCACACCATCCCAGGAAGTCTTTCCATCTTTTTCAAACTGTTCCCAACTATACTTGAATGGTTCTGATTTTACTAGCCAGTAAGCCATAATGGTTAAGGTAATTTATTAAACAAAGATAAAAAGAGACAAACACTTTGTCGTCTGCTCAAATACTCACCATCCACTGGTAAGTACATCAGCAAGATGCATGGTCTTCAATCTGTAGTTTTTCCCCCTGATATATCCCTCAAGATGCATAAGGCAGGAAAGGTCTGTTGAAATTAAATACTCAGCTCCGGTCTCCAACGCATGCTCCACTTTTTGTTCTCCCATTGCAACTGAGATTTCCTCGAACTTAACAGCAAAGGTGCCACCGAATCCACAGCAGGTTTCCACATCTTTCATTTCATGCAATTGAAGACCCTTTACTTTTTGTAGTAACTGTCGTGGCTCACTTTTGATCTTACATTCTCTTAAACCAGCACAGGAGTCGTGATAAGTAGCAGTCCCTTCAAGAATGGCTCCGAAGTCAATGACATTTAGTTTATGTACAAGGAATTCCGATAGTTCGTAAATATTTGATTGAATAGCTTTTACATCATTGTGATAAGAAGAGTTATCAAATAACCTTGTATAGTAATTACGTACAAATCCAACACAACTGGCACTCGGTCCAACAATGAAGGAATTGCTGTCAAAATCCTTCAGAAATTTCTCACAAACAACCTTGGCATCATCCCAATAACCTGCATTAAACGCTGGCTGCCCGCAACAGGTCTGTTTTTCATTATAAGTAACGCTGCATCCAGCCTTTTCGAGGAGACGAACGGTATTAAAGGCTGTTTCGGGGAATAGCTGGTCAACAAAGCAAGGAATAAATAACTGTACATTCATCTAATCGACGTTCTTTAACTGCTGGTTTATGGATATCATCTTAATTGCAGTCAATCCTGCCTCTTCACCTTTATGACCATGTTTACCCCCTATTCTATCAAGCGCCTGTTGTTTATCATCTACTGTTAGCACTCCAAAGATTGTAGGTACCGGTAAATTGATATTTAATTGTGAAACACCGTAGGTGACTGATTGGCAAACATAATCGAAATGAGGTGTTCCACCGCGGATGACACATGCCAGGGCAATGAATGCAGATGCATTTCTCCTGGCATTCCAGCAGCTCTGAATAGCAAACGGTATTTCCACTGCTCCAGGTACTGTAATGGTTGTGAAAGTGATATTATGGTTCTTCAACACCTTTATACAGCCATTTTCCAATTCATCTACAATAGAAGCATTCCACTCTGTCTTAACCAAAACAACGAGGGCATCCTTTAGCTGTTGGATGCCCTCGTTTTCGTAATATAATTTACTGTTGGCTACTTCTGCCATTCTATCATTTATTAATCTTCTGTATATACTCCTGCCTGTGCTAAATACTTATCTGCTTCGAAGCCGTATTGAGTACGTGAATACTTCTTTTTTAATTCTTTATACAGATCAATAGCCTGCTTTTTATCTTTCATCACGCGGTCAGCAAGATAAGCGGCCATGAATAAAGCCTCTGAAGCACTTGCTTCATCATCTTCGAATTCATGTGCTGACTTTTTATAACTATCTAATGCATCACTATTTTTTCCTTGTTCAGCATAAGCATCTCCTAATAATTTGAACTTTCTTGCTTCTACCTGTTTAGCATCTGTGTTAAAGTCTTTCAAGTACTTAACAGCCTTATTGTAATCACCCAACTTCAGGTAAGCACTGCCCGCATAGAACTTAGCTAAGTTGCCTGCAGCAGTACCCCCATATTGGCTGATGATCTTTTCAAACCCAGGGTTCATCCCATCACCATTAACAGCCAGTTTTAAGGAATCACTCCTGAAGAACTCTTCAGCTCTGAACATAGCTTCGGCAGCCTTCTTCTCCTGGGGTGCTTTGACGAAGTTTTTATAAAACAGGTATCCGCCAACGATCACGATGATGGCGGCGCTTATAATCGTTACGATCTTTCCGTACCGGGTCCAGAAATCTCTTGCACGTTCAACTACGACTTCACTCTCAGTTTTTTGACGTGCGTGCTTTACTTCAGCCATGAATAGTATTTAAATTATTAGGTGGAAAATTTAGTCGGTTATGAATGGGTAATCCTGGTCAATATAAATGTCCTTATACACTTCATCATCATTTGGCCATGGAGACTCCTCAGCAAATTTCACACTTTCAGCAACCGCTGCTTCTACTCTTTCGTTGATCTGCCTGATTTCATCTTCGGTTACTATTTTATTGTCCTCCATCTTTTTCAGAAGAGCATTAATCGGATCACGATGCTTGTATTCTTCTACTTCTTCTTTTGTTCTGTACTTCTGAGGGTCAGAAATGGAGTGACCTTTATAACGATAGGTTTTAATCTCCAGCAAGGTCGGTCCTCCCTTTTCTCTTGCTCTTTTTACAGCGCGGGACACCCCTTCATGAACAGCTTCTGCACTCATCCCATCAATAACATCACTCGGCATTTCGTAGGCATCTGCTAGTTTATAGATATCTATGATATTAGAAGTCCTTTGTACCGATGTTCCCATTGCGTAGTTGTTATTTTCGCAAATAAAGATCACAGGTAACTTCCAGGTCATCGCAAGGTTGAATACTTCATGTAACATTCCCTGCCTTGCCGCTCCATCTCCAAAAAATGTAAGAACGACATTATCTGTGCCCCTATACTGTTCAGAAAATGCTAACCCGGCACCTGTTCCAATCTGGGCACCCACAATACCGTGACCACCATAGAAGTTTTCCTTCTTACCAAAGAAATGCATACTTCCACCCTTTCCTTTTGAATTACCTGTGGCCTTCCCATATAATTCGGCCATGCAGGAATTCACTGATATCCCTTTAGCTATTGCTAATCCATGATCGCGGTAAGCTGTGATAAATAAATCTTCCGGCCGGGTAGCGGTCATACAACCGGCCGCTATTGCCTCCTGTCCCACATAAGCATGAAAAAATCCACGGATCTTCCCTTCCATTTTGTACTTTTCCTCAGCAGTCAATTCAAATTGACGTATCAATTCCATTAACTCGTACCAATACAAATAAGTCTCTTTAGTGTATTTACTTGCCAAAGCAGAAATTTGAGCCGCAAAAATAAGGATTTAGAAGTTTAATTCTCGGTTTGAACCTACCCACTTTTGGTATCAGAGGTGACCGGGAGTAAGCAGAAAGGAATTTTAGGTTTATTTTAATGAAAGTCCGGCAAGCTTAAGATGGTAAAACTTGCCGGATACTTTAAGATTAACGGGTAATATTTTGAAGCTGTCCAAGTTCCTTTTGCTTCTTTTTCAAATCAGCATCATTCGGAAACTTTTTAGCCGCACTGTCAGCACATAAGAATAATGACTTATAATCTTTACCTAAGGCGTACATAAGGTTGATATAATCACTATAAATCCACGGCTCACTCCTGTATTTGGTCGCTTCCTTAAAGGCTTTTGTGCCCAATGCAGAATCCTTAGTCTGGTATAATACGGCATTCAGCACTGTGTAGTTCGACTTGGCACGGGGCTTCATAAAGAAGCATTTTTCTGCATAAAATTTAGCACTGTCCAACTTGCCGGTCTCCAGGAATATATTCGCTTTCAAAAATTCATTGTATGTTATATATGGGTCCACGTGCATGCTGCCATTAAGGTAAGCCAGGGCTTCATCATACTTTTTATCAGCAAGTAAATACCTGGCTTTGATGGCATCAATAGGAAATCCAAACACATTTAAATTTGGAATAGAAGGGAATGCAGGCAATACTTCTGCCGCATGATAAACCGGTTTACCGGAAAGCATATCCTGGTTGTACTTATTCTGAGCAACCATTGACTTGTAAGTCTCATGGGTAATGTAGTATGCAGGTATCATGAGGGCTAATACCAGTACAGCAAAAACAGCTGGTGCATATTTGAAAGGTTTAATTGATGCGCTTTGCTCTTTACTTTTTGTTAACAGGTAGGCATTAATGGTGAAAGCAAGAATTGACGCAAGGAAGATCTGCATAATGGGACGTTCCAGCGGGAAGTTAAACATCGCATCTACAAAATAAACTGAGAAAGCCATCAGGGTAAACACAGCTATTTGCTTATAGTATTCATTGGCCTTCGAGAATACCACTTTAAATACCAGTAAAAGTACCGCCAGGTATATTCCTAAATAGAGTAAACCTCCTAAGAGACCCATTTCTGCTGTTGTCTCCAGGAAATCATTATGTACGTGATAGGTGATGTACATTTCATCAGAGAAGGTCTTCTCATAAGGAATAGAAGCCAATTTCCAGTTTCCAAAGCCAGCTCCCATGGCAGGGTGATGCTTAATATAATCTATAGCACTCAGCCATTGATACATACGAAGGTTAGAACCTTCTTTTGTAAAACTTATCGTACTTAACCTTTCAGTGACAGAACCATAACCATAACTCGAGTCCGCAGTTTCCAGTTTTAATTGGTTGTCAATGATGATTGTTGAAATGATCCAGGAAACTACCAGCGGTAAAAAAAACAAACCTATTCGTTTGCCTGCCAGCTTTAGGTCTTTGTTTTTTAGGTATTCATAAGCGCAGTAAGCAATGAAAAGAATGGTAACCAGAATTAATGAGAGGTATGAAGCACGAGCATTTATAAAGAATACAGCCAAAGCTGCTAATGCGACAATCAGGAGGTTAATGACCTTTCCAATGGTATTAAAAGAATAAATACAAAATGCTGCAAATGGTATTTTAAGAACAAGGCTGGCTGCCATAATATTCTTGTTACCCGAATTACCTTTCAGATTGAAGATCAGGTCACCTAATGTGGTATTACCCAATCCTGAAAAGAATTGTCGTAATATGTCTATAGACCCAATTAAAAGAAACACAGAAAGAACCTGCGCTAATATTTTAAACAGGTTAGGACGGTTAAAAAGCAATACAGCAATTGAAAAGAAAGAAACAAACGTAGCTGAGTAGCGGGCATAGCATACAAAACTTTCCACCTTGTTCATGGCTGCAAGAATGGAAAGTCCTGATAATATAAACAAGCTTATAAAGAGTATACTTACAATATTCCGGCTGATACGGGAAATAGCAACACTGCTATTCTTCCTGTCAAAGTATATGTAAACAGCACTAAGAATATTAATTATAACCAGGTAAACCCACTGAGCCCCCATTACGTCAGCGGAACCCATATTCGGTACGAAATCAACGAATAAATAAAGGAAAATAAGAGATAAAGGCAGAATATCGGATTGCTTCAGAAATGGTTCCCTTGTTGGAACAATTGGCTTTTGAGCTTTGATGCTTGCTGCCTTTACCGCCTGTTTCTTTGTTTTGGTTGCCATAAACAAGTAGATGATTATGTGGTATTTATCCTGCAAAATAGGGTTTGCAGAAGAAATATTAAGAAAAAAAGTTGTAAAAAGATGTTATCCGTCCAGTTTCCAGCTCCGATTTTGTGAGTAAAGCTAATTGCCGACTTTTTTTAGATTTTAATAACATTTTTAAATCAATGTCTTCACTTTATATTTTACCTTATAATACTACGTTAGGTATTGGAAACGGTTATTTTTGAACAGGTATGAAGATCCTGAACGTTATTTTTATCTTCTTAATAGGTTTTCTATTCCCGAAGAATGCTTCGACTCAAACTTCCTCTCCTATTGGAGACATTCCGTTAACTGAATCCCAGATTGACATCCCTATATCTATAAATCTAAATCCAATTTATAGACTGGCGGAGAGTAAGACTTCAACGGTATTTACCTCTCCGGGGTACCCCCAGGGTTGGGTTCAGGCAGATTGCAGCACACGATATAAATATCATTTCAGGCGATCTCCACTACAAATGAGTCTCAACGGTTCCAGACTAGATCTCTCCTTCACAGGTTATTACCAGATCGAAGGGTCTACAAGGGCATGCGTTAATGGGGTGGTAGTTTCACCCTGGTCCCCTGCTTGCAGGTGTGGTTTTAAAGAACCGGAACGAAGAATCCTTGTTGGATTTAGCAGTTCATTTAATTTATCGTCGAATTACATCTTAAGAACTACAATTACACCTAATGCACCTAAAGCGATAGATAAATGCGAAGTATGTTTTTGGGGACAAGATGTAACCAATTCAGTCATCTCAGGTGTGAAAGCTGAATTAGACGCTTCAAGGAAAATGATGTTGGATTCTTTTGGTGTGATAAACATCCGGCCATATATTCAACAAGCATGGTACCTGTTGAACCAAACTTATTCTTTACCAAATGTTGGTTACTTTAACTTACACCCAAAGCGTTTACGCATGGAGAATATTAATGGGAAAAATGATCTGCTGAATGTAAATATCGGAATATCAGCAAACCCGGTAGTTAGTTTTATAAAACCTCAAAACTCAGCCTCACCCTTACCTGATCTTACTACGGCAGGTAATAAACCGGGATTCAATGTTTTCCTCGAGGCCGCCTTAAAGTATGACTCCTTAACTACAATAATGAATGGATACCTTGTAAACAAGCGTTTTGATGTAACAGATGGTTTTATCAGGAAATATATTATCATTCAAAACGTCTCTGTGTCTGGCAATGATTTGGGCAATTTGTCCATTCTCATGGACTTTAAAGGTTCGTTTGATGGTAGTGTTGTTTTCACAGGTAAGCCAGTTTATAATGCTTCCAAACAACTGATCGAAGTAGAAAATCTTGATTATGACCTGAAAACAAGAAACTTTCTTTTAAAAGCAGCTAAATGGTTGTTTAGTAACAAAATAAGTAGTGAACTGAAAAAGTACAGCAGTTTCAGTCTTTCCAATTATTATAGCACAGCCGGGAAAGCTCTTAACAGCTGGATAAATCGGGAATGGGTAAAAGGAATTAAAGGAATAGGTGGAGTACAAGAAATACAAGTGATCTCATTGACAGCCTTACCGGAGCATTTATTGGTAAGAAGTAATTGCGTTGGAAATCTAAGTATTCAAATCAATTCAATTGACTTAAACTTCCAGCATTGACGCTTTTTTAACCTTTTGCACTTCTGTGGCAAATGAAGGTTCCCGCCTTTGCTGGAAAGAAAAGTACCGTTGTGAAACGTAGCTAAAGATTACTACAATAATTGTAGTTAATGTTAATGAAATTGTTGTGTGTTGATTCCAGCCAAAAACCTCGATAAACAATTTCAATAACACATAGTTCAGGGCTACGCAGGCCATGGCAACCATGAAGTAGCGTACCAATTGTATCCTCTTTCTCAGGTAAGAGCCTTGGAAAACAACGAACATACTCAGGTAAAATCCTATGGGGAAGGTGATAAAGAAGGCCATAATAAAAGCAGCTATGTGAGGTTTAAAAGCTATAAACCCAAGATCAAGAACCTGCTTTTGCAATACGTAATTATAAAAGATGTGATAAAGAACAATATTAAATAAAGTATTACTACCACCACAAGCCGCATAATGATAGGTTTGCAGAGACATAAACCTCTTGAACATCGGATAGAAGATATCAAGGAATGAAAAGATCAGGTTTCGTATTTTATTATGAACTCCTCTCATTGGTTCACGAAAATAAATTGTATTTACTCCAACACTGTATATATTTCGTTAACCCTAGTAAAAACTTAGTTTAAACTTGCTTGTGTCGCTTTAAGTAAATTGCGCCAAAATTAAAAGAACTGATGGATTTAACAGGTATTATTAAGGATGTGACTGTAAAGACAATACGAACATTATTTAGCAGCGATGTAACTACAGACGAGATCACTATTAACCAGACGAAAACAGAATTTGAAGGAGACTATACCATTGTTCTTTTTTCTTTAATCAAAAAGCTTCGCCGCTCTCCAGAACAAGCAGGTAAGGAAATAGGCAACTACCTGGTTTCCACACATCCGGAATTGTTCATAGGATTTAACGTTATCAAAGGATTTTTAAATTTATCTATTTCCGATGAATATTTTCTGAAATTTCTCAATTCTAATTATAATAATGAAACTGTAGGCAAATCAGAACCTAATGGCAGAAAGGTGATTGTTGAATATTCATCTCCTAATACGAACAAACCATTGCACCTGGGGCATTTGCGTAATAATTTCTATGGCTGGAGTGCAGCCGAAATATTGAAAGAAACAGGGAATGAAGTGCTGAAAGCTTGTGTAGTGAATGACAGGGGCATTCATATATGCAAAAGCATGATTGCATGGCAATTGTATGCTAATGGTGAAACTCCCGAGACTTCAGGAATAAAAGGTGATCACCTTGTTGGAGATTATTATGTACGCTGTGAAAAACAGATAAAAGAGGAAGCTGAAGTGATCGCTAAAAAAACAGCTGATAATGATTTTTCTGATATAGCTGAAAAGGATAAGCAAAGGTTAACCGAGTTGCAGGAGTTGATGCAGGCTATTATTCCGGACACAGACAAGGATAAGGACAAACTGAACAAGATTGCAGAAGAACGTAAGGACATTATAAGGGCTAACACGCCGATAATGAAGAGGGCACAGCAAATGTTGGTGGATTGGGAAGCCGATAAACCTGAGGTGATTGAGTTATGGAAGAAGATGAATAATTGGGTATATAAGGGATTTAATGAAACCTACAAGAGAATAGGAACTGATTTCGATAGAGTTTATTATGAGAGTGAGACCTACCTTTTGGGAAGAAAATTCGTAGAAGCAGGATTGGAACAGGGAGTGTTCTACCGCAAGGACGATGGAAGTGTGTGGATCGACCTTTCCGATGAGGGCCTTGATGAAAAACTGGTCTTGAGAAAAGATGGGACTTCGGTTTATATAACTCAAGACCTTGGCCTGGCACAACAGAAGTATGATGAATTTAAATACGATCAGAGTATATATGTGATCGCCGATGAACAGAATTATCACATGAAGGTGCTTCACCTCATTTTAAAAAAGCTGAATAAACCTTATGCAGATGGGGTATTTCATTTAAGCTATGGAATGGTAGATCTGCCCACTGGTAGAATGAAAAGCCGGGAAGGCACCGTTGTAGATGCAGATGACCTGGTGGATGAAATGATGTCCATAGCTGAATTTCATACAAGAGAAAGTGGGAAAGTCAAGGACTTTACTGAAGAAGAACTAAAAGAATTATATAATGTAATTGGCCTGGGAGCCCTAAAATTCTTCCTTTTACGCGTAGATCCGAAAAAGAGAATGGTCTTTAATCCTGATGAATCGGTAGACTTTCATGGCTTTACGGGTCCTTTCATTCAATATACACACGCACGTATTAAATCTATATTACGAAGAGAAAGCCCAAATGAATCAGTAATTAATTCAGGACACCTGCTGAAGTTGGAAAAGGAGTTGTTGTTGTTGTTAGAACAGTATCCTACTATAGTGAAACAGGCAGCTTCTGAATACAATCCTTCTGTTATTGCTATTTATGCGTTCTATGTTGCTAAAACCTATAACACCTTCTATACAGAATATTCAGTTCTCAATGCGGAATCTGAGGAGAAAAAACAATTACGCCTGCGCTTATCAAAGTTAACAGCAACGGTGCTAAAAAACGGATTCCGTCTTTTAGGAATACAAGTCCCGGAGAGGATGTAGCAACGATTTAGAGATTTGTAATAATGTCAGAGGGCCTTTATAATATTAGGGATTAAGCACATTTCCCTTGTCTGTCAGCACTGAATACTCATTACTCATCATTCCTTACTCATTAATCACTTTATCACAATCGCTGCCAATGGAGGCAGGTCAATAATTAGCTTAAAGGCATTTTCTTCATTATCAATTGATTCACATCGAATATTGCTATTGATGTAATTACCTGTTCCGCCATATTTGGATTCATCACTATTGAAAATTTCACGGCTGTATTGCCGGTCCACACCGATTTCCCAGTTTTGCTTCGGAACAGGATTGACATTCATTATAATCAATACATCTTCGTTCATGCCATTGCCAATTCTCTTATAAACCATCACACAATCATTCCTGTGATTAAGATCTATCCATTGAAAACCTCCGGGCTCAAACTGTTTTGAATATAAAGATTCCTCTGAAATAAGAAGCTTATTCAAATCTTTGACACAGTCTTTTAACTTCCGGTGGTTTTCATATTGCAGAAGAAACCAGTCGAGCTCAGATTTATAATTCCATTCAGTGGTCTGACCGAATTCATTGCCCATGAATAATAAGCGTCCGCCCGGATGTGTCCACATATAGGTGTACATCAGCCGCACGTTAGCAAACTTTTGCCATTCATCTCCAGGCATTTTATACAAAATGGGAGATTTACCATGAACAACTTCATCATGACTGAATGGAAGCATAAAATTTTCGTCATAATAATACATCATGCTGAAGGTGAACTTATCCTGGTGATGGGCACGGAAGAAAGGATCGATTTTGAAGTAATCTAATGTATCATGCATCCATCCCATCATCCATTTCATTCCAAATCCCAAACCACCAAGGAATGTAGGTCTTGAGATGGCAGGCCAATCCGTAGCTTCTTCTGCTATTGTCTGTACATCAGGGAAATCCCGGTATATGGTTTCATTAAGGTCTTTAATAAAAGCAATAGCCTCAATATTTCCATTACCTCCGAATTCATTTGGCTCCCACTCACCTTCATTTCGAGAGTAGTCCAATTTTAATATGGAAGAGACAGCATCCACCCTTATACCATCTATGTGAAAGAGGTTAAACCAGAAGTGTGCACTGCTAATTAGAAAAGATTTTACTTCTCCTCTTCTATAATTAAAAATATAGCTGTTCCAATCCGGATGAAAACCTTTTCTCATATCCGCATACTCGTACGTGTGGGTGCCATCGAACATAAACAACCCATGAGCATCATAAGGAAAGTGTGAAGGCACCCAGTCGAGAATAACTCCGATGTCATTCTGATGTAGTTGATCAATCATATACATCAGCCCTTCAGGTTCACCAAACCGGGAGGTTGGAGCAAAATAACCTGTACACTGGTAACCCCAGCTTCCATCAAACGGATGTTCCATCACCGGCATAAGCTCCACATGCGTAAAGCCCATTTCCTTCACATATTCGACCAACCTTTTAGTGAGGAACTCATAAGTATTATAACATTCTTCATTGTTACGGTCTGGTCGCATCCAGCTGGCAAGGTGCACTTCATAGACACTCCACGGCGCATCCAGTGCATTGTTCCTGTGCCTCTTATTCATCCAGTCCTGGTCCTTCCATTCATAATCAAATTCCCAGGTAATAGTTGCGGTCTTTGGTCTCTGTTCCCAATAATTGGCAAAGGGATCACCCTTTACCGTTACCCGGTCTTCAAATCCGATAATGTGATATTTGTATAATTCACCCTTCTGAATGCCAGGAATGAAACCTTCCCAGATTCCACTGTTATCCCACCTGGGATTTAAATCATGTGTATGGGGATTCCAGTCATTAAAATTGCCAATCACCGACACCTTTGTAGCGTTTGGTGCCCAAACACAGAAGTAGAAACCGTCTGTATCAAAAACCCTGATCCGTTTTGATCCAAATTTATTGTATAACCTGTAGTGAGTTCCCGATTGATAATTTACTATGTCATCATCATATAATATCGAGTAATTCCAGACCGCTTTGCTTGTATCTACAAAATTCCTGTCCTCATAACGTTCCGTAGTGGTAGGTGACGTAATGGAAGCTGATTCATTTTCCATGACTTTATTTCATCAATTCTAATACCCAAATAGAGTAAGGAGAAATCTTCCACTCATTTTGGAGGTCATTGACAGTAGAAGTTACTACATTTTTTGCTTTTGAAAAAGCAGCTGTTCGTTCACTAAAGCGGGATAGCGACACTGTTTTCTCCTTTTCAGAAGCGTTCATGACTACCATTACAGTTTGTTGGTTATCATAACGGAAATAGGTATAGACTCCATCTTCAGGAACATATTGCATAAGATTCCCTGTCTTTATAGCTGATGATGTCTTTCTGAAATTAGCCAGTGTCTTTATCCAGTTAAATATCTCATTTTCCTGGCTATTTCTTCCTTGTTCTGTAAACTTATTCGCCTTGTCCTCTTTCCATCCACCGGGGAAGTCACCTCTAACGAAGCCGTCAGGTTTAGATATACCTTTCAACAACACTTCTGTTCCATAATAAAGCTGCGGTACTCCCCTTGTAGTCAATAGCCATCCAATACCAACTTTTAGCTTATCCATATTTTCATTCACTTGTGAATAGAACCTGGTCATATCATGATTGTCAAGAAACACAGTATGATTCATCGGGTGTTTGTAAACAAAATCATTAGCTAATGTCTGGTAAAGCTTTGTCACGCCTTCAGTCCATCCAAAGGTTTGTGTAAGAGCAGGATTGATACCATAAAAGTTAGTCTGGAAGTCTGTAGCGGCCGGCAAGTTGCTTTTAAAACGGATATTCTGAAGATTATTCTCCGTGAAGTATGCCTGGTTAAGCACTCCATGTACCCATGTTTCACCAAACATCGTCATCTTTGGGTATTCATCCAGTAACGCTTTATTACAGCGATTCATAAAATTCAGATCATTATAGATATAAGTATCTATCCTCCATCCATCAACACCATATTCTTCCACTGAATAAATGGCATTTTGAATAAGATAATTGGCCAGGTAAGGATTGCCCTGGTTCAGATCGGGCATCTGCCTGGTGAACCATCCGTCACTCATTATCTTTTGATCTGCTTTTGAAGCATAAGTGTCCATCAATGGCTGATCCCTATAATTACTATTGGTATACTTAGGCCACTGGTGCAACCAGTCTTTCATAGGCATATCCTGCACAAAGAAATTCTGTAATCCGCAGTGATTATAAACCGCATCCTGAATAAGTTTCATTCCTCTCTTGTGCAGTTCATCACTCAATTTCTTGTATGTTTCAGAAGATCCCTGCCTCGGATCTACCTTATAAAAATTGGTAATGGCATAACCGTGTTCTGTCCGGTTTTGCATATTATTCTCCATGATAGGCGTCAGCCACACTGTAGTTATTCCAAGGTCTTTGAGATAATCAAGATGATTGATCACACCTTGTAGATCGCCTCCATGGCGATGGTACATGGAGTCGCGGTTTAGCGATTGATCTTTCATTCCCACTACCCTGTCGTTTGAGTAATCTCCATTGCTAAATCGATCAGGCATGATCAGGTAAATCAGGTCATTTGAGCGCACACCCTGTGCATATTGTGTTCCATTTCCTTTTCGTCTTTCTTTAAGAGCAAAAGAGAATTTCAAACCATTATTGTTTGTTGAATGAAATTGTATATTACCGGGTTTTGCGGTAGAAGAGATTAACAGGTCTACAAATAAATAGTTCGGATTTTCAACCTTGTTTACTTTCA
>JBLNAY010000019.1:0-23901 GCA_050259715.1 Candidatus Dadabacteria bacterium
TTTATGGTGGTTTTGCCGAGGGTGTTCACCTCTTCCCATACCGAACAGAGAAGTTAAGCCCCTCATGGCCGATGGTACTGCACCAAAATGCGGGAGAGTAGGTAGCTGCCATATTTATTGAAAAAGCCTTATCAGAAATGATGAGGCTTTTTTGTTTTTTATTAAATTAAAACTTACGATAAAAAGGTATGTCCATCTCTTCTTCTGTTTCAATAGGCCTGTTATGAGAAACAGCAGGTTCCCACTCCTTCATTTTTTCGAATAATTCTGAAACAGCTTTTCTGAAAACTTGATGTCCTCCCACCATTGAAAAATCCTTCAGTTGTCCTTCTTTGGTGACCTTAAAGCTTATATGAACATTTCCCTTTAACTTCTGTTTAATAGCTTCTTCGGGCCATAGGAGATTATCATAAATAAACTGCCTGTAATTTCCATAATGCTTTAACAGGGCAGGCCTTACAACTGAACATACTACACCTGTGTACATACCTGTTGAATCAAAACAGGAAAGATCAGATAATATTCCTTTCTTGTATTGCTCTATCGTACTTGGCTTTCCATTATCATAATACCATTTCCATTCACCATCAAACTGGTTATTTGTAAATTTTCCTTCTGCTTCCCTATTCCCATTCATATACCAACTGGTGTATTTCCCATTTCGACTTGACTGGTTCATGTTTATTTCGGTTGGATAATCTACTTCCCTAACAGTAATTCCTCCATCGTAGCTAAAATCTTCATCATCTGGTTTTCCGAAATTACAAATTACCTGTAAAGCACCATTATTATAGTAAGATTTCCATTCCCCCTCCATCCTGTCGTTATTAAATCTACCGGAGTCTCTTAGCTGGCCGTTCTCATACCAGTCTCTCCACACTGAATACCTCTTATTATTGTGATAATATCCGTCTTTAGCCTTTTTGTTTTTAGCATAGTAAACGGTGTATGGACCATCTTTAACCTTTAAGGTTTTATCCTTGTAGTACGCTCTCAGTACTGGTGTGGTATCCGGATAAATGGCATACACCAGCCAGTGATCACCCTCCTTCATTGCCAGTCCATAGAAAGCGGCATTGTTTTTCGCGGTAAATTCCAGGTTCGGGGCTAAATAAACCACCATGGTGTCATTGCCACTTTTCTGTGCATAGCTAAAGACGGGAATAAATACAATTAACAGCAGTAGTCTCATTAGCATCAGAGTTTTACAGTAAACTCTCAATTTCGAAAAGCTACAATGTTTTTTGCACATATAAAAAAATAGTAATCACTAATTTAACCCTTCCTATGACAAAGATTCAAGGCTAAAATCAATCACTTTCTTATTACTCTATATACAGGGTACTGCATATGGGCTGTTTCATAATAGGGTGAGTTCCTGTATATAAAATCCAGCTGCGCATATGCGCTTTTCGTGAATGTTGAATCCGTAGTCCTTTTTTTCTCTAATTCTTTTTGCAACTCCGGGTGCTGCTTCAAATATTCAGAGGCAGTGGTTTCAAACACGTAATCTGAAAAGCCCTCTTTCTGCCCTAATATGGCATCGAAAAAATTCCAACTGAAATAACTGTCCTCCGCCTGTGGCTCCAATGTTTCCAACAGGAATCGGTTTGCTGTTTGATTCAAAGGGATAAAGTAATCTCCCTTTCGGAAATTTACTTTTCTTATAGTGGTTGACACCTGGGTACCACTATTTGGATGATGCCCTTCAAAAGGTCTGGCTGCGGATAGGTAACTTTCTATCCTATGGGCCTCTACTTCTACTGTTGTATCATGCTGGAATGTTCTCAAAATCACATTATTCATTTTCAACCGTTCTATTACTTTCCACCACCCCTGCGGGATGATATACGCTGCGGGGGTTTTTACAGTAACAGAATCAGAATAATAATTATAAAAAGGTATTTGTCGCTCATATGGCTTTGACCTGTCATAGTATAGTTGCGGCAGGCCGGAAACCCCGCTCGGCTTGTAGCCGGATTCGAAGCCTTTAAATGTAATAGTTGAATGCTTGCTCTTATCTAATTTCCAAACTATAGGAAAAGCTGCCTGGTTCTGTTCTTTCCTCCTTGTATCTTTTCTTAATTGGATAATTTGCCTGGAATGTTGTGCTGTAAATTCAATAAAGCTTTCCAGCATTGCTTTGGTGGATTCTACACGCAATTTGTAGGGTTTCAGCATATGTGTCTCGGTCTCGAATGCAAATGAACTCCATAACGAGGCATAGCCGCTGCTATAACGGGGACTATCCCAGTATTCCGACCAGCCCTTATCAACTGTCCCGCCATAATGATTCACATACGGTATGAGCTCATAACCTTTCTTTTTCATGATGGGATAAAGTCCAGGTTCGAATTGCTTATTCATATACTCTCCCATCGATCCCCCCAGTTTATTATGTTGAGCGGGTAACAAGGTCATAACGTGCTGGTAGTCAGCACCATTACTTACGTGGGTATCCACAAAAACATCAGGATCCAGAAAGTGGAAGATCCTGGAAAAAGTCATGGCATTTTTAGAATCTGTCTTAATGAAATCCCTGTTCAGATCTAAATTCTGGGCATTGCCCCTGAAGCCCTTTTCTACAGGACCATTTTCATCTATGCGGTAAAAACGGCTCCGGTTTAAAGAACCTCCTATGTTATATACCGGGATAATTCCAATAACAATTGAGGATGGCAGTTTATAACTTCCGTCTATAATCTCTCTTGCCAGCAACATACTGGCATCAATTCCATCCGGCTCTCCGGGGTGAATTCCATTATTAATAAGGATAATGTTTCTTTCTTTTCTTTTTAGTGAACTAATATTAAAGTCCTTGTCAGGGGAGATCAATATAAGGTGTAGGGGAAAACCGGCATCTGAAGGCCCCATTTCCATCATCTTCACCATCCTGGAATTAGCTGCTAAATTTTTCCACCATTTAATTATTTCATGATAGGATGGCGATTCTGTTCCACCAGACTGCTCAAATCTTGTAATTAAAGGCTGTTCGAAGGAGGATGTCTGCAAAAGCAGGACTAAGAAAACTAATACGATCCGCATGCAGCTAATATACATACCGATAAGTGAAATCCGCAGTGCTAACAGAAACAGTAGAAGGGAAATCTTAAAATAAGCTTATATGAAGACCAGCCTGGCAGAAACAAAAAAAGGCGTCAAAAGACGCCTCTGAAATATTTTTACTCCTGGGAGAATTAAGCGATAGCGTTAACTCGTTTAGTTAATTTGCTTTTCAGATTGCTGGCCTTGTTCTTATGGATAACACCACGTTTAGCCAGTTTATCAAGCATTGAAATAACTTCAGGCAATTTATCTCCTGCTGCAGCCTTTTCTTCCAGAGCCTTGAAATCGCGTAAGGCGTTACGGGTAGTCTTTCCATAATAACGATTACGTTCGCGGCGCTTTGCGGATTGACGCACATCCTTCTTGGTTGCCTTATGATTAGCCATGTATAGAAATTTTAAGTACCGATTTTTCGGACGGCAAAAGTAAGAGAATAATTCGAAACTATACAGTGGCAGCGGATATTTTCCTTTATTTTAAAGGATTATTGACAATTACTCGAGTTACTGGTCCTTTAATTTTTGTACACTATCCAGCTGGGAGTTCCCATTACTCTTATTGCAGGTTACCTAAGCTTTAGTATAGGGTTTGTATGGGGTTTGTATGGAGTTAGAACGGCTTTACAACGGCTTTACCCCCTGCTAAAGCCGTTCAAACCCTTTACCAACAGGCATCTTACTCTATAGTCACTTAATACAAACCATTATAATAACCCACATACCATAGTTAGTTAGTGAATGCAGGCAGCACATTGCATTGACATACGCTCTCCAAACGCATTATGTCTGTAATTGAACGATATTTGCCTTCCCTTAAAATACAAACATCCCTTCTATGAAGGATTTCTCTTACATAACACATTCTCACCCGGCCTATATTGAAAATCTATATAAAGATTATGTTCAGAACCCGGAAAGTGTAGACCCGGAATACCGTAAATTCTTTGAAGGTTTCGACTTTGCTATGACCCACGCAGCTGATGGAAATGGGCTTTCAGTTGCCGAATCGGTTGCGGCTGGTCAATTGGATACTGTTCAACTCTATAAAGAATTATCTGTTTACAACCTCATTCTTGCGTATAGAAACAAAGGACACCTGGTGGCAAGAACCAATCCCATTCGTCCACGCAAGGACAGGGGAGCTAACCTTGACCTGAAGTATTTTGGTCTGTCAGAAGCAGACTCCCAGACTCAATTTGCGGTTGGAAAGTACATTGGAATGCCGGGTGCTTCCCTCAAGGAGATCCTCAATTTCCTTCAAAGTGTATATACCCGGAGTATAGGTATACAATATGAGTACATCACGCGGCAGGAAAGAATAGATTGGCTACAGGAGGAAATTGAAAAGAAAATCAATGAACCTGTTCCTCTGGAGAAGAAAAGGAGAATCCTTGATAAACTTAACCAGGGAGTCATTTTTGAGAAATTCCTGCATACGAAATATATCGGCCAGAAGCGATTCTCTCTCGAGGGAGGCGAAACCACAATCGCCGCTTTAGATGCCATTATTAACACAGGGGTGGACCTTGGTGTGAAAGAGGTAGTGATAGGCATGGCCCACAGGGGCCGACTGAATGTGCTTGCCAATATACTGGGTAAAACTTATGAAGAAATCTTCAGTGAATTTGAAGGCACCGCCATCCCTGATCAAACGATGGGCAGTGGCGATGTAAAATATCACCTTGGTTACGGAAGTGAAGTGCAGACATGGAGCGGTAAGAATGTTCACTTAAAGCTTACCCCCAACCCCTCACACCTTGAAGCAGTAACTCCGGTTGTGCTCGGGTATTCAAGGGCCAAAGCAGATAGCTTGTATGAATCGGAATTTGACTCTGTTCTGCCTATTCTTATTCATGGTGATGCTTCACTGGCAGGACAGGGAATAGTATATGAGATCATACAGATGAGTAACCTCGATGGATATTACACCGGGGGTACTATTCATTTTGTAATTAATAACCAGATTGGCTTCACAACAGACTTCGACGATGCCAGGAGTTCAGATTATTCGACTTCTGTAGCAGCTACAATCCAGGCTCCTGTTCTGCATGTGAACGGAGATGATCCCGAAGCTGTGGTGAAATGCGTGGAAATAGCCACACGCTATCGGCAGCATTTTAATACTGACATCTTTGTTGATATGGTCTGTTATCGCAGGCATGGCCACAATGAAGGTGATGATCCGAAGTTTACCCAACCAAAGCTCTATGGACTGATAGGTAAACATGCAAACCCACGGGAAGAGTACGTCCATTTCCTGTTGGAAAATGGCGAAGCGGATGCACAGGGGCTGGCAAAGGAAATGGAAAAGAAGTTCTGGACAGACCTGCAGGAGAGGCTTGATGAAGTGAAACAAAATCCCTTGCCTTACAATTACCAACCACCTGAATTGATGTGGAGAAGCCTCCGTAAGGCCTCAGAAGAAGACTTTGATCAATCACCTATATCAGCCATAAGCGAGGAGAATTTCTCCAGACTGTTTACGAGCCTGATGCAGTGGCCGCAGGATTTTAAGCCGCTTAGGAAAGTAGAAAAGATATTAAAGGACAAACAGAAGCTCTTTGATTCTGAACAGAAAATCGATTGGGCCACCGGTGAATTACTGGCCTATGCAAGTCTTCTACTGGAGGGACATGATGTGAGAATGAGTGGACAGGATGTAAAAAGAGGCACCTTCTCTCACAGGCATGCTATCATTTACGACGAAGAAACCAATAAAGAATACAACCGGTTAAATCATATACAGGAAGACCAGGGGCAGTTCCGCATCTACAACTCTCTCCTGAGCGAGTATGCTGTTTTAGGTTTTGAATATGGTTATGCGCTGGCGGATCCGAAAAACCTCATTTTATGGGAAGCCCAGTTTGGAGACTTTGCCAATGGAGCCCAAATCATTATCGACCAGTTCATCATGTCTGCTGAAACAAAGTGGCAGCGTATGAATGGCATTGTATTGCTGCTGCCACATGGTTATGAAGGACAGGGCCCTGAGCATAGTAGTGCCAGGATGGAACGTTTTCTTCAGCAATGTTCTGAACTGAATATGGTGATCACCAACATTACTACATCGTCTAACCTTTTTCATGGCCTTCGCCGTCAATTGCTTTGGCCTTTCAGGAAACCATTAATTAACTTCTCACCCAAAGCCAACCTTCGTCATGCCGGCACTTATTCACACAAGAGTGAATTTACAAGTGGCAGATTCAAAGAGCTTATAGATGATGCAACTATTAAGGATGGACAACAGGTGAAAAAGGTGCTTTTCTGTAGCGGTAAGATTTATTATGATTTATTGGAAAGACAGGTAAAGGAAAACAGGACTGATATAGCTATAGTTCGGATAGAGCAACTATATCCATTGGCATATAAGCAATTGGATGAATTGCTGACGAAATACAATAGGGCTACCTGGTTCTGGGTGCAGGAAGAACCCTTAAATATGGGTGCCGCTTCTTATTTACAAATGAATCTGAAAAGCATCAACTTTGGCATCATCAGCCGGCAGCCAAGTGCATCCACTGCATCCGGGTTTAGCAAGGTTCATGCACAGGAACAGGCGGAAATAGTAGAAACAGCATTTACCATATAAAGCAAGAATATACTTACTTCTGATCCCTTAGCATGTAAGTTGATTAATATAGATTAAATCAAGATTGAATAGCTAAAAGAAACTGGAACCATGATTGATATTAAAGTACCGACTGTAGGAGAAAGCATCAACGAAGTGACCTTGGTGAAGTGGCTGAAAAATGATGGTGATTATGTGGAGAGAGACGAAGTGATAGCAGAACTGGAGAGCGAGAAAGCCACCTTCGAGGTGAATGCAGAAAAGGCAGGTGTACTGAAGACGTTAGGAAAGGAAGGTGATACTTTAAACATAGGCGATACACTCGCGCAGATTGATGAAACAGCCGCCAAACCCGAACAAGCGGCAACTTCCCCCACGGAAGCTCCTGCTGCAAAGGCGGAAGCGCCAAAACAGGCAGCTCAAACCGAAGCTCCAAAGAAATCAGAGGAGACCCATATTGCAGTTACCAAACCCCAGGACCTGAAGGCTACCCCAGTAGCATCAGCTATTATTGCTGATAAAAAAGTTGATCCTACCTCTATAGCTGCATCAGGAGTGGGAGGGAAAATCTTGAAGGATGATGTTCTGGAAGCATTGACTCACCCAGGAAGGAAACCCGGAACGGAAGCTTTTACCCGTGAGGAGAAGAAAGAAAAGATGAGTAACCTGCGACGGACAGTTAGCCGCAGGCTGGTGGAAGCAAAGAATACTACAGCTATGCTCACCACATTTAACGAGGTGGATATGAGCAGGATAATGGCAATAAGAACTGCAAATAAGGACAAGTTCAAGGAGAAGCACGGTGTAAACCTGGGTTTTATGAGCTTCTTTGTGAAAGCCTGCTGTTACGCATTGCAGGAATTTAAAGCCGTCAATGCTTATATTGATGGTGATTCAATTGTTTATCATGATTATTGCGACATATCAATAGCCGTTTCGGCCCCCAAGGGCTTAGTGGTGCCGGTGATAAGAAATGCAGAGAGTCTTGGCATGGCTGAAATAGAGAAGGAAGTGGTAAACCTGGCAACCAAGGCAAGAGATAATAAGTTAAGTCTCGAAGAAATGCAGGGAGGTACCTTCACAATAACGAATGGAGGAGTGTTCGGCTCTTTAATGTCAACGCCTATTATCAATATTCCGCAATCAGCCATACTCGGAATGCACAAGATACAGGAGCGCCCTGTAGTTGTTGATAAGCAGATAGTTATACGACCTATGATGTACCTCGCCTTAAGCTACGATCACAGGATCATTGATGGAAAGGAGTCGGTAACTTTCCTGGTTAGAGTAAAGGAACTGTTGGAAAACCCTGATTTACTGCTATTTGGACAGGATCCGGTAAAAACACTTCTTGAATTGTAATAATCCTTAGGTAAAAACGTTAATTTGTTTAAACAAAAACACCTGCATGAAAATATTTGTTACTCTAGCCATTATCCTTAGTGTGTTATTCATGTCCTGCCAGAAAGAAATTTCTTATGAAGATCCAAATGGAACCGGCGGTACAGTAACTCCGACGGTAGGAACACAATTGATCAAGATTGGTCAAAAAAGCGGGTCAGACACCAGTACAATCCAATACAGTTACAATTCCTCCAACCGTATAAGTGGTTACGTAATTACAGGTACTTCCAGTGGACAGCAACTGAATTCCACAATTGATTATGTGCGCAATTCATCTAATGTTATTACACAACAAGTTTACAAAGATCCAAGCCTTAGCCAGTATGGACTTACACAAGTAGTCACCAACTATACCTATGATGCTTCTGCTTCACAGTACAAGTATGCTCTTACACAGATCACCATTATGGGAAATACTTATAAGGATAGCATTGCTTATAACTATGACGCTTCTAACAAGCTCATATCTACCATAGATTATGAAAATGCCGGTTCTGGTTATGCTCCTTTCAGCAAAGAGGAATACAGCTATTCAGGAAGCAACTTAGGTTCAGTAAAGTATTATTCCTATGATGATTCTACTTCAAACTACTTACTGGATGAGACACATACTTTCGAATACGACTCAAAAGTTAACCCGCTGAAGTTTGTATCCGATGCGCCGGTACTGGGGATGACAACTTATTATTCAGCGAACAATGTTTCCAAACAAACCATTGTGGTAACAAGTCCTTCTTCTACTCAAACTGTTTCAACAACATATACATACAACACTAACAATATGCCTATTACAGGAGTGCTTACCGCAGGTACCGGATCGGCAGTCTCGACATACTATTACCAGTAATTGTATCTAATTCATTAATTAAATGCGTCTCTCTTTGAGGCGCATTTTTGTTTTAAAGATATTTGCACATGCGTTTACATTCCTACCTGGATTCTGCTACAGCCATTTTATCACTTTACAAAGGAGAGCTTCCCTTTACATTATGGCTCAAGGACTATTTTAAAAAGAACCGGAAATATGGTTCCGGTGACCGGAAGTTCATTTCTAATCTTTGTTATTGCTATTTCAGGTTAGGAACAGCATTCAAAGAATATGACATGAACGAACGCCTGTTGATAGGACAGTTCTTATGCAGTTCTTCTTCTAATTTATTCCTGTCCCTGTTGAAAAGAACCTGGAATGAGAAGATTCAATTGCCTCTAACTGAGAAACTTCATATTGTAGGGGGCTGGAATGAACATGTTTTCCCTTTTCATGAAGAGTTGAGTGACCAAATAGATAAAGAGGCGTTTGACCGGTCATTCCTTGTTCAACCTGATTTATTCCTTCGCATTCGCCCGGGACAGAAGAATGATGTTCTCCGTAAATTGAAACAAGGTTCTATTTTGTTCGATGAGGCAGGAGAGAATTGCCTTGCGCTGCCAAATGGCACAAAGGTGGAGGAAGTACTGGAACCAGACAGGGAAGTTGTAGTACAAGACTATAGCTCTCAACAAGTGTTCAAACCTTTATTGCCTTTACTTACAAATAAAGGAAAGATAAAGGCATGGGATTGTTGTGCTGCAAGTGGAGGGAAATCCATCCTGTTATCTGACCTGGTACCACAGGTCCATGTTACTGTTTCTGATATCAGGCGATCAATCATCATGAACCTGGAGAAGCGTTTTGGCAGGGCAGGTTTAAGGAACTATAATTCTTTTATTTCTGATGTTGCATCATCTACATTCATACTGGATGAATCTTTTGACCTTGTGATTTGTGATGCCCCTTGTTCAGGGTCCGGCACCTGGAGCAGGACTCCGGAACAAATGAGCTTTTTCAAGGCAGAGAAAATTGATCATTATACCACATTACAAAAAACCATCGCATTAAATGCCTGGAAAACTGTAAAACACGGAGGGTATTTTCTTTATATTACCTGCTCTGTATTTAAGAAAGAGAATGAAGAAGTAGTCGCTCACTTGCAGGAACAAACAACTATGGAGTTGATATCGCAGGAATACTTAAAAGGATACAACCAAAAGGCAGACACGCTATTTGTGGCCTTGTTCCGGTTAAGGTAGTTTGATGAATCTTGCTGTACCTACTTTCCCTGAACCGTTATATACGGATACAATGTATTCCCCGCTTGCCAGGTTAGTCGTTGGCAAAGGGTAACCACTCAACACGTTCGAGGGTGATAGCTTTGCCTCATATAACCTTTGTCCTGACATACTAAAGATGCGTACTGTTACTGGTGAGGTCTGGATTGTATTTACCTGGATAACTATATTGCCCTTCACTGGATTTGGATAGAGCACTAATACATTATTCGCCGTGGTATTACAATTCCCTGCATAGTTAACTGAAACCGTATCCAGGTAATCAGCATAAAAGCCTGTTACTGAAGTATCGATCACCTGGCGGATCCTGTAGGTTATATTTCCTGCCGGTGTCCCTGCCGCAGGGTCAATGAATTGGTAAGAATGGGAACCATAAGTTGTATTGGAAACCATTAGCTCATATACCTTAGCAAAAGCGGTGTCAGTGGATCTTTTTCTCTCAATTTCATACCTCATTCCTGCAGCATCTTTACTCGTCCAGTTTACGGCTGGGTTGCAATTATTAATGGTAGTGGCAGTAGCCGTAGCATACTGTTTTAAGAGGATAGTAAATGCTTTTTTCATATCAGGTATACCGTAGCCAATCCTGGTATTTGGTGTGGCGACTGTACTCCCGGCCTGGCGCACGGCATTAATAATCGCCATATTATTAAACTCTCTAAATCCTTGCCATAAACAGGTTACAAGTCCCGCCATGTTTGGGCATGCAAAAGAGGTTCCGTTTCCTGCAGCAGCAACATTGGACGGTGACCAAACGACAGTGCCCACTCCCACCGAGGCTACGTCTGGTTTTACCTGTCCGTCGGAAGAAGGGCCATAACTGGAAAAAGATCCTACATTTCCATTGACATCCACTGCTCCTACAGCAATAACACTATCTGCATCAGCAGGAGAAGAAATATAATGCCATGCAGCATTCCCTTCGTTACCGGCAGCAACAAGAACAACAATTCCTTTCTTTGCAGCCATGTCGGCTCCGATAGCTGACATGGTGGTGTTACCATTCATGTCGGCATAGGTGTGATTTAGTGCAGCACTATCAAATTGTGAGTAGCCAAGTGAAGTTGAAATCACATCCCCACCGGCGCTATCCAGTCGTTCTGCGCCACATACCCAGTTGTGTTCTTCTATAGGGTATTCAGAGGTGGCATCTTCCGTGCGGAATAAATAAAAGGAAGCAGCAGGTGCCGTGCCTACCATATTGCCGGGAACATTAGCAGCAATAATAGAAAAGACCATCTCACCATGGGCATCATCCTCAATTACACTTTGTTCTCTCGCAACGAAATCCCATGTACCTAAAACTTTATTTGCCTGCCGGACACTATCAAAGGCTTTTAAAGTGGTGTACTGGTAAAAACCATCATCAAGGAGTCCCATAATCATACTGTCTCCCCTGAGGCCGATATTATGGAGGAACTCTCCATTATGAATGTGTACCTGTTTGAAAGAGAAACCATAATTATAGCGATCGGCTAATAAGGATTCTGTTGTTGCGGTTCTTTCACTTGCGGAGCGGTTCGTAGGTTGCTCCGATTTAGATTGAGTAGTTGCTATTCTCCTGCCTATTGGCCCGGTGGAAATTACATAAGGAAGGCTGTTGATCTTAGCCAGTGCCGCTGCATCAGAGGTTTGAATGGTAACTGAGTTGAGCCATTTGGATGCGTTAAGAATGGTCACCGCTCCCGAAGTCCTTACTCCATCTATATAGGAAGGGGTTACCGGCAAATCAGTGCTGTCTAGAGGAATATTATATTTCAACCGCCTGTCTATTGCCCGTTGGGATAAAAATTGGAGTGGGTTTGATAAACTGTAAGGATTCGATCCTTTATTTCTGAACCGGATCACATAACGGGTATACTGTGCTTCTGCATTACTGATGATTACCAGTGTGAGAAGAGCTAAAAGAGCTTTCTTCATAGATTCAATTATGATCAATAATAGAGCGTTTCACTCCAAACCCGACCATGTACCTGCCATTCGGCTGGTATTCCCACATAGTTAGTTCCTGGTTGATGAGTCCCAAACCTTTTGAATATTGATCAATTGATTTGTTGATACGGGCATATGCTGCCGGCACAGTTATGGGCACATTGATGGAATCTGCAATTGCCTGAACTATAATTACATTATTATACGGTTTGCCATTGATGTTGGTTGTCTCGCCTACGCCGGTATAAGTATAATCCCAATCCGGCATGTATTTGTCATTATCAAAATTATAAATACTGCTGTACGGATCGGGAGCCAGGTAGCTATTGCCTTTCCATGAAAAATGCTTTACTACCGGTTTACTGAGCTTTATTATCCTCAGGTTATTTTCAACCACTTCAGCTTTATTGCTATCTAAGGTGACGAAGTAAGATCCGGAGGCAGACCAGCCATCAGTTGCTGACGCGTTTGCGGCCCTCAGGTAGCGAAGTATTCTATAGGATGGCTTACCAGCAGCATCCGTTATTTGAGCATCTACCACATTCTTCTCCTGGTAAGAGTGAACCTCAGTTGTGATCCCAAAATTGGTAAACACTGTAGAGTCTAACCGGTAGGTGATGTATTTACCGGTTTGCAGCGGAAGATAATCGGCAACAGAATCAGAAGGATAAGTTTCCGTCTGTTTGTTACAGGCCGCGACCACGACTAACGTTAGCACCAGGAATAAAGCGATTCTCATAAGCTGTATGGATTTTTCATATCCGTAACCATTTGCAATGAGGTTAAAACTAATAAAAAACAGGTAAGTTAATTGCTTAACAGCTTATTGTAACGGAATTAAGGAGTAATTATTTCGAAAGTTCAGCTTCTTTGGATGATACCTCCCCCGATGACATCATCACCTTCGTAGAAAACAGCACTTTGACCGGGAGCAATCCCTTTCGCTTTTTCATAAAAGCGTACTTCTGCTTCACTACCGAAGGCATTAATGGTAGCAAGGCTTCCTTTGTCTTTGTATCGGATCTTTGTTATCGTTTCCATTTCACCTTCTATGCCATCGTACTTGATCCAGTTAATGCCTTTAACTAACATAGTTTCCTTCTGAAGGTCATCTTCTTCTCCAAGAACTACTGTATTGGTACCAGGATCTATAGAAGTCACATAAGCGGGTTTTCCTAAAGCAATATCCAATCCCTTCCTTTGACCGATAGTGTAAAATGGATAGCCCTTATGTAATCCCAGGATTTTGCCGTTTTTATCGACAAAGTGACCACCGGTGACTCTTTCTTCCAGTCCATCCACTTTACGTTTCAGGAAACCCCGGTAATCGTTATCGGGCACAAAACATATTTCATAGCTTTCGCTTTTCTTCGCCAGTTCAGGGTAGCCAAAGTCGTATGCCATCTGGCGGATCGCTGTTTTACGGTATCCCCCCAATGGTAATAGTGTCCTACTCAAGAGGTCCTGCTGCAGGCCCCAGAGCACATAGCTTTGATCCTTGGTGTCGTCCACTCCTTTAGACACTACAAAGCGGCTATTTTCGTGCTGGTAAACTTTTGCATAGTGACCGGTAGCTATATAATCACAGCCCAAAGCATCGGCCCTTTTCAGCAAAGCCCTCCACTTGATGTGGGTATTACATAAAACGCATGGATTAGGAGTGCGGCCTGCGAGGTATTCATCTACGAAGTTTTCCACCACAAAGCTTCCAAATTCGTCCCTGATATCAAGAATGTAATGAGGGAACCCGTGTTGCACTGCGGCCATACGGGCATCATTAAAACTATCCAGGTTACAGCATCCGGTTTCCTTTTTGGAGCCACCGCTTGCGGTATAATCCCAGGTCTTCATAGTAATGCCAATAACTTCATAACCTTCGTTATGAAGCATTAGGGCAGTGACAGTGCTGTCAATACCGCCGCTCATGGCCACCAATACTTTACCTTTCTTGCTCATACCGGGTGATTAACATTTATTTTATGAGTCTGCAAAGATACATTTTCAGCACCTGAGTACTCCTGCTGCTACTGTTAAGAATCCATTTCCTTTTAGTAGCTCAGCTTTAAAGTGAATAGATAATGCTATTCTGATGACTTTTATCATAAAAAAGTCAGTAATGTCTTTTTACATTAATAGGCACATTCATTCCTCAAAATCAAACTTCAGAAAACTACTGTTATGAAAGTTATTACCAACAGGATTGTATGGGTTCTTACCTCTTTTATCCTGGCTATTGGTTATTTTTTTAGTTGTACTAGAGAAAACCAGGTTCTGGATATCGCCCAAACAAATTCTTCTACCGATCTCATTTCTGTTAAAACGTCTACACCTCCAACCATTGATGCCACTATTGATCCAGTTTGGAGTAATGCTACCAAACTAAACGTGACACCTACAGTTCCCGATCCTGGCAATGGACTTTTTTCCGGTTATAGCGGTGAGAAGTATAATGCTTCGCTCCGTTCTATGTATGATGATAATAATATTTACTTTTTACTGGAGATCCAGGATGCCACGCAAAATGTAAATGTTGCCCCCTGGTATTTTGACCCTGCACAAAATGTTACAGGTAAAACGGGCTGGGTAAAAGAGCCGAATGCACGTTCTTTTGATGTTAATGGAGCAATGGTAAGAGAAGGATGGGGCGAAGACAAGTTTGCAATGTTGTGGAATATAGATAACTCCACGCCAAAGTTCATAACTCAAAGCTGTTATGCCAGTTGCCACGTGTTCACACCATATATGGATTATTCAGGAGCTACACCGGTTATAAAATCTAATGCTAATAATGGTAATCACTACACGAATGGCGTCAGCGAAAAGATAGATATGTGGTGGGGACGTTTAGGATTTATGAGCAAAGATGCTTCTCTTAACCAGGTAGATGACAATTACCAGGATTGGGCCGGTGGTCCGGCAGTAACGAACCTTACCGGTGGCGCAGCTAATGGACGTCACGTTGATGGACTCACTGTATCAGGAACTAACACAGTATGGCCATATGCACCTGTTTACACCACCAGTCCTGCACAAGGGGAAGTAAACAATTCACAGACATTAAAACTCGATGGCACAGGTGCAAACGTTTCTGTTCCTTTATGGGTTATTCCAAATTCCACAAGTGCCAACTTCATTCTGCCATCAGATACGTCTAGTGGGAAGGCAAAGAAAGTAGTTTCTATAAGTTCTGGTGGTGTGTTGACATTGAGTGAAGGAACACAAATTAATCCTGCTGCTTCCGGAGATTACCTGAGAAGCGGCGATCCTGTTACCGGGCCTACTGCGGCTAAATCTATTCCTGCTTATATAGCCGCTCCTCTGATCGGGCCACGGGCTGATATTAACGGCTCAGCCGTTTACACAGGAAGTGGTTGGGTTGTAGAGTACAAACGTGCTTTAAAAACTTCGGATCAACTTAAACAAGATGTGGATTTCTCAAGTTTGCAGGATCAGCCATTTGGACTTGCAGTCTGGAATAAATCAAACTATCAGCACGGTATTCAGCCCAATCTAGTTCTTAAATTCCAGAAATAATTTCTGCACCAATCAACATTTATAAACAGTGTAGCATGGTAACTACTCATAATAAATTCCTTTTGTTGGTGTGTGGATCAGTCCTCCTTTTAGCAGGGTGTTACAAGAACAAGACAGTCTATCTTGATGCCCCGCAAATAACAAGAACCGTTACATTTTCGAAGGACATTCTTCCCATATTTAGCAAAAGCTGCAGTCTTAGTGGCTGCCATAGTTCTGGCGCACAGGCTCCCAATTTAACTGACGCAAATGCTTACAATTCTCTAATCATCGGCAACTATATAAATAAATCTGTTCCGGAAAGCAGCCTTATTTATCTAAAGATGACCGGAAAGAAAGGAACTGCAATGCCTCCTGCCGGAAGCAATAAAGATTATAACGCACTGATTTTGGCATGGATTCAACAAGGTGCTAATAACAACTAAATTCCAACTAATGCTTAATTATAAATTCTCAATAATAATTCTGTTGACTTTATCTATTATTATCCTGGATACTGTCGATTTAAAAGCTCAGGATTCAACAGAAGCCCCTGTAGTAAAAAAGCCAAAGCCTGTAAAATATACCTTCGATGGAGAATGGATCATAGATAACCAAACAGTCATGGTACCTATTAAAGGTTCACTTGAAATGGCTATCCAACACCGCTTTGGAACCCTTAATAATGGGGTCAAAGATTTCTTTGGACTGTTTGCTCCTTCTAATATCCGCATAGGCCTTACTTATGTGCCTGAAAGCAAATTCCAGTTGGGCGTAGGTCTGACGAAGGAAAGAATGCAGCTGGATCTAAATGCCAAATATGCTATTGTGCAGCAAACCCCGGGTACCATTCCGGTCAGTGTATCCTTCTATGGTAATAGTGTAATTGACTGTCGTGACATGAGTAACTTTCGATATTCCGTTGACAGGTTTTCTTACTTCAGTGAGTTGATGTTTGCCAGGAAAATTACCAGTGCCTTCTCAGCACAGGTGGCACCCACCATATCCTGGTTCAACAATGTTGAAGCCTATGTTGATAGCAAAGGCCAGATCCAGAATAAGATGAAGAATGTTCACTTCGCCGTAAATATTCTAGGCAGGTACAAGATTTCGGAGAAGTCTTCGATAATTGCGGGTTATGATCAACCGGTTACACAACACCCTACCAATAATCCTCATCCGAATCTTTCTTTTGGATTTGAGACCACAACCAGTTCACATACTTTCCAGGTGTTCGCAACTAATTACTACGGCTTAGTACCCCAGAGTAATAATTTTTACAACCAGAATGATTACACCAAGGGGCAGTTCGTTATTGGTTTCAATATTACCCGGTTGTGGAATTTTTGATAAGTCCTTATTGAGCTTAGCGGCTAGTGTATATACTTCCCTATGTAAGGCAGCCTGCTAAACTCTTTCTTTTCAACTTTCAATATCATAGCCATGTAGCCAAATAGCAACAAGGTGGCAATTAGGTAATTTACAGGACTGCTGAACCCGAAGAGTTTGAACACATTCTCTACACCCCAGAAGATGACCGCAAGACAGAGATAAGCCACCAATTTTTTTAAAGCATAAGGAATACGATAATTCCGCTGGCCCCATATGTAAGAGAGCACCATCATGCTGCCATAGCAGAAGAAGGTGGCCCATGCACAGGCCATATACCCGAATTTGGGTATGAACGCATAGTTGATAAACAGGGTGATAAGGGCACCAACCACAGTAATCCAGGCTCCTGCCATGGTCTTATTTGAAACCTTATACCAGATAGACAGGTTATAATAGATACCAAGAAACATATTCGCCAGTAGAAGTATAGGCACCACCTTCAATCCCTTCCAGAATATGGGATTCCGGATAAAGTACTTCCAGATGTCGAGGTAAAGGACGACAAAGAGGAACATGAGTGAAACCGTGATAACAAAGAACTTCATCACCCTTGCATAGATACGCTGCGGTTGTTCGCCATGTGCTGCCGAGAAGAAGAAAGGTTCGGCTGCCATGCGGAAAGCCTGCACCGACAGGGTTATCAGTATGGACAGTTTATAACAGGCACTGTAAGTACCTACTTCGATCTTAGCTGCCGTTGCTGTAGGAGCTGAGGTCCACCAGTTGAGCATAATACGGTCAAAGGTTTCATTAATCATACCTGCAAAGCCGGCCAGTATTAATGGAGACGAATAGATAATAATCTGTTTCCATAGTTGGGGGTCGAACTTCCAGCGGAAAGAGAAGAATTCCTTTGAAAGTAGCACCAGTGTAAATATGCTCTGTGCAAGATTTGCAAGTATCACGTACCCAACTCCAAGATCACGGTTGTAAAAGGTGCCAATGAAACTATGTGGATCGGCCTTTTGTATACGTGGGCATACAGACAGGAAGAACACCGTTAAAGCTATATTTACTACAATACCTGCCACCCTTACAAAAGCAAACTTCTTTGGTCGCTGCTCAAAACGAAGCTTCGCAAAGGCAAGTGCCGTCAGGGCATCAAAGCCAATGATCAGAGCACTCCAGCTAAGGTATTCAGGATGGTCCTGCACGCCAATGAGCCGCGCAAGGGGAAGCCTGAACAGGATGAGAATTGATGTGAGGATTATTGAACTCACCACCAGTGAAACCATGCTGGTGTCGTAAACTCTTTGTTCTTCCTGCTTGTTTTTAGAGAACCGGAAGTAGGCTGTTTCCAGGCCGTAAGTGAAAATCACATTCAAAAAAGGAATCGCAGCATAAACAAGACTCATCTCCCCATAAGCAGAGCCTTTTAAAACGGATGGATCGGTGAGGTAGGGAGTAAGAAGGTAATTTAAAAACCGCGCAGCTATAGAAGATATGCCGTACCAAAGCGTTTGACCTGCCAGTTTCTTTATGCCACTCAATCAACAAATGTTTAAGGACAAATATAAGCGAGTGAAAGGAGAATGGGGAGAGGTGGTGCAGGATTCGGGAAACGGGTTGAGCGATGTTGTACCAGGGCTGATCTCGTTGAAAGGGATTTGGCGCATAGTGTTCAATACAGATTTAATGTGAATGCCTGAAGTTTGGAGTTATCCGACATGAGGAATAATAGAAAGAGAAGATGGAGCTTGCACAGGAATCCTTAAGAAGGAGATCACAATTACCACGGAATTACCACGGAATTACCACGGAATTACCACGCTATTAATTCCGTGGTAATTCCGTGCTAATTCCGTGGCAATAGCGTGCTAATTCCGTGCGCGCTTAATGGGAGGGCTATGGTCTCGTGCTAAAACAGGTTGACTCCCGTTGATTCACCAACCGATTAAAGGCGGTGTGAAATGGGTGTTTTGGGAAAGGACATAGTTTTTAAACAGGATCAAAATGCTAAACACAAAGCAGGGAAAAATAAGAAACAGCGCCCACTTGTCACTAATTGCTGATCACTCATTCCCTGTACATCGGGTTATTGATAAATGAAGAATCACTTAACGTGCGTAAGAAAGCCACCAAATTATCTTCTTCCATGTCAGTCATCTGGATGCCGTTCTTAAGGAGCGGATCGAGGGTAGTACTTTGATTCACACCATAGCGATAATGGGTTATCATTATGCGCATCATACTATAACGTCCATCATGTGTATAGTAAGAAGTGAGCTCCAGGTTGCGCAGGCTGGGAACCCTGAATTTTAATGAATCATATTTATCACCGGTTACTCTCATTCTCCCGTAGTCCTTCAAAGAATTATCTATCTCAAGACCTACGTTGCGGAAGGTGAAATCAGTAAACAACGGTTCTTTATGGCAGCTCTCACATTTATTTTTAAACAAGGTGTAGCCTGCATCTTCAGCAGCAGAAAAGCTGCCCTGGCCTTTTAAAACCCTGTCGTATTTACTGTTGGCAGAAACAAGATTAATAATAAACTGGTTAAGTGCATTGTAAATACGATCGGCAGTAATGAGGTCATCACCAAAAGCATCTCTAAACATACGATGGTAGCTTGTATCAGCATTCAATTTGCTGATAACATGATCCACCGTTTCTCCCATCTCATTGGGGTTAGTAATATGTGCCTGGTAAATAGATTGAAGGGTAGGTGCATGGCCATCCTGGGTATACACTGTGTACCAGGCAAGGTTCGCCAGCCCGGGAGCATTTCTTAACGTGTGGGAGTGATTATAACCATGGCTGCGGTCATGTTCAAAGGTGGTAAAGGCAGCAACCTGCTGGTGGCACGAAGAACAGGGGAAATTGCCATCAAGGGAAAGACGGCCGTCATTAAATAGTTTTCGGCCGAGGACGAAACCTTCTATAGAAACAGGATTGGTATTGAAATTATAAACTGGCTGAGGAAAACCGGGCGGCACTGTAAAGAGCATGGGAGTTCCCCGGAACTTCACTTCGGTTTTCCTGCAACTATCAAATAGAACCGATAGGCTTATGCTAACTGATGCAAGAAAAACTATGGCGACCTTTAATTTCAATTTTATCAGCCTATTAAAAATATCTAACGGTTTTCAATGCAGTTTTCGTGGATCTATCTTCCTCCTTTTACTCTTGATCTCTGAAGCCTGCTTTTTTCTTTCCAGCCGATTTTCTTTCGATACCCTGGTAGGCCGGGTGGCTATACGGAATTTCTTTTTCTTCAGCGCATTGGTCAGCAGTTCATTGATCTTGTCAATAGCTTCCTGTTTATTCGCCAGTTGTGTTCTGTGGGTTTGAGATTTTACCTGTAATACACCTTCCGTGTTGATGCGATTGGAAAGTTTTTCACTCAACCTTAGCTTCTGTTCCTCCGTCAAAAGTGCTGAAGCCCCGATGTCGAAGTTGGCAATGACAGCTGTTTCCACTTTGTTGACGTTCTGTCCACCCTTGCCGCCGCTCCTTGTAGTCTGAAGTTTTATCTCCTGCGAAACATCTATCATAGGTACAACTTATCTTGCCGCAAAATTACATCTATGAGGGCTGTCATACAGCGGGTCACCCAATCAAGTGTTACAGTGGATGGAGAAGTAGTTGGTGAAATTGCCAGTGGACTATTGGTTTTGCTGGGAATTGAAGATGCTGATACCGATAGCGACATTGAATGGTTAAGCAACAAAATTGTCAACCTGAGGATATTTAATGATGAACAGAGGGTGATGAATAAATCTGTAATAGAGATTGAAGGAAACATTTTGTTGATTAGTCAATTCACCCTTCATGGCTCTACAAAGAAAGGAAACAGGCCCAGTTACATTAAAGCAAGCAAGCCGGAGGTGGCTATTCCAATGTATGAAAAGATGACCAACCAATTATCCAAAGACCTCGGAAGAACTATTGAGAAAGGTATTTTTGGTGCTGATATGAAAGTGAAGTTGGTGAATGACGGACCGGTAACAATAATTATAGATACCAAAAACCGGGAGTGAATCTTAAATTGATGATTATCAATTTTCAACCTGATTTAGAATAGGCATTTCGGCTCTTTAATAATTATTATTGCGGCAAATAATAAACAAGGCAAGTACTTTGACCTATAATAAGCGATTGAAAGTAACTATATGAATAATGACATTCGAGGGAGAGATGACCTGCTCAGGATACTTGATAATTTTTATAGAAAGGCTTTTAAGGACCAGTTGATAGGACGGTTTTTTACTGAAGTGATGCCGTTGAATCTTGAAATACATGTGCCTATTATTGCTGATTTCTGGGAGTCAATATTGTTTGGCACGCAGGGTTACCGAAAGAATGTGATGGATGTTCACCGGCAGATAAGCAATTTGTCACAAATAAAAAAAGAACACCTGGACCGATGGACTCAACTTTTTACAGCTACCATTGATGAATATAACCAGGGTGAAAAAGCTGAATTAATGAAACAGAGAGCAAGGTCAATAGCTACGCTGATGGATATGAAGCTAAATCATCCGGACCTCCTGTCCACCTAACCATTAAACTTTTAAACCCTTAAACCCCTCATGACTCTCCAGGAAGCCCAACAAAAAATAGATGAATGGATAACTACAACCGGTGTTCGTTATTTCAGTGAACTTACCAACATGGCCATTCTTACCGAAGAAGTTGGTGAAGTAGCCAGCCTTATGGCTCGTAAGTATGGTGATCAATCCTTTAAAAAGACAGATGAAGGAAAGGAGCTTTCCGATGAACTCGCAGATGTGTTATGGGTCCTTATCTGTATAGCCAATCAAACGGGAGTGGATCTTACCGAGGCCTTGCAAAAGAACTTCGATAAAAAGAATAGCAGGGATGCAGAACGACACCAACAGAATCAAAAACTGAAATAAGAGAAATCCTGTTACTGTATCCAGAAATGGGAATTGAATAACAAAACAATCTTCTCCTTCCCTTGGTGACTTTTTTGCATCATATCCTCACATATGAGCAGGAAAATTTCAGTGAAAGGCATTTGGAAAATAATTAAAGAGTCATTTACAGGATTTGGCAATGATAAAGTAATGAAGCTCAGTGCTTCTCTTGCTTATTATACCGTATTCTCTATCGGCCCTATGATCATCGTAATTATCTACCTGGCAGGGGTGATCTATGGAACAGAGGCGGTGCAAGGAACCATTTTTGGGCAGATCCGCGGTTTGGTAGGGCCACAAGCTGCCATTGCTATCCAGGATATGATAAAAAATGCTGCGTTCTATAGAAATGGAAGTTTCGCTGCAATAATCGGGATTATAACGTTGATTATAGGCGCCACCGGTGTATTTACGGAAATCCAGGAATCAGTGAACATGATCTGGGGTCTTAAACCCAAACCTAAAAAGGGGTGGTTGAAGATGATAATGAACAGGCTACTTTCTTTTTCTATTGTAGTGAGCTTGGGCTTTATCATGTTGGTTTCCCTTGTAATCAATGGACTGATTGAAGGTCTTATGGGTAGATTGAAAGCTAATTTCCCGGATATGGCAGTGATGCTTGTTTACCTGATTAATATTATAATAACTTTCATTGTAATCACTGTCTTGTTTGGTATCATATTCAAAGTGCTGCCAGACGCTTTTATTAAATGGAGGGATGTGCTTGTTGGTTCCATGGTGACAGCTGTTCTATTCATGATTGGCAAGTTTGCTATTACCTTTTATATAGGGAATTCGAACATCAGCACTACTTATGGTGCAGCAGGATCGTTGGTTGTTTTATTGATTTGGATCTATTATTCTTCCATAATACTTTATTTCGGAGCCGAATTCACCAAGGCTTATGCTACAGATTATGGATCAAGCATTCACCCTGATAAATATGCAGTATGGGTGAAAAATGTGGAAGTGGAAGAAAAGCAGGGCTCTTTAAAGCAACAGGAGCAGAAGAAGAAGGATGAGAATGAATCCACTGGTGACAATATTAAGGTTACTTAAAATACATTAGAAGTTAATGGCAAAGACAAACTCTGTTTAGAAGAAAAGACGGATCATCTTTCTGCAGTTTTTGAACTAAACTTTCGCCTACTTTTGCGGCCATTATGGCAACTGATATAGCAAGATTCCAGGCAATAATATCACATTGTAAGGAGTATGGATATATATTCCCTTCTTCGGAAATCTACGATGGGTTGGCAGCAGTATATGATTACGGCCAGTGGGGAAGTGAGTTGAAGAAGAACATCAAAGATCATTGGTGGAGGAATATGGTGCAGATGAATGAGAATATTGTTGGTATTGATGCTGCCATTTTCATGCATCCCACCACATGGAAGGCCAGTGGTCACGTTGACAACTTTAATGATCCTATGATTGACAACAGGGACAGTAACAAACGTTACCGTGTGGATCATTTGATAGAGGCTAAAGCAGACGAACTGGAAAAGGAAGGACATGAAGAACAGGCGGAGATCTTATTAAAAGAAATGGATACCCTGCTGGTAGCTAATGATTTTGATGGCATAAGAAACCTGATCATAAACAACAAGATCACCTGCCCAATAAGCGGCACCGGCAACTGGACAGATGTGCGGCAGTTCAATCTTATGTTCTCTACCCAAATGGGAGGAAGTGTCAGCGATGAAGCGGATGTCATATACCTCAGGCCTGAAACAGCACAGGGCATTTTTGTTAACTTCCTGAATGTTCAGAAAACGGGAAGGATGAAGATCCCCTTTGGAATTGCACAAATAGGTAAGGCATTTAGAAACGAGATCGTTGCCCGACAGTTTATCTTCCGTATGAGGGAGTTTGAACAGATGGAAATGCAGTTTTTCATTCGCCCCGGCACACAGCAGCAATGGTATGAATACTGGAAAGAGCAGAGGATGAAATGGCACCTGAGCCTGGGTATTCCTGCAGAGAAATATCGCTTCCATGATCACACCAAGCTGGCACACTATGCCGACGCCGCTT
>JBLNAY010000020.1:0-5476 GCA_050259715.1 Candidatus Dadabacteria bacterium
CGTTTTATAAAGTGAGCTATAGATGGAAGACTGTTTTCTGAACTACTATCAGTAAGTAATTTCTTCTGACCGGCATAGCTGCTATCGAATAGCAATGTGGTGTATTTATTTACACCCCTTAGGTTTAATCGATTCAATTTCTCCAGTGACAATAAAGCCAGCGGCAACTTCACAGTGGAAGCGGGATTGAAATAGAGTTCCGGATCATAGTTGAAGTAATAGTTTTTAAACGATGGGATATTATGTTCATCCCTGTTAATCTGCGTATAAATAACCTGGCATCGGTAAGTGGCAGGAGCTTTAATTACCTGCTGAAGGGAAGGATTGTTGTTTTTGTTAAGGATATTAACAAGAAATGGATCAGTTTTTGTTTGAGCCGGGAGCCAGTTTGCAGTGGTTAACAGCAAAAGCACCAGGACTGATTGGTGAAATGACTGAATTATGTGTTTCTCAATGTTATACATCTGCACTCCGGAATCAAAGCATAACTGTATCTACAGGATACCATTTGTAAACATAAGAATAGTATTAAAGAATTCATTGAAGTGTAGCAGAAAATACCCGTTCCACGGTTAATTAAAAACTCATTAGAGAAGAATTTTCCGAGGACTTTAACGAGAATGCTAATGTTATGTTTCAGAACTCTTAAGGGAATGTTTCAATTTCCCTGAAACCCTTGTCCAGCGAGCTACTACATAGGATATTTGAAATCCCAATAACCTAAGCCATGAAAAAACTATTTTTTCTATCCGTGCTCATAGTGCTAGTGATGAGCTCATTTTCAGTAGCTGATGCAAATAACCGTTCCCGTGTGCGGGTTAAGTATCATTTATCCAGCTCAGAGTTGTATCGTCAAATGGGTCTCGTAAATTTCGATCTTGCAAAGGAAGCTTTGGATTATGCTGTTAAGGGCTATGAGAAGTTGCTGGACCAGGGAAAAGTCGACAACCAGCAATACCTTTCTATTGTAGATTTTACTAAACCTTCCGATGAAAAGCGTTTCTACCTGCTCGACCTTCTTAATCGTAAGGTAGTAATGAACACTTATGTGATGCACGGCAGGAACAGCGGTAAACTATTCGCTGAAAGATTTTCGAACAGGATCAATTCTAACGAAAGTAGTCTTGGTTTTTATAAAACCAGCTACACATACAATGGCAGTCGTGGCTATTCACTTAGGCTGAATGGATTGGAGAAAGGTTTTAATTCAAATGCAGCTAAAAGAGGTGTAGTCGTTCATGGATCAAACTATATTAATGAAGAGAGGGCGAAAGAAGGTAAAATAGCAAGAAGTGAAGGTTGTCCTGCAATACCGCGGACTGATACAAAAGAAGTGATCCGCCGTATTAAAGATGGTTCTATTTTGTTTATCTATCATCCTACAGAAAAATATCTTGAAGGTTCAAGCATTTTAAATGATAATCCCGTTGTACAGCCGACGGATGATAATGACAATGAGCCAGTAGTTGCACCAACCAGGAAACACTCGAAACATGCTAAGGCTTCCAAAAACCATAGAAGCAGCAGGAGTAAATCGCATGCACACGCCAGCAGTCGCAAAAAGTCTTCTTCTCACAGCCACACTGCGAAGAAAAGTTCTTCCAAATCACGGAGTCATACTACAAAAAGAAGGCACCGTTAATTCATTCACGTAAATAATAAAGAAAGGGAATTGGCTGAGCCGGTTCCCTTTTTCATTTCTATGCTTAGAAGAAGAATTGATTAGAAGAGTTTCCGTGATGGTATAGTTTGTGAAAAGATGAAGAGAAGTTCCTTAATTTAAACAGCAGGAATTTCTTTTTTTCAGACGTATGACTTTCGTGATATTAATTCTCCTGGTATTATTCCTTTTATCGCGGCAATTCATTAAAGCTCCCTTGCCTGTAAGCAAATGGAAGTTCTTTAAAGTTCCCGGTGCAGTTCCACTGGATGATGTAACGGGTAAAAAGTTGGAGGGAGTCTATTCAGTTAAAAGGGGACGTGGTTCTTTCGGTGAGCTGGTAGTATTAAAATGGTCTTGCATTCTGATAAATGGTCAACCATCTTACCGGTTGTCTTTCTTTTTTGAAAATGATGCAGCTTATTTCATCTGTGAAGGAAGAAAGACGCGGCACCAGATCATTCTACATGGCTACTGGTCAAGGCCATTTACCTCGGAAACAGGAGAGGTGAGCCTTGTTATTCGCAGGCTGGCAGGAGCCGGTAAATTGTTGAAGGCTGGTAAAAAGGTTACACCCTGGGCTATAATAATGAAAGGACGTTTTTGGAGTGGTGGTTTGAAGCATAGAATGGTACTAAGGTATTCTAGACCACTAAACACCACTGTGCCATTTGAGATACTTGGCCATCGGGGAGCCGGCAGAAACATTGATTTTCTCCCCGCTTCAGAGAATTCACTGGAATTGATTAAGATGTCTCCCGCGTTGGGTGCTACGGGTGTGGAAATAGATGTAAACAGAACGGCAGACAAGGAACTTGTTTTATTTCATGACGCAGTGTTGTCCATTGTGTCAATAGAAAACTATTACCAGGTGCGGCCAATAAGTGCCTACACCTATGAAGAGTTGCAAAACTTCGGGCTGAAAAAGGGAGAAAAGATTCCAACTTTACGAGAAGCACTGGCTACTATTCTCCATGAAACTTCTTTAAGTATTGTATGGCTGGACATTAAGTATGATGGTGATCTTCAACCTGTAAATGCATTACAACAAGAGTTTTTGCAGAAAGCAAAAGAAATGGGTAGGAAGCTGCAGATCTACATTGGTATTCCCGATCACCAGGTTCTTTACAATTTTAAAATGCTGAATGATTATAAAGCAATTCCCTCACTAACAGAACTCGAACCAGAAATCGTCAATGAAATCGACGCTGATGTGTGGGCACCTAAATGGACTGGTGGATTAAGGACTAAAGAGGCATTGGAAATGAGGAGCAACGGAGTAAAAGCTTTCACATGGACAGTAGATGATGCGGAAGACCTGGTAAACTTTTTAAGACGTGGAAAGTATGATGGAATATTGACAAATTTTCCCACTTTGCTGGCTTACTATTATTACACTACTGAGTAAGGATAGCCGAATTTTTCAACAGAACTGCTTTCTTCAATAGTTGCACCTATAGACGAAAATTAATTTTATCAACAACTGAGATAAGTCAGTTATTCTGGTGTGTCATATAAGATAAATTGGCACGGTTTTAAACCTATAAAATTAAAATGTGAATTAGAAAATGAGAAGTGAAAACAACACCGAAAAAAGAAGAAGAAGGATCCTTCAGAAAGGACCCATATTGGTACGTTCAGCAAAGGCAGGAGAAAATTCCGTCTTAGCATGGCAAAGAGAATCTGAATCCAAAGTACCCAACAACCTATGGAAGAATAGTTAAACCACTCCATTATCAGTTTAGGTCGTGCATGATGCCTGCATCAAAACGATTGCTCTAATTTCGCTGCTCTTATGAGTAGTGAAGCGCGGCCCACCATTCAACTGGCAATACCGATAATCATAGGTGAACTGGCACAGATGTCTCTTCACATCATAGATACTGCTATGATAGGGGCACTGGGGTACAAACACCTGGCAGCAGCTTCATTGGTCGTGAGTGCCATGAATATACCCTTTGTATTGGGAATTGGTATGACGATTTCTGTTTCCCAGATGGTGTCAATGGCACATGGAAAGCAGGACAGGGGAGCCGTATCGCACTACCTTTATAATGGGTTTATTTTATGCGCTTTAACAGCGGTAATCATTTCATTAATTGTAGTGGAAGGAAGGCACCTGCTTATTTACCTTGGACAGGATCCTGAGGTTGTCTCCCTGGCAAAGCCGTTCATGACGATGATAGGTCTTTCTATCATCCCCATGCTGCTCTTCATGACCCTGAAGCAGTTTACTGATGGTTTGGAGTTTACAAAAACAGCAATGGTGTTATCCTTATTTGCTGTACCTGTGAACGCCTTCCTCAACTGGGTTTTGATTTATGGTAACCTTGGTTTTCCAAGACTTGGATTAGTAGGATCAGGGTGGGCAACACTCGTTACCCGGAGCTTACTTTTTATCCTGCTGACTATAATAATTACCAATCACAAGTTGTTCAAAGGCTATGTAAGTGCCCGTACTACACAATGGTATATCCGCAAAAAAACAATCAGGGAATTGCTACATATTGGAGTGCCCAGTGCATTGCAGGTGGGAATAGAAGTAAGTGCTTTTGCTGTTTCAGCCATTATCATTGGTACCATCAGTGCAGTGGCTTTAGCAGCTCACCAGATAGCCCTGAGTTGTGCCTCGTTCACCTTTATGATTTCAATGGGATTATCACAAGCGGGATCTATTCGTGTAAGTAATGCCTTCGGCAGAAAGAACTGGATTAAGATTGGTGCGATTGGTGTAAGCACCTTGAAGACAGCATTAGTGTATGGAAGCTTTTGTGCTGTTTGCTTTTTCGTATTCAGAGATAACCTGCCGTTGTTGTTTAACAAGAATGCAGAAGTAATCAAGCTGGCCTCCCTACTTGTATTGTTCGCAGCTATTTTCCAGATATCTGACAGTACACAAGCAGTAGGTGCAGGATTACTCCGGGGAATAAAAGATGTTCGCACACCTACTGTACTTATTGCTATAGCTTATTGGGCGGTTGCTTTGCCGGTAGGTTTAGTGCTTGCATTCTATTTTAAATTAGGTGCAGTGGGCATGTGGACTGGTCTTATCCTGGGATTGACATTTGCAAGTGGTTTCCTTGCCCGGCGGTTCCTGAAAATGGTAAAGATGAAAAGAATGGATACAATCGTAGCTGTGCAATAAAACAGTAATTAACGGTCCTGTAATTCCATTTGTCTGAAAATCTCCACTGCTTCGTTCTGCCACTTGTCAAAGCGGGTTTCATAGCTTTCCTCTATCCGGCCATTGACCAGCAGGAAGTTATGTTCTTCTGAGTTGAGTCTTTTAAGTATAAACTCATAACTGTCATTGTCATGGTGATAGACTTCGACTCGCGTACCATCGCTTAACGTGTACTTTAAAGGGGAATGATCTGTCATATAAACACTATTGTTTACGAGTATACAAATACAATGCTACATGTTAGTTTTCCCAAATCCCTTGCTCAATGATTTCAACAAGATTATCATCAGGGTCAGAAAAGTAAACAGAACGAAGGCCCGCTTTCCAGTTATGTTCATGCAAGATAGCAATCTTATTATTGTTCAATATTTCGAGTGCAAGAGGATACTCTTCCTTTTCTACTTCAAAGGCAAAATGAATGCTCCCCTGTGCTCCATGAGGAGGCATATCCTTTTCCTGCATGGTTTGTTGCGCAATAAAACAGAGTAATACAGATTCACCAGCCCTAAAAAATATGTGCCTGTTTTCTAAAACTGAAATTACTGGTAGCCCCAGCTTGTGGTGGTAAAATTCTTTTGTTCTCTGGAGATCGGATACATAAATGCAAGTCTCTTTTATACGGGAGATCTTCA
>JBLNAY010000021.1:0-4425 GCA_050259715.1 Candidatus Dadabacteria bacterium
TGGCACCAGATGAAATACTATTGGTTCCTGCACTTTGGCCCAAATACCTTCACGGGAAGTGAATGGGGGAAAGGAACAGAAAAGGAAGAAGTGTTTAATCCCGCCAAACTGGATTGCCGGCAGTGGTGCCGCATTGCAAAGGCAGCAGGCGCCAAAGGTCTTATCATAACGGCAAAACATCATGACGGTTTTTGTTTGTGGCCAAGCAAGTACTCGACTCACACCGTAAGGGAAAGTAAATGGAAGAATGGCAAGGGCGATGTACTCAAAGAATTATCCGCTGCCTGCAAAGAATATGGACTCAAATTCGGCGTATATCTTTCTCCATGGGATCGAAATCATCCTAAGTACGGAACACCAGCCTACAATGACGTATTTGTCAATATGCTCAAGGAGATTTTCACCAATTATGGACCGATATGGGAATTATGGTGGGACGGCGCTAATGGAGAAGGAACAAACGGAAAGAAGCAGGTGTACGACTGGCACCGCTTTGAAACTACTATTCGAAAACTCTCACCTAACACAATCATTTTCAGCGATATCGGTCCTGACTGCCGCTGGGTGGGAAATGAAAGAGGCATAGCAGGTACTACTAATTGGAACTACCTGGATACAGCGGGATTTAAAAGAGGCGAAGGCGCACCCCCACAGGACACACTTACCTATGGAAATGTAAATGGTAAAAACTGGATACCCGCTGAATGTGATGTGAGTATTCGTCCCGGATGGTTTTACCACAAGGAAGAAAATGAAAAGCTGAAAACGGCTGCTCAACTTTTTGATTTATATCTAAAATCGGTGGGCAGAGGAGCCAACCTGCTATTGAACGTACCCCCCGATGATGATGGTCTTATCAATCCACACGATTCTGCAGTGACCATGCAATTCAAAAGCTTGCTGGATAAAAGCTTTTCTAAACTAAAGGCTGAAAAAAGGTTTACTAACGTTGCTGATTCTTACCAGTTGAAATTAAAACAACCCTCTTTAGTGAATGCCATACAGGTAGAAGAGGCTATTCAGAACGGACAGCGAATCAGTTCTTTTACCATCCTGTTAATGAATCATTCAACTATCGTCAAACGGTTGGAGGGCACCACAATAGGAAAACAGCGGATTCTTACCTTTCCCGAAGTACAAATTGATGCTATACAACTACAGGTTAATACTGCCAAAGCAAAGCCGGTTGTTAGCCGGATGGCACTATACGACATCCCAGGTGAACTGGTGGAAAACAGCCGATAGCAGAAAAGAAAAAAAGCCGCGAAAAGCGGCTTCTGTTTCGAATTCAATGGTGAGGATATTGAGTCCTAAAAATCAACATCCGGACACGAACAAACCAGAAGTCTGTAAGCTAACCAAAGTTTCTTCTTTAGGTATTGGATTGACAGGTGTAAAAATAAAAATACATGGACGTCGTATTGTGATATTCGTCAATCAAAAACCTGATATTAGTCATTTTTTCTATAACATTAAAGCTTCTTCACCTTCCAATTTTACTTCTTCATTCCCATGTACCGCTTTGAATGTATCATATTTCTTTAGGTGGCTAAAGTCAAGACCTGTTGATTTACCCAAACTTTGAAGGCTGCATTGATAGTGAGTAAACTTCACGTCTTTGTCAATATCCAGGGCTTCCTCTTCAATGCGCATGCTTTCATCAAATTGTATATCATCAACAAGTGCTTCCTGGGAAAGCTTAAAGGCTGTTGCTCTCAGCTTGCCTTTATCGTTTAACCAAAGGATTAACTTAAAGAAACTCATTGGAATGGTGACCCCTTTGAAAAGCCGATCCTTGTTTGCATCGAATATGGGACCATTCATTACAGTCATTCGGGCCAGTTTACCTGCCTCTTTCTTTATTCCTTTCTCAAGTACAGCTTTCTCCAACTGTCCCCACAATCCACCCGCGCGATTCAAGGCCACTACCTGCGGGCAGGCATTGGTGTAAAAACAAGTGAATACACCATTACGATTAGCTTCCTGCACGGTATTATCCCAGTTGGCATCTTCAAAGCGGCTCATATGACCTTTATCAAAATGAGACCGGGAATAAAATTTATCGGTTAGCTGGCAGTCGATGTCAATCCTTTTATCCCTGAGCCAGTCGTCACTTCTTTTGCTGTCATCCTTTCTTTTTGCCGCATCTCCTTCTACATTCACCGCACTAAGAGCAGGCATTTTGGTAGCCGTATTAAACAATACACTGTATTTATAATACTTCAGTTCTGTGCTCTTGTTTTTGAGCCTGGCCAGTTTTTTCTCTAATGCTTTATTCGGTTGCGGCAATGGTATATTCACACCAAGAAACATAGGATCATATCCTTTACACCCGTTGAAGTCAACCGCCTTTTCTTTATCGGCTTTTGCTACTTCCAGCAATAATTCATCCACACGGGAAGATTCACCCATAACTAATTTCTTATCTCCTTGACTGGTTCTTTCTCCCAGTTCCCTGCTGGTGAAGCTGAAATCAACAGTCTTTCCAATTGGAATGGAAGCGGCAGGAATAGAAAGGGTAATATTTGTTTCATTGAATGTATTAGTATTTGATGGAATGGTTTCACTCGTGCGCACTGTTCCATTGGAAAGGCTAAAGGATAGATTTTCCGTTTTAGGTGGAATATTGATAGCCCTCACCAGTTCATTAGCCGGAAACTTCTCAGTAACATGTTTCAGTATCACACTAATCCGGATCCCTTCATTCCTTAACCATACAATGCAGGAGGCATCTACCTTATCATCGATCACTGGTATAACTTTATCATTCTTGTCCAGGTAATTCAATCCATCAGGCGTCATTTTGGCTATACTCTTATGATGCAATCCCACTACCTGCCATTGATCATTAAACACAGGACTGCCACTACTTCCCTGTGCTGTATCAGTCTCGTAAAATATTTTGGTAGGTTCAATGCCCGTGAAAGTATTCTCACGTATTGATATCTGTTTATAATCTCCCTGCGGATGGTGGATGATGTTTAGTTTTTCTTTATTCACCTCTCCAATTTTGCCGAGAGACTTATCAAGGTATAAATAACTGATGTTTGTTAAGGGGAATTTCCCGTCTACATCCATGGACTGAACAGCCACTAATGAATAATCAAGTTCCTCATCGGAAAAGAAAAAGCGATTCGTATTGAAGCGGAAGATTACCGGAGTAAGTGGGTGTCCCTGCACGTCATATTCATAGAAGAAATGTACTTCGCTTTCTTCAGCCATTTCTCTAGCCTTAAACACATGCCAGTTAGTAAGCATTAGTTCCGGCGACACCATGAACCCGGTAGCAAATCCAACCCGTCTCCCATCCTCTATTAAAACAATGCGACCTACCTTTCTCTTAGTGAGAGCAATCAGCTCTGTAAAATTGCTATAAAGCGAATCGTTGGCGCCAATCGCACGTTCAAAGGCAAACTCCACCGGTTCAAATCCCTTAGCGGCGATCATCTGCTTTCTCTTTTCAAGATTGATGTCCTCGCCTATAATATTATCTTTCGTGATCCTTTCAAGATCAGGCTTCCCTACTGGTGCTTTGGCTTGTTCACCATTCCCTTTCATTATTTTTTCATGTGCAGATGGACCTTGATTGGTTTCGTGCCTGAGTTGTTTTTCTGATACGAGCATAAAAAAGGATTTAGAATGTTCTATTAAGAAGTGTCCTCCAGGCTAGCTGTATAAAACTCTTATATTCTTCTGCTAAAAACAACCGTATTTCCACGCAATCTAAACATGAAAGCCACCATATTGATTCTATAATTTTTATCAGGCATTGAACGGGAAAAGACATACTATACCTTCGCAAACGAAAAAACCACCTCTTAGGGTGGTTCAAATACATTGAGCAGATTATACCTATTACTTCTTCATTTTGGTTGTGTCCATTGGCTTAGCACTCTGCATCTGCTTCATCATATCCTTAGGATCGATAAAGCCCCAATGCTCAACCATTTTGCCGTCTTTTACTTTTATCACATCCACGGACCTTCCATCCAGTTTAGTCCCTGCAGGCATTCCCCATAAATTATCTTTTGTTGTACCCTTCATATCTACCATAGCAAAGACATAGTCGTCTTTAGCGGCATCTGAAACCACGTCAAAACTTAAACCGTCTACATGGTTATGAATATCCGCCAACATATGGGTGATCTCCGCACCTCCTTTTACTTCAGTTCCCTGGGGACCCTGGTGATCTACTGCATCATCTGCAATAAGGCCCCGGATAGTGGCACTATCACCCGTTTCGATAGCCTTATACACTGAGCGGTTTTTGGCCAGGTTCTGTTCAGTAGTGTTTGATGATGAATCTGCAGTGTTATTGCTGCTGGTAGTGCCTGAATTATTGCAGGCTGTGAAAATAACCATCATGCCTAAGACAAGTGGTAAAATGGATCGTTTCATGTTTTATGTTGGTTTAGATTTAAAAAT
>JBLNAY010000022.1:0-6545 GCA_050259715.1 Candidatus Dadabacteria bacterium
AGTTCCTATAGCCCGACCACGGAATTACCACGGAATTAGCACGGAATTACCACGCTATTAATTCCGTGCTAATTCCGTGGTAATTCCGTGCTAATAGCGTGGTAATAGTGATCTCCTTCTATGGGAACCCTAAGGAATGGTAAATGGATTACACCAGTTGATTAAATGCAATTACAAAAAGGGATTGAAATTCATTTATTGCTGGAGAAATACTCCTTATTAAAATACTCTTCCCTGAAGTTTTTTCAATTAATGAGCAGAGTGAATTAATTTTCCGCTTTCTAGCTGATGGAAAGAGCCCCGTTTAGATTTCAATTCATTCACCTGTTTATTGCCCTTGCTGTCTTATTGAATTTTTCCGGCTTGTTCGTGACTATTATGGGTCCGGATGCCACGCTTTACGCTTCAGTATCAAAGACAATGGTGTTGAAGAATAATTACCTTGAATTATTCAGGGATGGCAGGGATTGGCTTGATAAGCCTCATTTCCCCTTTTGGATGACAGCATTTTCTTTTAAAATATTTGGGTTTACAACCTGGGCATATAAGCTACCGGGTATCTTGTTCATGTTGTTAGGGGCATTGTACACTTACAAACTTGCCGGGAAATTATACAACAAAGAAGTTGGATTATGGGCAGTACTGATATTACTAACTGCCCAACATATTGTGCTAAGCAATAATGATGTTAGAGCCGAGCCTTACTTAACCGGGTTGATAATAGCCAGTGTTTATCATTTTTACAAAGCAAAACCAGGCAATTCCTACGTGCAGATATTATTAGGAAGCCTGTTTGCCGCTTGTGCTGTAATGACCAAAGGCCCTTTTGCTATTATACCCATCGGCGGAGGTATTGCAGGCGACCTGCTTATGAGAAAAGACTGGAAAAATTTGTTGAGTATCAAATGGGTGGTGGCAGTTGTATTGACATTATTATTTATCACTCCTGAATTATACAGTCTCTATTACCAGTTTGACGTACACCCGGAGAAGATTGTGTTTGGAAGAACAAATGTTTCGGGTCTGAAGTTCTTTTTCTGGGATAGCCAATTTGGAAGATTCTTTAACACAGGGCCTATAAAAGGTGAAGGAGATCCCTTCTTCTTCGTGCATACTACCCTGTGGGCATTCCTGCCGTGGTCTGTCTTATTATACATAGCTTTTATCCAGTACTTCAGAAGATATCTGAAGGAAAGAACACAACATGAATGGGTTTGTTTATCTGCAGCCCTACTGACTTTCCTCGTGTTCTCCTTATCTAAGTTTCAGTTACCACATTATCTCAACATAGTCTTTCCCTTCTTCGCCATTATAACGGCACAGTATATCTATAATATACAACAGCAGAAAACGATAAACGCTGTTAGGATAATACAAATGGTTTTTATAGTAATTCTTTTCTTATTGCCTTTAGCTGTAGAATTCCTTTATGCCCCAGAACAGTTTATTTACATCGCTATACTTGCTGCTATTTTTATTGTTCTTATAATATTTGTAAACAGAAAACTTAACCAGGCAGGCAAGTTGAAGATCGTTTTTTCTACTGTGCTCGCGTCAGTATTTCTTAACCTATTCCTCAACCTTTGGTTTTATCCTTCTTTACTTCGTTACCAGTCAGGTAGTGAAGCGGCATACTGGATCAATGAAAACAATAAGGACCAATTACCTGTAGTGGCTCTTCAACCGAACAATGCTCTCGAGTTTTATTTAAACAGGCCTTACCATCCTGTAGATATTAATACGGATAGCATTCCGAAACCTTCATTGATTTATGCATCACAGGCGGACTTACCGCCTCTTACAGCAAAAGGTTGTAAGCTGGAGAGTGTAAAATCTTTCCAACAATTTTCGGTCACTCAACTGGACCTGCAGTTTATTAACAAGGAGACCAGGGCTGAGGCGATAAAAGAAATGGTGCTGGTGAAGTGTATGCCGTGAGCCCTACTCATTGGATTTTCACCGGAATCATATTAGAATTGGTTGTATATACATTGGGTATTGATCCAATAGCAAATACAAACTGGTAATTACCAGGGCGCAGACCTGTTGCGATATGAACCTGCTGATGTGGGTGAATCATCAGATCACGAATTGAAAAGGCACATGGAATATCTTTTTGCCAAAACAGGTCTTTAAATACACCGATTTTCACGGGTTCATTGATGGTGGGATTTTCCTGCAAGTACCGGGTGTATTTAGAAGGGATATAACAATGGAAGCTAAGGACCAGCGAATCAGTCTGCCTGGCGGAATAAGCTGCAGTTTCAGTACGAATGCGGATCTTGGTGAATGAATGAAAGTTTGAATCTTCCCGGAATCCCACTTTCCACAAACGTGCCTGTAATGAATCAGGATAGGAACTAACTCCATATATATCAGCAATGAAAACTTTCTTACCTAACAAAGAATCTTCAACCGGCCAGAAGTCGTAATTATTTCTGCGCTCGGTGTAGGTATTCAATGAATAAGAAGGAATACCTGAATAGTACCAATACATGGATGCTCTTTGATAAGAGTTCAGGAAAACAACGGGCAGATTTCCAGTTTTGTTTTGCAGCTCTTTTGGCCAGTTCTTCCACGAATGAAATCTCTCTACAAGAGCTGGTATGGGCAGAATATCGAAAATCAATATAATCCTTGCAAACAATACCAGGAGTAAGGATAGAGGAAGAAGCCTGTACAACCACAATCTCCATCCCCGGTGCTGCTGTAGAAAATTGTGGGTTAATACCACCATGGGTATCAAGGCAGGCGCAGTCCAGTTAGCCTCTACATTTCCCCTGAAGGAATTGAAAAAAAAGAATGCGAGAATGCCAATCACGTTAATCTTTAAGATTCTTTCAAAGGCCCCTTTTGTTCTGATTGTAAAGCAACTGTAAAGTATGATTGGACCTGCCAGCGGCCCGGCAATCACCAGTTGACCTACAAGATAATCAAGCGACCTGTTGATGGTATAGGGTGCCGTTCTCTTCCCGGCTAGCTGGAACTTCAGAGAGATCCAATCATGTTGATACTGCCAATACAAGTGAGGTAAATAAAAGATTATCACAAGTGCAGCAGCGACATAAATTTTATAACGTGTGAGAACGCGCGGGTAAGCTATAACAGTAAACAAAACGACAAGTACCCCATGGTATTTAGAATAAAACAAACACGATGTTGCCAGTCCAAGGAATAGCACATTTGGCCAGTGGTCACTTCGCAGGAAATTACGGAAACACAGGAAAAACAGTGAAGTAAAAAAGAGTAGCGGCACATCGGGTACTGCAAAGAAGCCTGCTATTTGCAAAATAGCAACTGACAATACTATCGCATAAAAAAGTACCCGGTTTAAATTCCCGATGAACTTCTGAGTAATGAAAATAGTAAGTACTCCCAATAGAACGGGAAACAATCTCAATCCTAAATTTCCATGGAATAATGTGGATCCCATTTTAATGATCAAAGCGATCATGGGCGGGTGATCCATGTATCCCCAGGAGAGATACTTCGAATACACCCAATAGTAGGCTTCATCATCCTGCACCTGGGTGAAAATGGCTTGCACCAAACTGAAAATAAGTAATAAGGAATAAAACAGCCATTCAATTAATTTACCTCGCCTGCCGACGTAAAAAGCCTCTTTATTGTCCAAATCTGTCAGTTTCATCGAAATCCCTTGCTAATACTTCTATTGCAACATTTATTTGCAAATATCTAATAAACCATCTCAATTCCGGGTAAAGTTCAGAGTTGACGATTGCTATGAAAAACCCTCGATCAACACAACCAAAAACAAACTGGCAAAATGAGGTTCGTATCAGGAAGACTCTTCCTCTTATTCTGTTTTTCTATTCTACTCCTCACGGGATGTAATAAAGATGTACAGGGAAACCTGCCTTCAGGAGAAGTAGCTTTGACTTTCGATGATTTTAACGTGGATAATTGGTATGCTAATATTCACGTGCTGGATTCATTAAATATAAAAGCAACATTTTATGTCTGTCGCTACCACGAGTTGACAAGTGAACAGAAAAGAAAACTTCATGAAATTGCCAGCCACGGACACGAAATTGCTTATCATAGCACTAATCACCCGGATATGGTTAAAAGGCTAAAGTCAAAAGGCATGGCTGAAATAATTAATGAAGAGATATTAAAAGATCTCAGGCTTATGCGTGCAGATGGTTATTCTATTAGCCATTTCGCCTATCCTTATGGTAGTCATAACCGTGAATTGGATTGCACCATGAAGCGTTATTTCAAAACAGTGAGAAAGGTTTGTAATAAAAATAACTGGAACAAAAGCCTTGTCAAACAATCAGGGGAACGCCAAATCCTGTATGGGGCCGGTATTGATCACGGATCCAAAATAAGCAACCAGGGAATTATTGACCTGCTGGACAATGCACAATCAAATCATGATTGCGTTGTGCTGAATGCACATGAAATGAATAACCCGAGATATATTTTTAGCGTTAGCACTGAAAGACTTGTTAGAATAGCTAAAGAGGCAAAACAACGTAACCTGGAATTCATCACCATAGATCAGGTAGTTGAATAATGACCGGTCCCTGGAAGCTTTTTCTTTTTACTCAATATCCGTATTAACCAAAGTGATATACATAACCAGGCAACACATAAAGAAAAACCGGCTATAACATCACTGGCATAATGAACATGCAGGTATACCCGGCTTATGGCTACGAGTGTTGCGAAAAGAAAGAAAAGCACTGATAATGTCCATTTAATTGCAAGGCTTAAATCCATCTTCCAAATAATATAGATAAGCAACCCAAAGAATACAAAAGAACTGAAAGCATGTCCACTGGGGAAACTAAAACCATTCACGTAATGCACCAGTGGATCCGGTGGTCGATGCCTGTGGAAAATAGCTTTTAAGCTAAATAATATTATTGTGCTGATAGTACCATAAGCTGCTATATCCAATGATAATTTTCGATGCTTTGAGAAAAGAAAAATTATTATCAGTATTATATAAGCAGGTAATAGAAATGTTGATGATCCAAAAAAAGTTATAGCAGTCATCAGCCTTGTTATACCGGGATTGGTGATTGCGGCCAAATCACTGAAGATCAACCTGTCTAACTGGTTCTCTTTCTCCAGCACCATTTCATCAGCAATAAAACGGAACATTCCAACACTGATGATGAATACAACGGCAATAATTACAAACCGTAAGGAAATTCCTTTTACCTTCTCTTTAATGTTGTTATTAACCACCGCCATTAATCAATTGAACTAAAAATGTATTCTTAAATCAATATAGCTTAAGCTTTTTACTTTGTATCAAACGATAAGGGTATGTTTACTTTAAACATAAAGTTCCTGCCCATATTCCAAACTCCCCTTCTGCCATTGCTAAGATTGACATCTGTATATTTCAACCTGCTTAGGTGAGACTGGTAAGCCACATCAGAGAGGTTTTCAGCCATCACGAATATTGAAAACACAGTTTTGTTCTTGTGCTGAATATTGGCATTAACTCCTGAATTTATTAAGGTATAACCGGGAGTGCTTGTTTCGGTACCGTAAGCGATAAATGGCTTTTCCTGGGCAAAAGTCCGGTCAGCCTCAATATAGATATTGAGATTTTTAATTTGCTTGCCCGATTTAAGCAGCTCTGCCCTAAGTTCACTCCTCCACCTGGAAGCTGGAATGGCAGGTACATTATTAGTACCTTCTACCGGTTCTGCAAACTTCCCTCTTACGTAAGAGAAAGTATTTTCAAAGTGAAGCCAATCGAAAGGATGGGGATGAATGTCCAGCAAAGCTTCGAACCCACTAAGATTAGCAGAACTTTGATTGAACTTGTAAGCAGGGATTAAAATGTTATCTACAGCTACAAGCGAGTCTCCTCCCCTGCCATTTGATAACTTACTATAAAAGATAAAATTGTTCATGTGGTTGTAGAAAGCAGCCGCATTCAGCATTACGTGCTCTGAACTCCATTCTGTTCCAATATCACCCTGTAACGAGGTTTCTGAGTTCATACTGGTGTTTCCATACTCGTACCGGTTAGTTCCTTCGTGAGCACCATTTGAGGCAAGTTCAGGAATACTCGGAGCTCTAAATCCATGCGCCAGGTTAGCTTTAAGAACCCAGCTTTCAGTGGCGGCATAGCTCAATCCCACACTTCCTGACATGTTGTAAAAAGTTTTATGAAACTGGCTGAACTTTACTTGCGTTCCCTCCATGAATTCCTTTGAATTCAGAACTCTCGTATCATACCTGATGCCGCCACTCACAGTTGTTTTACCTATAGACTTCTGGCTATAAATAAAAGCACCAAGGTCAAAAAGATTGTATTCAGGAATAAGTACTTCTATTCCTTTATTTTGATTACTCTGCACCATTCCGCCAACACCTATTGAAGTAGTCCATCCATTCTTATCATCAAAATGATAGGCTGTATTGTAATTAACTGTGTGCAGATCAAAATACAAGTTACTCTCCTGCGGATCATCCGGGTTTCCGAACTCTTTTCTCTGGTTTCTTTGCCATCCTAAATTCAGGGTTACTTTTCCATTACCGACTTTAAAGCT
>JBLNAY010000023.1:0-22021 GCA_050259715.1 Candidatus Dadabacteria bacterium
TTGGGCACAGCACTCATTTTGAAATCTAAAACAGCTCCCTTAAGCAGATCAAAATGATTTACCCAGTTCGTGCTATATAATTTACCGTTCAGGCGTAGTTGCTGTACATAACGTTGTTGATCCGTACTGTTCGGAGCATTGATCACCAGGTGTTTCCCATTTTCAAAGTGCACGGTGAGCTTTTTAAACAAAGGAGTTCCAATTACATATTGGTCAGTGGCAGGGCATACGGGGTAAAAGCCCAGTGCAGAAAAAACATACCATGCAGACGTTTGCCCATTGTCTTCATCACCACAATATCCATCCGGCGTTGGCTTATATAAACGGTTCATCGCTTCTCTCACCCAATATTGTGTCTTCCATGGCTGCCCTGCATAATTATACAGGTAGATCATGTGCTGGATCGGCTGGTTGCCATGTGCATACTGTCCCATGTTCATCACCTGCATTTCGCGTATTTCGTGTATCACTCCACGATAGTAACTTTCATCGTATACAGGAGGCATTACAAAAACAGAGTCCAGCATCTTTACAAAATCCTCATTACCACCCATAAGATTTTTCAGTCCTTCAATATCATGAAATACACTCCAGGAGTAATGCCAGCTATTGCCTTCGGTAAAGGCATCCCCCCACTTGAAGGGATTGAAAGGTGATTGAAAACTGCCATCCCTGTTCTTTCCTCTCATTAACTTATGCTGTGGGTCGAAGAGGTTCCTGTAATTAAGAGAACGTTTTCTATACAGTTCAATTTCTTCTTTCGGTCGGTTCAATGCTTTTGCTAACTGGTATATGGCGAAATCATCATAAGCATACTCCAGTGTACGCGCGGCACTTTCATTGATCTGCACATCATAAGGAACATAACCTAATTGCTGATACCACGAGATGCCCTTACGTCCTACTGCTGTCATCGGACCTTCATTGTTTGCATCTTTCAACAGTGCCTGGTACAACGTATTGATGTCGTAGCCGCGCAGACCTTTGATGTAAGCTTCCGAAGCAACAGAAGCAGAGTTGTTGCCGATCATTACATCGGCATAGCCGGGACTCGACCACTCCGGTAAAAAACCTCCTTCTTTATAGTCATTGATTAATCCCTCCTGCATTTGTTTGTTCATAGAGGGATAAACGAGATTCAGGAAAGGATATAAGGCACGAAAGGTATCCCAGAATCCTGTGCCACCAAACATATACCCGGGTAGGACATTTCCATTGTATGGGCTATAATGAACGATCTTATTATTGGCATCCTGTTCATAGAGGCGTTGTGGAAACTGTACCATCCTGTAAAGGCAGGAGTAAAATGTTTTTAGCTGATCCTGTGTTCCTCCTTCTGCGGAGAGCTTTCCAAGTACCTCATTCCAGGTCTTCTTTGCTTTACGGCTGGTAGTTTTAAAATCATCTTTACCCAGTTCATGATGGAGATTCATCTCTGCCTGTTCAAAGGAGATAAAAGAAGAAGCCACTTGCAGGTGCACCTTTTCACCCTTCGAGGTTTTAAATCCTATCACCGCTCCTGAGTGGTTAGAGGTGTTTTCCAAAGCGTTCTTCACAAGGGTGCTGTCCTGCCAGGTGTAAGCAAGGGTGAACGGCTTATCAATGTAAATAACAAAGTAATTTTTAAAGTTCTTTGGTAAGGGTCCCCTGCTATACCTGGTTGAATAACCAATGATTTTTCTTTCATCGGGCAGCACTTTCACATAAGATCCTTTGTCAAATGCATCTACAACAATGAAAGAGCTATCACTTTGAGGAAAGGTAAAGCGCATTTGTGCGGCTCTTTCAGCAGCAGTTATTTCCGTGGTCACGTCCGCATCGGCGAGGTAAACACTATAGTAGTAAGGCTTTGCCACTTCCGCCTTGTGTGAAAACCAACTCGCCCTATCCTCTTCCCTGAACTTCAAATGACCAGTCACCGGCATGATGGAAAACTGTCCATAGTCATTCATCCAGGGGGAAGGCTGGTGTGTTTGTTTAAAGCCACGGATCTTATCGGCCGTGTATTGATATTGCCAGCCGTTGCCCAAGGCTCCTGTTTGAGGCACCCAGAAGTTCATACCCCAGGGAACACAAATAGCAGGATAGGTATTCCCGTTCGACAAACTCACTTTCGATTCGGTGCCCATAAGCGGGTTTACCCATTCCTCCGGATCGGTTATTTTACCAACTAATTGTGAGGATGCGAACAGGCAAATAAAAAGCGTGGTTAGGCCGAGCAGGATCTTTTTCATTCTGATTTTAATAAGGTATTTCCGTTTAGTTCCGGCGAAGAGCTAATATCTGTCAAAAAGCGAGAAAAATCATGGAATTCTCAAATTGTAAAAATGCACAAAATGCACAAAATGCACATTGTACACTTTGTGCACTTTAGTGGTTTTGCCGGCTCCTGTTTTCTGGCTCCAGGTCTATTCCCAATCAGTACTTACTTTTCCCTTAACTCAATCTCCAGCCCGTCAACGGCCTTCGGATCAATAAACAAGCTGTCGCCGGTTGCCATTCCCAGCATACCCTTCGACTGCAAATAGCTTTTTGCAGCAGCTATGGATTTGACCAGGAGAATGATTTTTTGAATTCCCGGTTGTTCACTATTTACCAGGCGTATGGAAGGGCCAGTGCTGAATGTAAATAAGTTCTCTTTTTCTCCTTTTATTCCCGGTAGTTTGATTATTTCGCTACTTATCGCAGGCAGGTCGTCGCCTCCCCCAACTATTTCTTTCAGCTTTATAATTCCCAGTGGGCCCCCGCGCTTTTGTTGCAGTGAATCACCGGCTCGTTTGTTCCTTAATTGATGTGCACTTCTATTATTGTAATCACAGATAAAAAAGTGCTCATTCAGAGTTACCGTTTTCCACAGCGTATCTTTTCCACCATTATCTAGTGTGGTTACATAAGGAGAAACAGTTCCATGTGGTATATCAAGAGAGTCAAGGACCCTTACCATCTTTTCAGCTGACTCACGGGGCTCCAAAGCCATGCTCGCAAAATGCGCCCTGGACAAATTTTCTCTTGCCACCAATTCTAAAGTCACATTACCAAGCGACACTCCGCCACTGGCAAAACCACGAAAGGTTTGATAAGGCCAAAGAACCGGCAACTGAAAATCATTCCTGAGCAAGTGATACAGTTGTTCTGCATGGGGTGATACCACTATAAAATGATCGATCCTGTTCAACTGCGCCAATGAAAGACTGCAATAAAAAAAACTCAGTACAAGTGATATATACTTCATAAGAGTGCTTTTATGATTTTAGTGCTTTTAATTTACCGATCTTTCACGGCATATCCTATAATTCATCTTTTGTATCCATAAGATTCTAAAACCGGTTGAACTAAAACAACTCCAATCTATACAAAGTGTACAAAGTGCACAAAGTGCATTTTAGTGTTTTTGCAGGATTAAGATGTCTGATCCTTGATTTTCCTGATTTAAGGATTAATTTCTCTAAAAAGGTACCTATGGTGATTGGTACTAAATCTGAATAAGTTTACTTATAACAACCGCGTTATTATTACTCCGCAATCCCCTGGGCAGGTAAAAGCAACACTTGCCAGACGTTATGGTGCTGAAAATGTCGAAAAATTTACCGGGTTGTACAAGGAGGCCAATCCCAACACAAAAGGATTACCTAAATGGGAGCCTTACAATGCTGAACAAGGAGCAACCATGATATTTGACAACTCAAGTAAAATCGTAAACAATCACGATAAAAACTAATAGAGTTTATCGGTTCATTTCCTCCGACGCCCATGTTTACAGGAAGGTAAAAGTCTTTATGCCCGGTTGCAGATTTCCACGCACTTTCTACGCGGTTTGTATGGAGTTTGCATGGAGTTACCATGGAGTTACCACGGAGTTTGTCCATGCAGAGTCCATGCTTACTCCATACATAGTCCATGCAAATGATTAGCGGGTTAGCAAATGAAAGTGGGGCAATTTTAAAAATCCTCTCTAAATCTGCTAATCCCTTAATCCTTTAATCAGGGTTCAGAAATTCATTCATCAATCGACTCGACTTAGAAAACAGAAGCAACCTTATTCAACAAAAAAAGGCAAAGTAGAAACTTTGCCCGTCATCACAAATGTTTACCTGTGTTCGACTCAACTTCTTTTTTCCATGAATCCCCGCTATTTACTCCTTCACCACTTTAAGCTGTTTATTTACATTGGTCCCCTTCACCGTAATCATATAAACACCGCGCGGCCTGTCATACATTGGTATATTAATGGCATTGCGACCTTCCTGCAGGTAGCTGTCTTTGGCTAACAGCAGCCTGCCAGTTTGATCATACAGGTTATAGTGCACCAGTTGTTTAAATGGAAGCCTTATTTCCAGGGTGGCAACATCCTTTACGGGGTTAGGATAAAAAGAGACCACAACTTTATCATTAACCGTTGTTATGGAAACCACTTTTGAATAAGTGAACGAACCATCTGCATCCACTTCTTTTATCCTGTAATAACTTAAACCGTAAACAGGCTCTTTATCTATGAAGCTGTAAGCCTGCGTGTAGCTGGCATTACCGGCTGCAGCTACTTTCCCAATCGGCTGGTAATTGACGCCGTCGGCACTTCTTTCTACAATAAAATAATCACTGTTTTCTTCCATGCCGGTTGACCAGGAGCAAACCACTTTTTCTTTATTGGTGTTATCAATTGTTGCAGTAAAAGAGATAAAACGAACCGGTAAAATGGTAAGGGCAAAGGCTCCTAAATTGAAAATATCCTGCCCGCCTAAGACGGAAAATTTTCCACCCGCAAAGAGCTTATCACCTGCTTTATAAAGTACAGAAACATCGCTGCTTGCCCCGGGATTCCAGCTGCCCAGGGTAGCCGTTGTGGCATCAACAGTAGCTAGCCTGAGGCGTTCCTGCCCACCCATCTGCGTAAAGGCTCCACCCAGGTAAATGGAACTTCCTACAGGCAGTATCGTACTTACCGCCTGGTTGGAATTGGGATTCCACGCGGTGGCATTTCCTGAAAGATCTATGGCAGCAACCCTGTTGCGGGTTTGAGAGCTTATCGTGCTGAAGTTTCCGCCCGCATAGATAACCGTTCCATCAGTGTTCATGGTTATTATACTTTGGTTCGCATTCGGATCCCACGCAGTAAGGCTACCTGTTGCAAGATCAAAAGCCGCCAGCCTGTTTCTTAATGAACCACCTATGCTGGTAAAACTGCCTCCTGCGTATAGCGTATTCCCATTGATCAACAATGCTGACACTGCATTGTTTGCATTCGGATTCCATGCCGCAAGACTGCCTGTAGTAACATCTATGGCAGCCAAATGATTCCGTGCCTGGGTATTTACAGTTGAAAAATCTCCTCCAAAGTAAAGAGTGGAACCATTTAACAAAGCCACATCTACGCCTGCATTTATATCCACACTCAGTGAAGTGGCATTACCGGTGATGGCATCCAAAGCAGCGAGCCTCAGTCGGTTGGCTCCTCCTACATTGGTAAAACCTCCGAGTGCATAAATAGTAGTTCCACCGGCAATTAAATAGTTAACGATATTATTGGCATTGGGATCCCACGGCAGGATGGACCCGGTGGCAATATCAAGAGCGGCAAGGCGGTTGCGCATGGTGCCACCAAGGATATGAAAAGATCCTCCCACATAAATTTTATTATTATTCACCGCCAGGGTGTTCACATAATTGCTGGCATGAGAATGCCATGAACTTACAGTGCCGCTGGTAGCATCAATGGCAGCCAGGTATTTACGTGGCTGTCCGCCAACCTGGTCGAAGCGGCCACCAATATAGGCTGTATTGCCATCGATCCATAAAGCAAAAACTTCTGCATTAGCACCCGGATTCCACGGCAACAGGTTGCCGGTGGCAAGATCATAAGCCGCCAGGGAACGCCTGCTCTGTCCACTAATAGTGAAGAAATTGCCACCCACATAAAGGGTGCTGCCGCTCACGGTCAGAACAAAAACCGGGTAGCTTGGGTTGGGGTTCCATGCGGTAACACTGCCTGATGTTTTATCAATAGCTGCGAGCCAGTTTCTTGTTTGTCCTGCCATGGAAGTAAAGTTGCCGGCAGCATAAACGCTGTTGCCATAGACGGCTAAAGCTGATACTGTATTGTTGGCTCCGGGGTCCCATGTCGTAGCATTCCCGGTGCCGGCATCCAGTGCCGCGATCCTGTTCCTGGTTTGCCCGCCTATAGTTGTGAAACTACCGCCAACATATACCGTGTTACCATCCCGCAGGATAACTTCAACAGCGCCACCGGCATTCGGGTTAAAGGCGGTAAGGTTTCCCGTAGTTACATCAAAAGCAGCTATCCTGTTACGAACGGCTCCCCCCACATGTAAAAACGTTCCTCCCACATATAGGGTATTTTGATACAAAACAATGTAATTGACATTACCATCCGCATCGGGGTTCCAGGGGTTAAGTGTTCCGTCTGCATTGATCCGCGCTATATGATTGCGCACCTGGCCACCCACTTTCAAAAAAGCACCTCCAATATACCATCCGCCAGCTCCATCAGGAATCACCGTGTTTACTGCATCATCCGGCCTTACATCATTGAGCTGGGGTAATCCATCGGTGTTGTTCACCACTGCACCGTAAGGGCTGTTAGGACCTATTAGACTAAACGGCCCTCCTATGTATACAGTAGTACCAACATGCACCATAGTGCTTACTGTGTTATCGGTTACCGGCCAGTTAAGTAGTGGTGTTTGTGCAGGAAGAAAGGAAAAGAAGAGGTTACAAAAAAACAGGCAAGCAGTATAAATGATTTTCATAACAAAAGGTTTAGCGTGGTTAAATGATCATATATTTTAAATGATGATTGCAAGCACCCGCAGGTGTTTGTTAAGTGGGTGAATGAGGAGAATGTTCTTAGGTCTCCTTTTTTGATCTGAAAAAAATATCAATAACGGTGGTGGCAAACTCCCTTGCACGGAAGCTTGCGTCAACAGACTTCATGAAGTTTTTCATTTTCAGAAAATCACAAAATCACTACTGGTAACAGGAGTTTCTAACAAAAGAGGCGGAGAGTCGCACGTACCCGACAAATCTCCGTTAGTGATATCGCCACACGGCAAACCCCGCACATGCACCACTGACGGAGCGCCTATTGGTACTATGTCGGGCTTGTTGGAGCTGGTGACAATTCCTGAAACATAAACATGAGTAGCTCCATCAAAACGCATGCAGGTGGGCTTGGCGGTAAAATTCACAATACCTAACTCGAAAGGGGTTAAATCAAGCTGCACTTTCATCTCACCCTTAATAATTCCGTTTTGTTGAAAAACATTGACGTTTGTGTGAAATGTCATTCCATCTTCCTGGGTAGCCCAGGCGCTTCCTTTTACTCCTGTCTTAATACTTTGCAGGTAGGATGCAGGTAGGGACGGCCTGCTGGGTGCTGCACTGATAAAGGTAACGGCTGCAACCAGTACAGTCAATTTGGTAAGAATGTTCATAAAGACTCCTTTGTTTGATTTTTGAAAGAATATTTATCAACTGCTGCCGCTCTGCCTTGTAAAATCATCAAAGCCTGTGTAGCATCAGTACAATAATCAAAATCATTTCAACCGTTGCGGTGCCTTTAATCTTCGATAGATATTGCGGATGACGAGAAGATCTTCAGTAGTTATTGGCGATGATAAGAAGAGCTTTTCAAAAGATAAACACACGACCTCAAAGGAGAGTAAATCGTAGGGTGGTTTTTCATGCCTCAAGGTCTTCATCCAAGGTAAGGATTATTTATATTAAAAAATATGAGTTAAATGAGAGAAGGTGGAATAAAATTACAAGCAGGAATTGTGCAGGTTTAATGGTTTGCTGAGCCAGGAGCAATTACTCATCTGCTAACCGCTTTCAAATCCTAAATCTTTTAAAGTGATGCCCTAATTAAGTTGTGTGAACCTTGATGATATTTCTGATTGACTCTGTTCCTATCATAGTAGTTTTCATTTCACAGATGTTTGTTCTCTTCCGAGAACCACCTTAATTATTTATTTCAGCCTACCTCCGGCTCAGAGCATTCCCTTTATATTGAGGACTTGCCGTCATTGATAATAGCGGTTTGTTGCTATTAGCATCCAGCACCATGAACTGTGGGTTTTGACTTGTATATGGTTTCCATACGTCTCCGCTCTTACCGTTAGGGTTGCCATATTTTGCAAAATTTGTCCAGTAATCAACCATTTGATTACTCAACTCCTGGTCGCCTGCAGTAAACGGCCTCCAGCTATGTCGCATAGAATGGAAGATGTACCATAAATCGGCAGAATGGAAAGCACCGCTGGAATCTCCGGGAAGCTGGCGCTGGAAAAAATAAGCATAAGCAGGTTTATTGCTTTGTGCCGCACGCAAAGCACAGAAATCACTTACCGCCTTCGACATATCGGCGAGGTCATTCGCTGTAAAACCTATCATGTAAGGTATATCGGCTATCTCGTTGGCCATTGCTGCCTGGGAAAATGTTCCCTTTAAAAAGTAGTTGTCAACAACGGGGCCCCAGCCAATACGTATTTTGGTGACCTCCGAATATTTTTGAGACATCCGGATCAATTCATCAAAAGAAAGAGATCGCATATCATCCAACGTCGTTTTTTCAAAATAGTCCATCATCTTTTTATTTGCCAGTTGTGCACTATCCAGTGGGATGCCCGGTCGTGCGGTACTTAATCCACCACCACTCATGCTGATAGCTTTACTCAACATGCTTTTCGAAAGAGGTGAAGCACATAGAGACTGTACACTACCGGCACCTGCACTCTGGCCAAAGATGGTTATGTTTTTAGGGTCACCGCCGAACTGCCCGATATTATTGTAAATCCATTTAAGTGCTGCAGCCTGGTCCATTAATCCATAATTGCCTGAAACCTTGTGTGGACTTTCAGCCGACAAAAGCGGGTGCGAGAAAAACCCGATTACACCCAAACGGTAGGTTACCGATACGAGGATGACACCGCGTGAGGCCCAATCCTCACCACCATCCATTTCAGGTTCAAATGCAAATCCTTCCCGGTAGCCTCCCCCATGTATCCACACGGCAACAGGAAGCTTTTTACTCTTATCGCCTGCAGCAGGTGTCCAGATATTCAGGTAGAGGCAATCTTCATTGAACGGAACACTGCCACTGGCCCTCCATTCCCTGCCATAAAAACTCTGGGGATCCCATGTAATTTGCATTGCAGCAGCGCCATACCTGTCTGCTGTCTTCACTCCTTTCCAGGGCACAACCGGTTGCGGTTCTCTCCAGCGCAGTTTACCAACAGGTGGGGCAGCAAAGGGAATGCCTTTATAAACAATAACACCTTTCGTTGGAGTCGCTACTCCTTTTACCTGCCCGCCTTCAATGGTCAATACCGGGTTGGATTGACTCCATGATGCTAAAGAGAAGGTAAGGGATAGAAACAACAGGGCGGGGAAAGATAAATTTTTCATAAAGCAACCTGGTTTTAAATATTAAAGAGCATGTGATTGTTTTTCAAAAGATAGACTCAAAATAAAATATAAAATTCAATAAACGGAATGAGGAACAAAATCTATCTCATATGGATAGGCTTATAAAAATCACCGAACTCCTTTTCCATTCCCATTCACTATTTCCTATGTCACCATTCTTTTACAACGTTTATTAACCATGAGGCACTAGCAAAGGGAACATTCTTTTTGTAGTTTTACCGGCACAGTATGCCTGTCATTTCAAGATCAACCATCATAAACACCTTAAGGTTTCACTATGAATATTAAACGCACCACATTCGTGCTGGCGCTGGCCTGTCTTATTATAGGAGGAATAGAAGGATGTTCTGCTACCCCTAAGGGTAAAACTGTTGTTACTCCCCAAAACGATACAACGCGAAGCATCACGGCTTACTTCACTCCTGCAACGACAAAACCCAAGTCACCGGATACGGAGGGGTTTATTCAACGTTGGTTACTCCTGGAGCCCATTACCAAACCAAACCGTAGCAATACTGTTTTTACCGATAGCTACATAAGAAGAGCCTTTGACACGTTGTACTTTCCAAACCAGTTTACTATCCTTCCAAAGGATGGAGAAAAAGTAAAAGTGGGACAGCAGGATCTAACCTGGCATGCATTGGACAGCAAAAATTTCAATGTTAAACTATTTCGTTTTGCTTATGGATTAAATAAACCAATATATGGAGTCTTGTTTTGGGCAGTAACCACTGTTAATAGTCCACGGGAAATGAAAAATATAAGAATGGCGGTAGGTTCAAATTCAGCATCACAGTGGTGGTTAAACGAAAAGGAAGCAGTGATACTTTCCGGTGACAGGCGCATGGTGATGGATGATGCTGTGTCAACACGTTTAACACTTAACCGGGGAAAGAATATCATCCGCGGAGCTATAATCAATGGTCCCGGGATGAGTGATTTCTGTGTTCGCTTTATCGATGAAAAGGGAGAACCGGTGAAGGAACTTACTATTGAGTGATGAGTGATGAGTGATCAGTGATGAGTGACGATCATTTTTCGAACTCTCATCTCTAACCTCTAACCTCTAATCTCTAACCTTAATATAGAATTTCGTTTATAATGAGAACAAGAATAAAAATAATCGGCACCATAACGCTTTTATCAAGCTGGTTTAACGCTGGTGCCCAGGTGGGGAAACCCTTTATTCATGATCCATCAACCATCACCGAATGTGAAGGAAAGTATTACACTTTCGGCACCGGTGGAGGCGGATTAATTTCAGAAGACGGCTGGACATGGAACGGAGGCGGAGTAAGACCCGGTGGAGGAGCCGCTCCCGATGTAGTGAAAATTGGTGATCGCTACCTTATAGCCTATGGTGCTACCGGCGGTGGTTTGGGAGGCGGGCATAATGGAAGAATACTTACCATGTGGAATAAAACACTGGACCCAAAATCGTCGGAGTTTAAATATTCAGAATCGGTGGTAGTTGCTTCGTCTGACGGCATTGAAGATAATGATGCTATCGATCCCGGGCTTCTCCTCGATCCGACAAATGGGCGTTTATGGTTATCCTACGGCACCTATTTTGGATTCATCCGCCTTGTTGAACTGGATCCTAAAACAGGCAAAAGGGTGGAAGGCAATAAGCCAATCAACATAGCCATTGATTGTGAAGCTACCGACCTGGTATATCGTGACGGATGGTATTATCTTCTCGGCACACATGGAACCTGCTGCGATGGTGCCAACTCAACCTATAATATCGTTGTTGGCCGCTCCAGGAAAGTCACCGGTCCTTACCTTGATAATATGGGAAGAGACATGCTAAAAGGTGGAGGCAGGATGGTACTGGCTGCCCAGGGGAGACTTATTGGCCCGGGGCATTTTGGACGTATAGTATTGGGCGAAGGTGTTGAAAAAATGTCCTGCCATTATGAAGCAGACCTGGATCAAAGTGGCCGTAGCGTATTAGGCATTCGTCCCTTGCTCTGGAAAAATGGCTGGCCCGTAGCAGGAGATAATATCAAAGATGGAACGTATGAAATTGAATCGGAGAGAAGAGGATATGCTTTGGAGTTAGTAGTTGATTTTACAAGAATGCCGGGCGGCATGCGGGGATTTAACCGTAATAACGACGAACCCGTAAAACGCGTTGCCTCCCAGGAATTAGCAGACGTTATCAAGGCCTGGCCAACAGGAAATATTGACGCAAGAATAGGTGATTATATGGGCCGTCCTCATCAGAAATGGACAATTACACCTGTTCCCGGTGCAGGCGGATATTTAGGTGGTCCATGGTATAAAATTGTAATTGCCGGAACAGAACGGGCTTTAGCAGCAACAGCCAATGCTGAAGTAATCACAGTTCCAACTTTTACCGGCACACCGGAGCAATTATGGCGAATTGATCAACTGGTTGATGGCACCTATCGAATAATGCCCGGAGTAGTTCCGGGTTCCAATCAGAAGTTAGCACTGGTATCTTCCGGGGATAGCACACCAACGCTTGGCACCTTTGATATGAACAGTGATAATTCAAAATGGAATTTTAAGGCTTACTAATGTATATTGTTGATTTAATGGAATGCTCAATTTCAGAACACAATCATTACGCTGCCATGAATAGAAAACACAAATTGTTTTTGCCGGCTATGGCTTTTGTCCTTTTGTTAGTAGCACAATCCTGTGTTGTTAGCGTACTGGCCCAGGCTCCGCCTCAACAACAAAGAGCGATGCTGGCTCAAATACCTGTAAAAAGCGATACCACGCATACCCTTTCCAAACACTTTACACTGGCCACCAACGTAAAAAAGGCACCCGGTGCAAAAGGATTCATTCAACGTTGGCTGGTTCTTGAACCTGTTAAGAAAGACATCGCCCGCAATAATATATTCACTGACAACTATCTCAGGACAACCTTTTCCACCGACAATTTTTCCAATGATTTTACAATAGTTCCCAGGAAGGATGAAAAGGTAAAGGTGGGCAACCAGGAACTAAAGTGGTATGCATTGGACAGCAGGGAATACAACTTTAATTTATTCCACTTTAGCTACGCCGTTAACCAACCGCAATATGGCGTACTCTTCTGGCTGGTCACCGTCATCAACTGCCCGGAAGAAATGAAGAATGTCAGAATGGCTGCAGGATGTAATTCTGCAAGCATGTGGTGGTTGAATGGCAAAGAAGCGCTTATACTTTCCGGTGACAGGGATATGATTGTGGATAATGTCACCTCTTCGCGTTTAACGCTTCACAAGGGAAAGAACATTATCCGTGGGGCCGTAATCAATGGGCCGGGTATGTGTAACTTCTGTGTTCGTTTTTTGGATGAAAAAGGATCGCCAGTAAGGAACTTTACGATGAGTGATGAGTGATGAGTAATCAGTGATAGTGAATAGAGTGAATGATGAATAGTGAATTGATGAGTAATCAGTGATGAGTGACAGTCATTTTAGAACGAACTCTCATCTCCAACCTCTAACCTCTCATCTCTAATCTCTAACCTTAGTATATATGCGAATTAAAATAATCTCCGCCATTGCGCTTTTATCAAGCTGGTTTCACAGTACAGCAATAGCACAAATTGGCAAACCATTTATACACGACCCGTCAACAATTGTTGAATGTGAAGGAAAGTATTACACCTTTGGCACTGGTGGCGGCGGGTTAATTTCAGATGATGGCTGGACATGGAACGGTGGCGGCGTGAGGCCCGGCGGGGGAGCTGCCCCTGATGCCATGAAAATTGGTAACCGCTACCTTGTTGTTTATGGAGCAACCGGTGGTGGAGGCGCACATAAAGGAGCGATTCTCACCATGTGGAATAAAACGCTTGATCCTAAATCTCCCGACTTTAAATATTCAGAACCGGTTATTGTCGCTACCTCCGATGGATATGAAGATAATGATGCCATTGACCCGGGTCTTATGTTGGACCCTAATACTGGCCGGCTGTGGTTATCATACGGCACCTATTTTGGTTTCATCCGCCTTGTAGAACTGGATCCCAAAACTGGTAAGCGCATGGAAGGAAATAAACCCGTAGACCTTGCCATTGTTTGTGAAGCTACCGACCTGGTATATCATGACGGTTGGTATTACCTGCTTGCCACCCATGGCAGCTGTTGCGATGGTGCCAACTCAACCTATAACATCGTTGTTGGTCGCTCCAAAAAAATAACGGGTCCGTACATGGATAACGTGGGAAGAAGCATGCTGGAAGGCGGCGGCAAGATGGTACTTGCAGCAAGCGACCGGCTTATTGGCCCCGGGCACTTTGGGCATATCATCATGGGCGATGGCGTTGAAAAGATGTCCTGTCATTATGAAGCCGATTTGGACCAGGGTGGCCGCAGTGTATTGGGCATCCGTCCCTTGCTTTGGAAAGAGGGATGGCCTGTTGCCGGGGAAAATGTCAAAGATGGAACCTATAAAATAGAATCCGTAAGAAGAGGATATGCACTGGAGCTGGCAGTTGATTTTGCAAGAATGGCGGGTGGCATGAGAGGATTTAACAGGAACAATGATGAACCGGTAAAACCCGTTCCATCGCAGCAACTGGCGGACGTTATCAAGGCATGGCCTACAGGAAATATCGACGCAAGAATAGGTGATTATATGGGCCGTCCTCATCAAAAATGGATCATAACAGCTGCTCCTGATTCAAGCGGATACTTAGGTGCACCTTATTATAAAATAGTAATAGCGGGAACAGATCGGGCATTAGCAGCAACAGCCAATGCTGAAGTAATCACGGTTCCGGCATTTACCGGTGCCCCCGAACAACTATGGCGCATCGATCAATTGGTTGATGGCACCTATAGAATATTGCCCCGGGTAGTTCCGGGTTCCAATAAGAAGTTAGCACTGGTATCTTCAGGAGATAGCACTCCCACACTTGCAGAATTTGATTTTAATGGTGATAATTCTAAATGGAATTTCAGGGCTCTCTAATAATGGTTTGGAAAAAGAGATACGATTTACTAGCGAGTGCTATATCAACTTCGCTTTGGCAGTTAATTTCTGTGAACAAGGGAGAAAAATCCTGGAATTCCTAACTCCAAATATGGACAAAGTGTACATTTTGCACTTTGTGCACTTTGTGCATTTTGTGCATTTTGTGCACTTTGATTAATGTGCCCGAACGTTTTGATTGAAGGATTACCCTGATTATTCAGCGTCTTCAATCATGAAAAGCCTTTAATCCTTTAATCATGATTCAGACAATCACCTTTTAGCAGTATGATTATTTATTTCCCAGGAATTTGAATAAGATACCGGCAAACTCACTGGCATTTGTATTTACTGCTGTATGGCCTCCCTTAAGAGCTGCCGTCTTTGTCATTGGAAATTCGCTCGCTAATAACTCGTCGATCCGCTTATGCATTGGCACTGTCTGTGTTCCGGTGACAATTAAAACCGGTTTTCTAAACTGGTGCAACTTCCTCAAATCCGTTTTATAATAGCTAACAGCAGAAAGACCCCGCAGCCGGTTTTTTTGTTCTATCCACGTCTTCCATAACGGGAGCCTGGTAATATCCATACTATCACAGTTCATTAATTCGCAACGGAACTGTTTAACCATGTCTTCGGTGATAGTAGCCTGTGGAGTGAACTGTTTAGTAAGCTCCTGCATTCGTTTCATACCTGCCGGTGACTCTTTTTTTGCTTCGGCTAATTGGAAGAGCGGTGGTTCGATCAATACAAGCGAGCGCAGTTTTCCCGGGTGATTTAATGCGAAATCAAGAGCTATAAGTGCACCGTAAGAATGCCCGACCAAAACCACAGGTTGTTTAATATGCAGTGAATCCAGGGTGAATTTTATCGCCTCACTTTCCATGTGCACTGAATAATTTTTGGGCAGCAACGAATTTTCATTGGCATACTCGATGTTGAATTGCTGCATCCGGATAACCATATACCTCGGGGATAATGCTTTTGAATGCGCAGCAAAAACCGACATGTCCGATGTACCACCGTTCAACATTACTACCGGCAAACCATTGCCTTCAACAATAACCTTCTTTGTTGAATGCTGTGCGAAGACGAAAGCTGAATTTATTAACAGGATTAAAAAAAGAGAGAGTTTCATTGTCGTTGGTTATGGATGAAAATAAGAAGTAATTTAATCTTTATCTTTTAATGATCCAGCGGAAAGGGATGGTATTCAAGGAATACCTCTCCACGCCACAAAACTTCATAAATTATTACCTCGAACGCGAGTATCTAGCTGGCCTGTCCTGAGGACGACTCCCAGGCGAAGTAAAGCCTCCCTTATTTAAATATTCATAAAGAAGACGTCAAAAAATAAGAAATACGACAAGATGGACAAGATGGCCATGTGTCCATCTTGTCCATATAGATCAACTTTTATAGATTATGGAATAAGATAAACTTGCAAACTCACACAAAATGCTGAAAAGTGGGAAATGATATATACTTCTCTTTTTCCGCCGGGTATTTCCCACTTGCTATCTAACTTATTGGTACTTAGAGGCCAATAAAAATATCAGGTCATTGCTGATATCGTGAAAGTTGCTGATATTTAAGAGTTGTGTGCAAGCGGAGCGAGACGTTGGTAAGGCACAAGCAAATAATAAAATAAATGAAATTTAATAGAGTTGATATAGTGAAGTGTATACTTCTTTTTACATTTTTTTTGTACTCAGAATTTTGTACAGGGCAAGTTTATCAGAATGACAGGCAAAGGCTTATTGTTACTACCGACCTTGGTGGTACAGACCCCGATGATACCCAATCCATGATTCATATGTTGGTCTGTTCCAATGCAATTGACCTCGAAGGGCTGGTAAGCACGCAGGTTTGGATGGACGACCCCGACAAGACCGCTAAGATAATGGAGGTTATAAACTGGTATCAAGAAGTATTGCCCCGCTTAAAAAAGCAAGCTGCAGGTTATCCTAATGCTGACTACTTAAGGTCAATTACAAAACAAGGACAATCAAAATCCAACATGTCGGGCGTAGGAGCGGGCAAAGACTCACCGGGGTCAGAACTGATTATATCGGCAGTTGATAAAAAGGGAGACAACCGCCCGGTATGGATTGCCGGATGGGGAGGCATGAATACATTGGCACAAGCCCTATGGAAAGTAATGAATACCCGAAATCAAAAAGCAGTAAGCGCATTCGTAAGGAAAATACGAATCTATGACGTGCTTGGGCAAGATGATGCAGGTGCCTGGATTGCTAAAAACTTCCCTGATATTGTTTACATACGCAACAAAGAAATTTATGGATGGGCACCGCCTGACGATTGGACAAAGAACAACGTGCAGATCCGCATGCCTTTGGGTAATCATTACCCTAATAAAGTTTGGGCAACGGAAGGCGACACTCCTGCTTTTCTTTATGTTTATAACAATGGTTTAAATGTACCGGAACACATTGACTACGGAGGCTGGGGCGGGCGGTTCTCCACTAATAAAGTAAGTGGAATACGTGGCATGGATTTCATTGTCAAAAGCGGCAAAGATGAAACCCAATATGACCCTTATTACATGTACGGCAGTTCAAAAGAGGGTATTGCAGCCATAAACAAATGGAAACAACATATTTGGAATAATTTTGCAGCCCGTATGTTATGGACTACTACTGATGATTATTCTGCTGTAAATCATCATCCAGTAGCTATTGTAGACGGTGATAGTTCCTTACAATGTATTTATAAAAAAGCGAAAGCTGGAAGTTTTTTAATACTTGACGCCTCTGAATCGAAAGACCCTGATGGAAATCAGTTGGATTATAAATGGTCTGTGTATGATGAACCAAGTATCTATAAAGGCACTGTGACGATAGAAAGGGGTTCGGCATCTAAATGTAAAGTACTTGTACCTTCTGATGCTTCAGGCAAGACAATACATCTTATTTTAGAGATTACCGATAAAGGTATTCCGGCGCTGACTGTGTACAGGCGAGTTGTAATAAGTGTGGACAAAGCAAAATAGCAAAATGTCTGCACAAAACAGTGTGTTTATCAAATTGTGGCTGGCTGGTTAAGCATTCAGCTATAAATCACTATTTTGCTTTTGTGGTTCATTGAATCTGACATTTTTCAAATGCCACAACTTCATAAACACTATTACGTTTGTGGCAATTTTGCGTAGACAGCTCCATCCTTCGAAAAAGAATAAATCCCGCGAGTCCTGCTGTCTTCTGATCCGCACTGGCAGAAACATCGCGCGGAAAGTAATGATTAGGTATTGAAATTGTCACCTGGTTTTCCACTACGCCTATTTACGTATTTACGTAAATCCTATTCACCTCCAGCCTGGAGCGAGTGTCTTATCCAACAACCAGCTTACACCAACGCCCTAATTCCAAATCCCAAATTTAAAATCCCCAATCACCTCACCCTTTCACCTGCCCGGGGTCCGCAACATCGCTGCTTGCAGGAGGCGAGTTCAGGATGACAGGTGCCACGTAGCGCGTCGGCACCCATGCTTCCAGTTCCTCCAGGGACACCCTGTTCCGCGGCTTGAATTTCAATGATGCCATGTATTTCAAAACAGATCTTCGAAGTGCCTTCGCCGTTATTTGCTGCCCTACCGCTCTATCAGAAAGATCAAAAGAGGTTACCATCAATTTGCCGTTTCCTGCCCTGCATTCAAACAACATGGAAAGCCGCAGGTTGCGGTTCCAGTCGTCGATAGGCTGAACCACTAATGCCAGTGACGGCGAAAGTGCCTCCATATTCATGGCGGTTGTTTTAGGAAACAGGCTGACCCACTGCCAGTCGCAATGATCCCCTGTAGGAAATTGGGCAAGAGAGCCATGCTTATCATCATTGAGAAGCCCAAGCATCCACGTGCGGTTGGGGTTCATCAGCCGGTTCCAGAAAATCGGCGAAGTAGTTAATGCCAGATCAGCAGGAGGTTTCTGGGGCACACCGGAGAGGAACAACACCTTACCACCCTTCATCAAACGAGCCTTTGCCTCATTCCATGATTCAGTGACGAGAACACTTCCGGGAATGTCACTGTTCATTGCTGCCGGGTAAACCCAAAAGTTCCACTGGTTGCTGAAAGGAGTTCCGGGGAGATTAAAAACAAGTGAATACGATGCCGGTGCGGGTAGCTTAGCGAGGGAAGCCGTTATGGTTCCCAAAGCCTGTCCGCTACCACGGGGTATGTCCACGGTGGGAAGAGTTCCCGTGAGCACGGGCTTTCCGCTACTATCAACAATGCTCCAGCGAGGTGTTATTGACATAAGTGGCGCCGGTCCAAAATGCGACACTTCAGCGGTTGCTAACAGGCTTTGCCCCGTTGTAAAGATGCGCTCCCTGAGCCGCACCAGTGGAACAGTGGAGTTATTAAAGCGAGTAAACTCCTTTGCATTAACATAGCCCTTTTCTTCCCAAAAAGCATCCAGCAGGCCAATGAGAGCACCACCCTGCCCAAGGTAATCGTGCAGGTCAAGCAACTGGTAACCAGAGTAGGAAACAGTGCGCAGCAGCGCCTCAATTTCTTCTTTATAACACGCCACCTGGAATTTCCCTGAAGCTTGCGCCAACGATTTGTTTTTACTAAGAAGGCCGTGCTTTTCGGCACTGTCACGCATAATGATGTAGTTGCCGGGGTGCATATAGGGAACCTTTCCATAACCAATACCATGTGGAAACGCCGCATACTTACCCTTCCCGTTGAATTTTTTAATGATGCCAAAAGCGGGGTACGCACAATATTGACCTATTTCATGACCTACGCAGGGAATGGTAACGCCGCCGCGTATAGCAGTCAAAGCTTCTTCGTAATCTCCTCCAAACCAACCTCGCGGTCCACGTGCCGGGCTACCCGTCACCAGGTAATCGGCAGCAAAGGCAGTTCCTTTCCCTGCCGGCGGTGGCGCCCATCTGCCTGTGCCATCGGTGTAGAGACGACGTGGATCTGCCTCCCTCCATTGTTTATCCCACCCGGGAAGCTGTGTGGCATAACGGCCTGCCGGTTCATTGGTGGCACCGAGCATTATAAAGGATGGATGATTACCATAGGCCTTCAGCATTCGTGCCGTTTCATCGTTGAGAACACCTAACATTTTGCCATCGGCATCAAAGGAGTTCCACATTCCACACTCCGGCTGAAGGTAGAATCCCAGTTCATCTGCTGCGTTAAAAGCAGCTTCCGGCGGGCACCAGGAATGAAAGCGCATACCATTGAGCCCCCACGCTTTGCAAATACCTATAATTCTTTTCCATGTAGTCACATCGGTAGCCGGGTAACCGGTGAGGGGAAAACCGCCACCATCATGCGTAAACCTTACCTGTAGCTGTTCGCCATTCAACAAAATGCGATTCCCCTCCGTTTTAATCTCGCGCATACCAAAGCTAACCTGCCGCTGGTCATCCGCTTCATTACCCATGAGCGTCAACGTGAGATGCTGCAGTTGCGGGGTAAACTCCGACCATAGTTTCGCACCCGGCATGGGCACATCAATGACAGCCGTGCCGCCTTCCTTTTTCCAGTTTACAATCACACGGGCTCCACCAGCGCTAAGAGTGCCCGTCCCGGCTTTACCTGTTATGTTGCCTATACTAACCCTGACACGAGCCAACTGGTTCGTAATATCCGGGAACACCTGTGCATCATCGATCCAAACAGGAGAAGTGGCGGATAACTCAATCCTGCCAACAATCCCATTCCATGTCGATCCTTCTGCATCAGAAACCGAGTGACCATCAGGACGATAGTCCGGCTTTAACATGCTGTTATCGATGCGGATGGAGAGTAAATGATTTCCGGGCTTCAGCATACCAAGGTCGAACTGGTGCGGCGCTACCAACGAGCGGTTGCTGCCAACCAGTTGATCGTTGATATAGATATCTGTTTGCCAACGTGTCCGTTCAAGCAGGAGCACAAGGCGCTTACCCGCCCATTGCGGCGGAACAATTATTTGTCGCTGGTACCAGGCAACTCCCAGGTAATGACGCACAGGCTGCGAGAGGTAGGGAACCTGTACATTACCCGGCACCGTGTAAGGTTTATATTGAGGCAGAAGATACCACCTCATATCGCGTGGCAGGGCAGCCACAAATTTGGTATCTGCTTTAATGGCATCGCCATAGCCCTGCGTTTGTAATATGCCAGGCAAAGAAATGGAGGTATCCGTATCCAGGGATTTTGCAAACCAACGGGCACCAATACCCGTATTGTCGCGATCCAATGCAAACTGCCAGGTGCCGGCCAATGAAAGCGCCCCCGGTGTTGGCGGTTGTGCCCCGACGGCTTTGGCAAATACTGCCAATTGTGGAACAAGAACAGCACCTGCAGTGGCGATGCCGGTCATGGTAAGAAAAGACCGGCGGGTAAGTGGAAGTTTTTTATCCCTCATTGTGTAAAAGCGATTGTGCCTGTAATGTACCTGTTTTCTTTAAACGGGGTGTCGCCCACATGCCTGGTCCCCAATCGCAATTCTTCCTGGCCTCAGCGCACAACTGGCAGTCTTTATATGTATTATCATCCCTCATCTTTTGTCGTTCTCTCTTTGCAGTTTTCGAAATCTAATTTCAACTATTCTTTTAATGAAACACGTGCTAAGGTTAAATACTGCAGGCGCTGTATTGCGCCTCTACAACTACAGTCTTCACAAGAAAGCCGGTGGCGCAATAAGGTGCTGATAGATTCTTCTAGATTTTGGAGGTTCTCGCTATGAATTTTTAAGGAATAAGGAAAGTTTCAGCGCATTATTCTGCGCTTAGCATAGGAACTCTATAATTTGAAAGACTGCAAGCAGAAATCGAAGATTCGATGACACCAATACACAATAAAAGATATTGTCATCAATACAGCGCCTGCAGTATCTCTCAACTAGAGCTGATTGAATAATTAATAGCTTGCTGCGTGAAGTGCTGTGTCATAAATGAGAAAGATTGAGGAAATAGTGAATGATTGCTATTATGAAGACTGCCAATTGTGCGTGGGCACGGACGGGCAGCGGAGCATTGCGCCGTCTAGACCTTTTGCTCCACTTTTGTGGCAATGACAAAAGTGGAAGAATGAATTATTAATACAGATTAGATTTACCATTAGAAATTATTTATGTCAAGGATTTTTGTCTCCTAACTTTTCCCCTTGATGGGAAAAGTTACAAAAGGATCAAGCACGTCCCGATGCTCCGCCGGACGTGCAGGCCAGCGCACAACAGGCAATTACAGAGTGAAACATTCTTTATATTCTGTCCTTCTCTCTTTAGCAGTTTTCAGAATCTAAAATCAACCATTCCTTTAATGAAACACGTGCTAAGGTTAAATACTGCAGGCGCTGTATTGCGCCTCTCCAACTACAGTCTTCACAAGAAAGCCGGTGGCGCAATAAGGCGCTGATAGATTCTTCTAGATTTTAAATGTTCTCGCTATGAATTTTTTAAGGAATAAGTAAAGTTTCAGCGCCCTTTCAGGACTTTCCCTTGGAACTTGTTGTGTCCAAACACTCTTTGTGCCTTTGCGTCTTCGTGGCAAAACATGAGGAATGAGTGGTGAATAGTCAATAGTGAATGAAGGTCTCACGTTTTATATCTCATGCTTCATGATTATTTCGCTCCTTCGTCTCACGCTTTACGTATCATATCTCACCTCTTCC
>JBLNAY010000024.1:0-22461 GCA_050259715.1 Candidatus Dadabacteria bacterium
ATTGAACACCTGAACATACTGGATGCAGACTATTACTTTAAGCTCATGGATTGCATGTTAAACCAGGATCTTGCCGGTGCTATGCTTTTGTATGATGATATTAATAAGAAAGGCTTTGAAGGTGATATGGTGTTGAACGGTTTTTCCGAGTTCATCCGCAATCTTCTGATATGCAGGGACGAAAGGGTAATTGGTTTACTGGAAGTGGTTGACAGCTTTAAACAGAAGTATTTTGAAACGACAAAGAAGACGGATCCTTCCTTGCTTATAAGTGCATTAAACATACTGAATGAGGCAGAGATTAATTATAAATCGGCCAGGAACAAGCGTCTGCATGTTGAACTGGCGCTCATAAAACTTTGTTACCTGTCGCAGGCCATTCAACTGGCCACCAATGGCAGCTCAGTAGATAAAAAAAAACTAACTGAATCAGCAAAGAGTATCGGGTTTAAAACCATTCAACCCATAGCCGCTCCGAAAAAGAGCCAGCCGGTCACTACTCCTGTGTCCTCTCCAAAGCCGGAAGTGAAACTGGTGATTGAGGAGCCCACTCCAGTACAACCGAAAAAAGCAGCGGCAGTAGAAGAGAACCAACCGGCCTATGAGCCTGTACAGCCAAAAGCTCCAAAATCAAAACTTTCCTCGCTTGATACTATCCGCAAACAGATAGAAGCGAAAAATACTGCAACCAAAGTTGAGGAGAAGCCATTGGATATTGAACGCTTACAGGCCTGCTGGAATCAATACATTCAACTATTAAAAGCTGCCAAAAATCCCGCATGGCAAAGCTTTGATATGGCGCAGCTGCAGGTAGTGGATGCAACCACTTTTGAGGCAGTGGTGTATAACAATATCAACCAGAAATTTCTTGACCTGGAAAGGAATAAGGCATGTGAATTTCTTCAAAAGGAATTACAAATAAAGCTGCTGCAGTTTAAGATTAAGCTGGTGGAAGGAGTACAGCATGAAGTGCCCCTGGACCTGCCATTGAGTGCCAAAGAACAATACCAGAAGATCATTGAGCAATACCCGCTAGTGAAAGAATTAAAGGATCGCCTGCGACTTGAATTAGATTATTAATACAATTGTTTATTGCTGTTATATAGCATCTCACGCCGGTTAACATCTTGTTTATCGAATATTATTAATCCTTAACAATAAAGCGGTGAATTTTGCTTTTCCGCTTTTCACTACTGTATGCAGCATAAGCAAATCTTCCAGGCTACATCGGCCACAAGATGGCAACGTTTTAAATGGGGCAGCCGTTTGTTCTTCCTTGTGGGCGGATTAGCTCTATTGCTTATTATTATTTGGTTTGTTAAGTACTATTATGAGCCTTCAGTGCCCCAGATGAAATCGAGGGCATTAGCCTATAAAAAGATTCTCGATAGTAATGATGCCATTGTGTACCGCAACAGTGAGCTGGCTAAGAAGTACATGGGTTTCAGGAAGTTCTTTAACAAGCAACAACTGAGACCAGAAGCCTATAAACCTTCTCCCGAGCAGGTATTTTCGCCTAAGATCTTCCCGGCTAACATGACTGCCGGTATCAGGGCAGCCTTCTATGTGGCCTGGGATCCGCAATCCTTCTTTTCCCTGCAGAGAAACATCAACCACCTGAACCTGGTCTTTCCCGAATGGATGTTTATTGATCCTAAAACCGACACCATTGCCACCAATGTGGATGCCAGGGCTTTTGCCGTAATGAAACAGGCCGGTGTGAGCATCATGCCGATGTTGTCCAACTTCCACGACAGCACCTTCCATGGAGAAGCTGTACACCGGATCATCAATGACAGGCGTAAGCGGGAAAGGCTTATCAACGATGTCATTGCTATTCTGCAAAAGAACAATTTCGCCGGGGTGAATGTCGACTTCGAGGAACTGCAGGAAACCAGTGATGAGCAGTTCGTCAACTTCCAAAAGGAGCTTTATACCAAACTGCATGCAAAAGGATTTTTGGTTACACAGGATGTAGTACCATTTAATGACGATTACGATTATCATGAACTGTCGAAATACAACGACTACATGATTCTTATGGCATACGACCAGTTTTCCGACAACACAAAACCAGGACCTATAGCGGAACAACGTTGGATAGAAGGAGCTGTGGATGATGCGGCAAAGAAAATGCCGACCAATAAAATCATACTGGCCCTGGGAGCATACGGTTATGATTGGCCGAAGAACCATCAGGCCACCAACCTTACCTACCAGCAGGCGCTTGTTACCGCAAGGGAATCCGATGCAACCATTACCTACGATAACGATACTTATAACCTCTATTATCAATATTCCGATGATCAAAACATAGAACACACAGTCTATTTTACAGATGCTGCCACTTCTTTCAACAGTATGCGCTTTGCTGCTGAAGATGAATTGGCGGGAGTTGCCATATGGCGGCTGGGATCGGAAGACTCGCGTATATGGAAGTTTTATGAAAAGGACATGTCCAAACCTGCTCTTAGATCATTTGACTTTGAGGGTTTCCGTCATGTAATATCAACTGACGATGTAGATTACATGGGGGAAGGGGAAATACTGGATGTGAAAGCGGTTCCGACCAATGGTAAAATAACAACAGAGTTAGATTCAACAGATGTACTGATAAGTGAAGAAAGCTATGATGAACTGCCATCGATGTTCGTGGTTCAGAAATACGGAAAGGCAGATCCGAAGAAATTAGTACTGACATTTGATGATGGTCCTGATGCAAAGTGGACAAGAAAAGTGCTGGATATCCTGGGAGAAAAGCATGTACCGGCAACTTTCTTCGTCGTGGGTATTAATGCAGAAAATAACATACCCCTCGTTAAAAGGATGTACCGCGAAGGCCACGAGATTGGTAACCACACTTTTACCCATCCCAATATAGCGGAAGTAAGTAAAAGGCGCGCTCTCTTTGAAATGGAGGCTACCCGCTCTTTGCTTGAATGTATCACCGGCCATTCTACAATCCTATTCCGTGCTCCATACAATGCAGACTTCGAACCAGAGAAGATGGAGGAGTTGGAACCTGTCGCACTTGCCCGAACAAGGAATTACCTCGATGTAGGTGAATCCATTGACCCAATGGACTGGGAACCGGGAGTAGTTGCTGACAGCATTGTAGCAAGAACTATAGCCAGGAAGAACGAAATGAACGCTGCTGGCTTGGGAGGAAATATCATCTTACTGCACGATGCCGGTGGAGAAACAAGAGCGGAAACTGTAAAAGCACTTCCCCGCATCATTGACTACTTCAGGAGTAGAGGATATGAGTTTACTACAGTAGCCGACCTTCTTGGTAAAAAGAAAGCGGACCTGATGCCTGCAGTGCCAAAAGGAAGTGGATATTACATCCTGCAGGTGTTCTACTTTATTGCTGAATTTTTTTATTGGGCTGGCAGTTTGTTATTTTCATTGTTTATTTTATTTATCATCCTTTCCATCAGCAGGATTGGTTTAATGGCATTCCTCGCCAATAAACAAAGGAAAAAAGAAAAAAGAAACACTATTCCCTTGCCTTTAACGGAGGCAGAATACCCATTAGTTTCCATTATTGTTCCTGCGTATAATGAAGAAGTTAACGCAGTCAGTTCATTACATAATCTTCTGAGAACGGACTACCCGAACTTCAATATCATATTTGTGGATGACGGAAGTAAGGACTCCACTTATGAGAAAGTATCGATGGCATTTCAAGGTTATTCAAATGTAGTAGTGTTGGCTAAGCCAAATGGGGGTAAAGCATCTGCATTGAATTATGGCATCTCTCAAACCAATGCTGAATATGTAGTATGTATAGATGCCGATACAAAACTGCGACCTGATGCAGTAAGCCTGTTGATGAAACATTTCCTTACTGATGAACAGCAGGAAATTGGTGCTGTTGCAGGAAATGTAAAGGTGGGTAATGAAGTCAACATCTTAACTAAATGGCAGGCGATAGAATATATCAGCAGTCAGAACTTTGATCGCAGGGCTTTTGCCTATCTGAATGCTATCACGGTAGTACCCGGAGCTATAGGGGGTTTCCGCAAACAGGCTATTGAAGATGCCGGTGGATTTACTACTGATACCCTGGCGGAGGATGCAGATATTACAGTACGAATTGTACGTGCAGGTTACATAATTGAGAATGAAGCAGATGCATTAGCCTTTACCGAAGCACCGGAGAAACTGAAGCAATTCATGAAACAGCGTTACCGTTGGAGCTTTGGCATATTACAAACGGTTTGGAAAAACAGGGATGCTTTATTCAACAGCCAGTACAAATGGTTAGGCTGGCTTGCTCTACCTAATATTCTTTTATTCCAATACATTATTCCCTTCTTTATACCATTTGCTGATATTATTATGGTGATTGGTTTAATGACCGGCAATACCTCTAAGATCATTCCCTATTACATTGGTTTCATGTTGTTCGACGCTGCGATAGCTATACTAGCTTTCCACATGGAAAATGAAAAAGTATCAAGACTAGTTTGGCTTATTCCGCAGCGACTGATCTACCGTTGGTTTATGTGGGTGGTTTTGATCCGCTCTATCCGCCGGGCATTAAAAGGAGAATTACAATCATGGGGGGTATTGAAGCGCACGGGTAAAGTGAAAGATCCTATACCAGCTTACGAATCCATATAAACGATACATCCAATTATTGATACTGAATTCTCCTGCTGAAATTGAATATTAGCAGTTACACTTTACATGCACCTTGTATTTCATTAACTTTCCGCCGCAAATAAACACTGATGCCCATTGTAGCTCCATCTCTTTTATCCGCCAATTTCCTGAAACTGGAAGAGGATTGCAAAATGCTGAACGAGAGTGAAGCCGATTGGTTTCACCTCGATGTAATGGATGGACGTTTTGTTCCCAACATCAGTTATGGCATGTCAATCATTCAACAAATAAGACCAACGACTAAAAAGATATTCGATGTGCACCTGATGATCATGGAACCGGGCAAGTATGCGGAAGATTTTAAAAAAGCAGGAGCCGATAACCTTACCATACATTATGAAGCCTGCCCTCACCTCCACCGCGACATAGAGCACATCAAATCACTTGGAATGACAGCAGGCATAGCCTTAAATCCTGCAACACCGGTTAAATTTCTTACAGATATTCTCACAGACATAGACATGGTTTTGATCATGAGTGTGAACCCCGGTTTTGGAGGGCAGCATTTTATCCCCCGCACTTACGACAAAATCAGGAAGCTTAAACAGATAATTAAAGAAAGAGAGCTACAGGTGAAGATCGAAATTGATGGTGGAGTCACTCTTGACAATGCAGCTTCAATAGTTGAAGCAGGTACTGATGTTCTTGTTGCCGGTAACACCGTGTTTCGTTCTGCTGATCCAAAGGATACCATTGCAAGGTTAAAAAGACTCTGAGTCTAAATACAGCGTCGCTTGTTCACTTAGGTTATCTGCATTAATCTAAGCATTTCTTGTGTTTATTTTTGTGTATGCCTAAAGACCTGTTTTCAGACCAGTCGCAGGTGTATGCAAAATACCGCCCCACCTACCCTGTCGAACTGTTTGAGTACATTATCAGCTTTGTCGAAAAAAGAGAATGTGCCTGGGATTGTGCTACGGGGAACGGGCAAGCTGCCAGCGAACTGTCCAACTATTTTACCCGCGTTGACGCCTCAGATATCAGTGAATCTCAATTGTCTCAAGCCATTCAAAAACCTAATATACACTATCACCTATGTGCGGCGGAAGAAACTTCGTATGCGAATGACAGTTTTGACCTTATTACAATAGCCACTGCCTATCATTGGCTGAACCCGGGAAGATTTAAAACAGAAGCCACGCGTGTTGCCCGTCAGAATGCCGTAATAGCTGCGTGGGGTTATTCTTTTATTCAGTCAGATGAAATCGCATTGAATGAACTTGTTCATCATTTCTATTATGACATAGTTTATTCCTATTGGGATCGGGGGAGAAGACATATGGAGAACTCTTATAAAACAGTGGAATTTGAATACGAACCTTTACCTGAAAAAGAGTTCCGTATTGATGTTCACTGGACAAAAGAGCAATTCACAGGCTTTTTCCAAAGCTGGTCTGCGGTACAAACCTTCACTAAAGAAAATAATGCATCCCCGCTACCGTTAATTAAAGATGATCTTGAACAGGCATGGGGTATAGAGGAAAGCAGGCATTTTCATTTTCCAATTTTTCTCAGGCTCGGAAGGGTAGTAAAATAAGGCCTTTCATAAATTTCAATGGATTATTTTTATTCCTAAATACTGCTTTGTGAAATTGCGTTTCCATTTGTTTTTTCTTGTCTTTACCCTAAGTATTACCTGCTTTGCACAAAAGAGAACGGCCGCCGTTTCAGGTAAAGTATTGGGAGAAAATGAGCAACCCTTAACCGCTGCATCTGTGACCATCCTGGGGCAGCAAAAAGGAATACTCACTACGGATTCCGGAACGTTTTTATTGAAAGTACCGGCCGACCGGGCATTCGCATTGATTTTTTCTCACAGTGGCTACAAGGCAGTACAACAGAATTTTATTTTAAATGAAGGAGAACAGGAGTCGGTGACTATCCGTTTGGAGCCGGGTACCGGTGACCTTGAACAGGTGTTTGTTAGAGATGAAAGACAACGAACAGAAGTTGGCCTGATACGCCCTAACCCTAAGACCGTTATTAATATACCCTCACCCATTATGGGTGTGGAGTCGCTGATAAAAGTTTTCACCAGTTCCAACAATGAACTCACTTCCAACTACAACGTCAGGGGCGGCAGCTATGATGAGAATCTTATTTATGTGAATGATTTCGAGATCTTCCGTCCTTACCTGGTAAGGAGCGGTCAACAGGAAGGTCTTAGCTTCATTAACCCGGAGATGGTCAAGAACATCAATTTCTATAACGGGGGATTCTCCGCCCGCTATGGAGATAAAATGAGTTCCGTGCTTGATATTCAATATAATACTCCCCGCCGGTTTGGAGGATCAGCATATGTTAGCCCATTGGAACAGGGAGTTCACATCGAAGGACTATCAAACAGCAATAAATTATCCTACATCGTGGGTGTTCGCAATCGCTCAAACCGCGGATTGCTTTCGAGCCAGGAAACCCAGGGGATATACTCTCCCTCCTCTTCAGACCTGCAGGCATTAATTACCTGGCAGATAAACAATAAATGGAGTACAGAAGCTTTAGCTAATGTGTCCACCACGAAGTTTCGTTTGATACCGGAAACAAGCAAACTCACATCCTCCGTGTTTTCACCCTATTTCACGGCTAATCTTGGAATGGATATTTATTTCGAGGGCCAGGAAAAAGATCAGTATAGCACAGGGATGATTGGTATATCAAGCACTTATCAACCGAACGCAAAACTGAAGTTGAAATGGTTGGCTTCCCGCTTTGAGAATGACGAAAAAGAAAATATAGATATTGCCGGGGCTTACCTCTTTGGCGACCGTGATTTCGATACTAAAAGTTCCTCCTTCGGCTCTATTGTAAATCCATTGGGTGCAGGGCTCTATCAAAACTTCTCCCGCAACAGGCTGAATATTATTGATTACAACTTCTCACATAAAGGAAGCTTATTAAATGGAAAGCACCTCTTTCAGTGGGGCGCCGGTTATGACAAGACGAAGATTGATGACAGGCTGAATGAATGGGAATACCAGGATTCTGCCGGTTATTCTCTTCCTTTTAATCCAAACCTCCTGGCGTTCAACAATGTGCTCAAGTCTGCCACTGTTTTAGATGTGAATAAATTAAGTGGTTACCTGCAGGACAACATTTCGCTTTCGAGAGGCAATAGCATGTACACGTTGCAGGGTGGGCTAAGATTGAATTACAATGATCTGAATAATGAACTTTTGATTTCTCCGCGTGCGGCAGCTTCATGGAAACCTTCCTGGAAAAGAGATGTGATCTTCCGGGTAGCCGGGGGAGCTTATGACCAGCCGCCTTTCTATCGGGAACTCAGGGGGTATAACGGTGTTGTGAATACGTCATTAAAAGCTCAAAGAAGCTGGCAAGGTGTGCTTGGATTCGATTACAACTTTATAGGCTTCAGTCGTCCATTGAGGCTCACCACTGAAGCATATTATAAGTACATGACTAACGTGGTGCCCTATGATATTGACAATGTCCGTATCCGTTACTTTGGTCAGAATAATGCCAGAGCTTATGCCGGCGGTGTGGAAATGAGGCTTTTTGGAGAACTGGTAAAAGATGCTGAAAGCTGGATCAGCCTTGGTATTATGCGGACCAAAGAAAATCTCAATAATGACTTCTACAATGTGTATGACATTGATTCAGCTGGCAATCCTGTGAATGCCCGGCAGGTGGAGGGTGGATGGCTCAGGCGCCCCACGGACCGCTTGATCAACTTTGGAATGTTCTTCCAGGATTATCTCGCTACCAACAAAAACTTTAAAGTCTATATCAATACTTTATACGGAAGTGATCTGCCGTACAATATTCCGGGCAGCATCAAGTACAGGAATGCTCTTCATATAGAACCCTATATGAGGGTGGATATCGGCTTCAGTGCTTTACTTCTAGACGGGGAAAAAACAAATAGGGGTAGTCACAGCCCATTCCGGAATTTTGATAACATCTGGGCAAGCCTCGAGGTGTTCAACCTCATTGACCGGGATAATACCATCTCTTACCTGTTGGTGAAGGACTTTGCCAATAATGTTTTTACCATGCCTAACCGGCTTACACCACGACTGGTTAACTTCAAGATTGTAGCAAGATGGTAATTAATGAGAGTTGAAGAGGAGCCTGGAATTATCTACGGATCCAGAACTCATTACTCCAGGAGCTGCTTTCTTTGGTTTCTTTATGGAGTTTGTTATAAATACCCTCCAGGTCTTCCCTACTAAGCACTTGTTCGGCATAGGGGAACAACTTTCTTTCTTCGAAACGTATATGTTCATGCAGGGCATCAGCAAAACGAATCATCATTTCTTTATCCGGTATAGCCTCATTGATCCTTACCATTGATTCTAATTCTTCATGGTCTTCCAGCATCTTTTCAATCATCTCATCACCTTTCGGCAGGTAGGGAGCCAGCACAACCTTCTCATCATGAAAGTGTTGCTCCAGGTGATTGGTCCAAAACCATTGGATGTAATCGGCGATTGTATGTATAGGAGTTCCGTTTCTTAAACCCTGTCTGATTTTCCAGACCAACATCAATCCATCATGATGTTCAACTGATAATGGAGCTAACTCTTTGATTCTCTTAATGGGCTGATGACCACCGTTCATAAAGCAAAACTAGTTTTCTTATTTGTAGCTTCAGAGGATCCGGGATAAATGGAATGTTATTTAACAAGCAGCTGGTAATTAACTTTTTAACCGGCCTGCAATAACCTTCACCTACACGGAAACAGATTCTCAATAACAAAGAACATAAATTGAATTACGCCCTTTAAGGGGTGCAAGTTTACTGCAACTGGCGCACATTTATAAACTTATTTATGGACTTTCTTTGCACCTCACATCATTATGCTATCCTAAATAGGGGTATAGATGAACAGTAAAACGGGATTAGTAATGGTATAGCCCTCCCAAAGGGCGACCACGGAATTAGCACGGAATTACCACGCTATTACCACGGAATTACCACGCTATTAATTCCGTGCTAATTCCGTGCTAATTCCGTGGTAATTCCGTGGCAATAGCGTGGTAGTAGTTATGGATGGCTATGGAACCTCCATAGCATAAACATCATTACTCCAGGATGCTGCGGCGGAAAAAGACTAAGGAAATAAATAGAAAATGCCTGTTGGTCAGTAAAAGAGCCGGCGAATATCCCTTTATAGCATATTGACAAAAGGATTGGTCTTCATTTCGTCCCCAATAGTGGTAGATTCTCCATGGCCGGGATAAACGATAACGTCTTCGGGAAGAGTATATAGCCTGGTCTTAATGCTTTCTTCCAGCGTTTTAAAATCACCTGCCGGCAAGTCGGTCCGGCCAATACTCCCCTGGAAGAGAACATCCCCGCTTATGACGAATTTCCCTTCTTTGCAATAATAAGAGACGCTTCCGGGTGAATGTCCGGGCGTGAACAATACCTCCAGTTCATCATCCCCTATACGAATTATATCACCTTCGTTAATGAAATTCAGCTCACCATCATAGTTTTCAAAAGGAAGTTGCCATGCCTGCCCGGAAGCAGGTCCATAATCCAAAACTACCTTCTCCAACCTGTGTATATGGAGTTGAAGTCCATACTGCATGTAAATGAACCGGTTGCCAAAGATGTGGTCAAGGTGACAATGCGTATTTAAAAGAAGTACCGGCTTTAGCCCGTTTTCCTTTATAAAATGTTGAATTTCCTGCTCTTCTGAAGCAAAATAACAGCCCGGGTCTATAATACAACACTCTCCCTTTTCGTTGTAGAGGAGATAAGTGTTCTCCTGGACGGGGTTAAAAGTAAATGGTTGAACTGTTAACATGCAGAATTCGTATTTTTAAATACAATTTACAATCCAATTCCTGGAGCTAAAATTAAAAGAATCACTCATTACTTTATGAATAGATTGATCGTTCGGCTATCGGTGGCTGTAGTATTCTCCTTCTTGCTTTTCTTACGATCTGATGCCCAGGTAAATTCAGTGGAGTTTGGAAAGAACAGGGTGCAATACCAGAAATATACCTGGAAGTACTACCAGACCGAAAACTTCAATAGCTACTTCAAACAGGATGGACTGGAACTGGCGAAGTATGTTGCCCAGGTGGCAGAACGTGAATTGCCCCAGCTGGAGGATTTCGTAGAATATGGCATGCAACGCCGGGCTAACCTGGTCATATATAACAGCTTCGATGAAATGCAGCAAAGCAATATTGGACTGGGTATTGACTGGCAGAATACAGGTGGGGTGACAAAACTGGTGAACAACAAGATGATGTTGTTTTTCGATGGCAATCACGAGCACCTGAAAAGGCAAGTGAGACAAGGTATAGCTGGAATCCTGGTGTCTAATATCCTGTTTGGAGATGACCTGGGAGAATTTGCAGCAAATCAAACACTACTCGATTTACCTAAATGGCTGACGGATGGGTATATTGACTATGCCGCGGAAGAATGGAGTACTGAATTAGACGATCAACTCAAGAGCGCTTTATTAAGTGGCGATTACAATAACTTCTACCAATTGGCTTACGCCAAACCTTTGCTGGCAGGTCATGCACTTTGGTATTACATCGGCAATAAATACGGCAAGCCGAAGACAACTTACATGCTTTACCTGGCACGCATTTACCGCAACCTGAATAGTGCTACTCAGAAAATCGCAAAAAAGAAGTTCAAGGAAGTATTGAAAGACTTCATGAATGATCTTTCACAACAATACTACAGGGATATACGCAGCCGGAAGATTGTTCCCAAAGGCCAATTATCGGTTGTTGAAGAAATAGGAAAAAAGGATTTCATCCGGTTCAATGCTAACCCGGTTCCAAGAAACTTCAGTTATGCTGTAACGGAGTTCAAGCAGGGCAAATACAGTGTTGTTTACCACGACAACATGTACAACAGGAAAACATTACTGAGCTACGGAGCACGCAGCAGGGAAGATGAGATCAATCCAAACATGCCGATCCTGGCATGGGATGGAAAGGGTTCCCGCCTTGCCGTGATTTATAACAAAGAAGGAAGGAATAACCTTTTTGTATACGATGTGGTGAAACGCATAAAGGTGGCCGAGCAGCAATTGCCGATGTTCACCCAGGTACAGGATGCGAAGTATATGCTGGATGCAAACACACTCTTATTAAGTGCCGTAAAAAGCGGGCATACCGACATATTCGTTTATAAAATCGACAAGCAATCAGTTGAACAGATCACCAATGATATCTATGATGATCTTGATCCTGCCTTTGTAGCCTTCCCGGGGAAGACAGGTATCATATTCTCCAGCAATCGTCCCAATCCGGATGCTGTAGGCAGCGACAGCGCGATTGCATCAAATCATTACAACATCTTCCTCATTGATAACTGGAATAAATCGGAGTACAAGCAAATTTCCCAGCTGACCAATGTTAGCTATGGTAATGCGCGTTTTCCATCGCAATACCAGACAACGCACTTCACCTTTGTAAGTGACGAAAATGGTATTGCCAACAGGTATGCTGGGTTCTTTAAATCAGAAAGGGCTGGCCTCGATACCCTGGTGTTTGTTGGCGATGAAGTGTTACGTAACCCATCAAGGAACGAAGTTGATAGCGTATTAAAAGACTGGAATAAAAATGATGTGGACTCAGTGGGATTTGCTTCTATCACTAATGATTCAGCCTACGTGTTCCCTCTTACCAATTATCAAAGCAGCTTGCTGGAAACAAGAACGGCCGGGGATAATTCACAGGTGAGCGAGGTGGTTCGGCAGGGCAATTATAAGTTCCTCTATCGTTTGAAGGTGGACGAGAATGCCCTAAGACGCCGAAATGTTTCTGCCAAGCCTACTGAATTCCGCAGGAAGGAAGAAGAGCAGGCAAGACTTTCTCAGATGAGAGTGATGATGAATCAACCACCCACCGATTCAACGGGGAAGAAAGCGGATTTCTTCCAAAGTGAGTTCGCCAATGAAAAGAAGGATTCTTCCAACGTTGGGAAGGTTTTTGATTCCGAGGAATTGCCGACATCAACTATTCTGAGGAAAGCGAAATTGTTTGAATACAGGCCACCTAAGTTTTTCAACGATTATGTTGTTGCAGGATTAAACAATACGGTATTTGCCATCAATAAATACCAACCCTACACCGGTACAGGCCCGATAGATCCTTCCAATGGCAATGACCTGAATGGATTGATCAGGATGGGAACCGTTGATTTGCTGGAGGATTACAAAATATCAGGAGGTTTGCGTGTAGCTCCTAACCTGAGAGATAATGACGTGTTGTTTGAATTCTCCAACCTGAAGAAAAGACTGGATTGGGGCTTTACCTACTACAGGACGAATACAGAGAATATTATTGATACGTCCGGAAGGGGTATTCCTACGGGTGTTGATGGCGCTTTTGCCAAGCAACATTCTAATTACTACCTAGCACGTTTAAGCTATCCATTTGATAAAGTAAGGAGTATTCGTTTCACTATTGGTCCAAGGTTCGACAAAGATGTTTTCCCGGCAGCCGATATAAGAAGCTTAAAGGCTGCTGATCGCAAAAAGACCTATGGCCAATTCTCTGCTGAATACATTCATGACAATACCCTGAACCCGGCTTTGAATATCTGGCAGGGATTAAGATGGAAAGCCTACATTGACTGGTTCACGCAGCTTAGTAAAATCAGGACTACAGAAGGTAAATACCTCTTTAATGCTGGTTTTGATGCAAGGCATTACTTACCTCTCTACAAAAATGTTATCTGGGCGGTTCGTGCAGCAGGAGACTTCTCCTGGGGCAACCAAAAGGTGATTTATTATTTAGGCGGTGTGGATGGATGGATGAAATTCAGGGAAAATTTAAAAGAAGAACCAAATGGAACGGTGAGCTACCGTTATTTTGATCCGGCTAACAGCCCGGCTCCTGATAATGACTATGCCTTCCAGGCATTGGCGGTTAACATGAGAGGATTCAAACAAAATGCGGCTAATGGCAATAATGCCCTTGTGATAAATAGTGAACTGAGGATGCCTGTATTCAGCACTCTATTAAACCGGCCAATTAACAATGCCTTATTAAGGAATTTTCAACTGGTGCAGTTCATTGATCTTGGAACGGCATGGAATGGTGCTTATAATAAATTAGCCCGTCCAAGTGTTACTTATAGCAGTTCCAGTTTACAGGGAGTGACTGTTAGAGTGAGAGCAGGTGGAATTGGGCCTTTTGCCGGTGGATATGGATTCGGCGCCCGGAGTACCTTGTTGGGCTATTTCGTAAAGTTTGATGCTGCCTGGCAAATGGATGGCCTGTTCAGGGGTAAACCGCAGACTTATCTTGCTGTTGGAGTAGACTTCTAATCAGAACTTGTTATTATAAAAAAGAGATGCCTTCAGCATCTCTTTTTCGTTATGTGATATGCTACTCAATCGATTCTGCCTGTCTTCCTTTAAGTTCGTTTTCGCTCTTATCATTATACCCTTGTACCACGTAGCTAAGAACAATTATAAAGAAACACATAGCCCAACTTATAATAATCATTTGTACCAGTCTGCCGGTTCGTTTTTCAACTTCCTTCAATGATCTTGCTACAGCAACATAAGCAATAGTCGGAGTATTTACTTTTACAACTCCCAAAGCAAACCGAAGCTGCTTCCCGGGTTGCCAGGTCACCCAGTCTTCACCCTTTTCTTTGGCTACATTTAATACTCCTGCAGGAATTACAGGTAATTGATTATTCAACAAACCTGAAGACTTAAGCGGCTTTCCATGATCGTCATAAGTTTCAATGAATACCAAAAGGCTGCGTTCCAGGTCAATAGTATCGGAATGGAAGTAATTATCTATGGGCTTTCCTGCTTCTAATTTATACTTCAAATCACCAGCTATTTGCACCTGTGGATCGTTGGCATTCGATCTATAGGTTTGTTGTACACTGGTGTAGATCAACAGGATCAGGACAGTGACTATTAGCAGCGCACATAGATGTTGAAACAACTTCATGAAAAGTGTTTCCTGTAAAATTACTGTATACTTTAAAGACCGTATTTGTCTACTAAGTAAATGAAGGCCGCAATGTTTACTGCACCCAACTGCAACTCTCGCTTATTTACATTTTCGAAGACATCATTGCGGGCATGGTGTATATCAAAGTAACGTTGTGAATCAGGCATATAGCTTGACAATGGTGTATTTAGAACACGTGCCAACGGGCCTATATCTGAGCCGCCACCACCGGTTAAGATCTCGCAAGCTCCATAAGGACAAAGAAGCTTTTGCCAGGCTGCTATTTTATTATACTGAGTGTCCGTACCGGTAAATGCGATGCCTCTTGGAGTAAATCCACCTTCATCACTTTCCAATGCGAGGTAATGCTTTTCTCCTTTTAACATGGCTTCCTGCGCATATTTGGCACCCCCTCTTCCGCCATTCTCTTCATTGGCAAACAAAACAAAACGTATGCTGTGGCGTGGTTTATATCCAAGTGCTTTGAAAGTTCTTAATACTTCAATGGTCTGTACTATACCGGCGCCATCATCGTGAGCACCTTCAGCAGGATCCCAACTATCCAGGTGACCACCTATAGTGATATATTCATTTGGAAACTCGGATCCGGTTAGTTCTGCAATTACATTATGAGCAATGGTATCAGGTAAAAAATGACCATGCGTATGAAGAGTTACCTCTAATTTATTCTTCCCCAGCCTGTCACTTAACCAATCGGCATCCTGCAGACCGATGGCTACAGCAGGGATCTTAGGAAAAGAATCATTGTAGTTGGTGGCTCCTGTATGTGGATTATTGTCCGTGCTGTGCGACATACTTCTGACGATTACTCCTTTGGCTCCATATTTTGCGGCACGGCTTGGCCCCTGGCCACGGTAACGTACTGCATCACCATACGCCATAAAAGTTTTCACAAAGCGTGGATTAAAGTGATAATTATAAAAAACGATCTTGTTCTTTAGCAGGTCTTTTTTTATCTCGAGGTCATCAAAATCCTTCACTTCTATAACTTCAGCAGTTAAAGACTTCCCGGATCCTATGGAATTACCCAAAGCAATTACATCTAACTTTTTACGTTCTGTCTTTCCTTTTACTCGGTTCTTAGTAGCAACCGGAATTGTTGCACTCGCTTCATCTTGTCCTCCCCTTACCCAATGTGGCACCATACATTCCTGTAACCATGCTTTATCTGGCCTCGCGTTTTCCAGTGTTTTCAATCCCCACTGTTCTGCTTTATACATCTGGGGAGACCCGGAAAGTCGGCCGCCAATTTGCTTTGTAAGTACTCTCAGATCTTCGTATGAATTACCATAATTAAGAATATAGTCAGCAATATGACGAATAAAAAGAGAATCTTCTGTTTGAGAGAATGTAAAGGAGAAGGAAAAAATACATAAGACAAATAACTTAAGTTTCTTCATACGATAGATTTAATTAGAAGGGGCAAATCTAATGATGCAGGGTTACCGATCCAAGTAGGGGTGCTTTTTAGCATCTTAGGTTAGGAGAAACATTTAACTTAGTTAAAGAAAGAGATTGAAAATGAAAATAGGCATTGTTTGTTACCCCACCTTCGGTGGTAGTGGAGTGTTGGCGACAGAATTAGGAAAAGCATTGGCAGATAAAAACCATCATGTTCACTTTATCACCTACCAGCAACCGGTGAGGTTAAATGAATTCATTCCCAATATTTATTATCACGAAGTTCAGGTTCCTCCTTACCCATTGTTTGATTATCCACCTTATGAGACTGCTTTAGCCAGCACCCTGGTGGATGTTATAAAAAACAACCATTTAGATTTATTACATGTTCATTATGCCATTCCGCATGCGGCTGCCGCATACATGGCAAAGAAAATACTGGAGCAGGAAGGAATACATATTCCCGTGATAACTACCCTACATGGCACTGACATTACTCTTGTTGGAAGAGATAAGATGTATGCACCTGTAGTGGCCTTTTCCATCAATGAAAGCGATGCGATAACAGCGGTATCCTATAATCTCAGGGATGAGACTTACAAGACGTTCAAAATAGAAAAGAATATTGAAGTAATCCACAACTTCGTAGATGTAGAACGGTTTAAACGCAAGCCGATTGACGCCTTTAAGAAGGTTATTGCTCCTGAGGGTGAGAGAATACTTCTGCATGCCTCCAACTTCAGGAAAATAAAAAGAGTAGAAGATGTAGTTAAGATCTTCCATAACGTGCAACAACAAATTCCAAGCAAACTGCTGTTTGTGGGTGACGGGCCTGAAAGGGCAACTGCTGAATACCTAAGCAGGCAATTGGGTGTATGTGATGACATTCGCTTTGTGGGTAAGCAGGAGCAGATGGAAGATATATTGGCCATCGGTGACCTTTTCCTGCTTACATCAGAATATGAAAGCTTTGGATTGGCGGCTTTGGAAGCAATGGCAGCAGGAATCCCGGTTGTATCTACCAATGCAGGCGGATTACCAGAGATAATGGTTAATGGTGTTACCGGTTACATGGGTGATGTGGGTGATGTGGAGACCATGAGTGAACAAGCTATTTCCATCCTTCAGGATGAAGAACAATTAGTGCAATTCAAGAAGAATGCTTACGAACATGCTCTAAAGTTTGACATCCATAATATCGTTCCCCAGTATGAGAAGCTATACGATGAGATCCTGAGTAAAGAATATGCTTAGCGGTTCAACCAGGGAATTGGGTTGACATTCTGCTTTTCAATCATCAGGTAAAAGTCCAACTGACCACCAGAACCATCATCTGCTTCCGCAGTACGACCTATAGGCTGCCCGGTATGTACGGTGGATCCAACACTCACTGAAGCTGAAGAAAGATTGCTATATACAGTAAAATATTTTCCGTGCCGGATCATCACCATCATGGCATCTCCAAGATTAGAAACCGAACTTACCTGACCGTCAAATACTGCTTTCACAGTGGTTCCTGCCGAAGGAGTGGATATAGTAATACAAGGGTTATCGATCTTAATGCCCCCGACAGAACTGGTTCCAAATGGTATACTTACAACGCCATTATCTACCGGCCATGGCAGGTTACCCCTGTTTCTTTCAAAGCTCGCCGCCAAAGTACGTTGTCCTTCATTTAATGTCAGGTAACTTGATGTTGCTTTCCTTGTTGTTGTGGCTGTTTCTGTAGTAGGTGCTGTGCTACCTGAAGCAGCTGCATTAGCTCTTGCTCTTGCACGTTCATCCGCTTCTCTCTTAACTCTTGCCTCTTCCTCCCTCCTCGCACGCTCAATTTCACGACGTATAACTGCAGCTATCTGTGATTTAAGTTGGCTGTCCCTCTTCTTTTTAGTAGCTAACTGTTTGGAAAGGTCTTTCGCCTGTGCCTTCAGCTTATTTACTACGGTGGCTTTTTCCTTCTTCTGTTCACTGAGCACGTTCAACTGAACCTGCTGGTTCTGCAGGGCAGACTTCTTTTGTGACTGTTTACCCAATAACTGTTGTTTTCTTGATTCGATCAGAGATTGTGTTTCAGCTATCGTCTTAGCCTGTTGTTGCCTGTAATTACGATATGATTTCAGGTAGGAGACTCTCTTTAATGCATCGTTGAAGCTGGTAGCAGAAAAGATAAAGTTCAGATAATCATAACTGTTAGTATTCTTATATGCATACACCACGCTTTTGGCATACTGCATTCTTAATGTGTCCATCTGCCGCTGTAAACGGTTCAACTCCAGGTTGCTGGTGTAAATATCATTAGAGAGTATGTTTATCTCGCGGTTGATGTTGCCGATCAAACGATCCTGTAACTGCAGCTTATGTTGCAACAGTGCCAACTGCGCAAGACTTGCCTTAGTCTGACCTCTGACTTTATTATAATTGGATTGTAATTCCTGTATCTGCCTTTGTATCTCCCGCCTTTCATTTTCCATCTTTGCCCTATCCTGCTGTTGGGCAAAGCCGGTATGAATAGCAAGAAAACAAATCAATATAAGAAGTACTTTTTTCATTCTAATGTTTTTCAGGATGTCCCATTAAACGGACAAACAATATGTAAAATTTTACTCTCGCCTGTAATTTTTAGGTATACTAAATGGAAAACTCACATCCGTATTAAAATCATATTGGCGAAAATCCATTTTTATATCCAACCTGTTCTTCTCTGCAACGATAATCCTCCTGTTGGTAGAGAATGCTACCCTGTTTCTTCGGTCGTAGTCTGTATATGTGAGATCGGCAGTCCGGCTCCTGGTAACTTCTGCATCATCTAATTTACTGTGCAAAAGTGTTTTGTCCTTCTCATCCAGTGTAAGCAGGTTTTTAAACCATTCACCGACACTCAATAAAGTAATCACTCCATTTCCTTGTGAATAATAACTGATGGAAGAATCAAGGAACACAGGATTACCAACAATAAGATCCTGTAAGACGTGAAGGTCGAGGGGTAATTCAGTAATCTCCTGCAGGTAACTAACACTCCTTTCCGTATAGGTTTTATTGATCTTATTTAGCAGCTTTACTGAATCTTTTGTTACAAACACCCGCATCGCTTCAAAACCCAGGAGGGCATTTGCGGAAATCCATATGGCACTATCCTTATACATGCGAATGACAGCATTCACATTATAGGTCTTTCCATCTCCACCTGTATAATCAACATTTACTTTTCCGGAGAACGTCTTATAATCAATCACGTTACTCCTCACCTGGTGCAGGATACCATTTATTATGTTCGCTGTATCGTTTACGGTTTCTTCCGGAATGGTAACTTTTACAGTGCTCGTATCTTTTTTAGAGATGGCTGTTTGGATCTTCTTCGTTGAGCGGCAAGAGGCTAAAACACCAATACATAAGAGTAGAATTAAAATCCTTGACATCATTTATTTTTTTCCTGTTGATCCAAATCCACCACTGCTTCGATCTGTTCCAGATAGCTCTTGTACTTCAATCCATTGAACCTTCTCTACCTGCTGAACCACCATCTGGGCAATGCGCTCTCCCGGATGTATGATCTGCACTTCATTAGAGAGGTTTACCAATATAATCTTAATTTCTCCACGGTAGTCGCTGTCAATGGTGCCGGGTGTATTCAGGCAGGTAATTCCGTGCTTGATAGCGAGGCCACTCCGTGGTCGCACCTGTGCTTCATAACCTAACGGCAGCTCAATGAACAAACCCGTAGGTACTAATGTTCTTTCGAGTGGTGACAGCTGGATGGACTCAGTGAGATTAGCTCTAACGTCCATACCGGATGAACCTTCGGTAGCATAATGGGGCAGTGGGTTGCCAGAGTAATTGATGATCTTTACTTCAACAGCCATTGTTTCAAAGATAAGTTGACGAGTTGCAAAAGCTGTTAAATAGTTTCCAATAAAACACTCGCATAAGCTACCAATCCCTCCTTACGTCCAACAAAGCCCATGGTTTCTGTCGTTGTAGCTTTAACTGATACATCGCCTGCAGATATTTTTAAAATACCGGCAATGGTTTCCTGCATCTGCTTTATATAGGGTTTAATCTTAGGCTCCTCCAGGCAGAGGGTGCTATCAATATTTACAATTTTGTATTTTCTTTCATTAATAAGAGCAGCAGTCTTTTGCAATAAGACCTTGCTATCGATATTCTTATATGTTACATCCGTGTCAGGAAAGTGCGTACCTATATCACCTAAACAGGCAGCTCCGAGCATGGCATCACAAATAGCGTGTAGCAGCACGTCGGCATCGCTATGCCCTATTGCGCCTTTATGGTGGGGCACTAATACACCGCCAATCCATAGTTCTCTTCCTTCGGCTAACTGGTGGAAATCCACTCCCGATCCTATCCTGAAGCCCATACTTTTCTTTTGCTGCAAATATAGAGCAGGTGCAATGGCGTTATAAAACAAAAAAAGTGGGACATCTACCCTGATTTTTCACTTTGAATGATTTAATGGAATACGGGCAAAGTCACCCTCATCATAATAATTTCTAAGTATAATTTCCCAAGGAGTTTGTATGAGGTTTGCAGGGAGTTACCAAAGGGTTTGTATGGAGTTAGAACGGCTTTACAACGGCTTTACCCCCTGCAAAGTCCATACATAGTTCATGCAAACCTTATGAAAACTCTATAGAAACTTCATCCCGTAATAAAACAAAAAAAGCGGGTGATTACCCCACTTTTAAACAAAGTATGCATTTACTTATTGAGTAGTAGTAGTACCGCCATCAGCACCATTTAAATCAAACACTAATGAAAATCTCAATGTATTGGAAAGAGGATTCTGGTTGGTGCCTGAACCGGAAGGTATCAGGTAAGAAAAGTTCAATCCAAAGACATTGTACTTGATACCAACACCTGTTGTAAAGAAACGCCTGTTACCTTTTGTTTTATCCTCGTAAAAATAACCTGCACGCAGAGCGAATTGGTTATTATACCAATACTCGGCTCCCACTGATACCTGAAATTCCTTTAACTCCTCACTCATTCCTCCCTGTGCATCAGAAAAGGAAGAGAACCAACTACTTACCACGCTTTTCTGGCGATAGTCAACGAGGTGTGTAGAATCTGTAGTATAATCACCGGTACTTACCGGGGGAGTAGGTACTAACAATTTATTGATATCAATTCCAAAAGTCACCTTATTACTTTCATCAAGCACACTGGTATAAGTAGTTCCTATACCCAGGTTAGCCGGGATGAAGTCTTTCTGATCAGCATTATCGGTATAAGCAATCTTAGAACCGAGGTTAGAAACAGCAGCTCCAAAGTTCCACCCCGCGCCTTGATCATTTAAAGAACTGTGGAAAATACCAATATCACCCGCTACTGCGCTACCAGCTTTATAGGTGGTACTACCTATAGAAGCTCCTCCTGCCAGGTTTGAATAAATATATTTCAGGCCTACACCAAAACCGGTAGTTGGGGATAATTTTCTGGAATAACCCAGGTCTACTCCGAACTCTCTTGGATTTTGAGTAGATATCTGGTTACCGAAATTATCTGTGAATTGAATAGATCCAAGGCTAAAATATCTTAAAGAGCCTGAAATAGCCTGGTTCTCATCAAACTTATAAAAACCTGATGCAGACGCTAGGTAAACATCATTTACCAGCTTCTTTAACCATGGTGTATAGGTAACATTAATCCCTCCAGTGGATTCATTGAAAGGAACCTTACCAATATTGAAATAAGAAGCACTGGCGTCAGCAGATGTAGCTATAGCTAGTTCGCCCATACCCCCGGAACGAGCATCCGGTGATATTCTCAGGAAGGGTACAGCCGTAGTCACCACATTTATGGTATTCCCGGTATATTGTGCATTTACAGGGCCCATCAACACAACCAATAAAAAGAGAAAAACAGAGTACCTGAAAGCAGTTGAAATCATATATCTTTTTTAAAAAAGTGTGTGAAAATAGACAGTTTTGGCTACTTTCTAAAAACAGTCATTTTATTCAATCAGTTTAAAAGAACCAATCTTTCCCATTTCTCCGCTGTTAAACCATTAGGAGTGCGAACCCTCAACCGGTAAACATACACTCCACGGCCGATCTTATTTCCGTAAGTATCGGTTCCATCCCATTGAATGTCACTCGAACGATTCCCCGCTGAATTTATTGTCTGTATGAGTGTTTTTATTAATCTGCCATTGACGGTGAAAACCTCAACTTTCACGTTCAAATCCACTCCCGGGTAGTTATGCTCGAACCAAAAGGAGGTGCTGGTGGTAAATGGGTTAGGATAATTTAGCACATGGTCTATCTGCAAAACTCCGAAAGGAATTACAATAAATTCCAGGATATATTCACTGGAATTGTTCATCACATCCCAGGCTTTTATTTTCAGAGAATGACGCCCCGCCGCCATTTCAGGTAACTGGAAGTGTACTGTACCACGTTGATAGCTGTTAAGGTCTGTTTCGTAGAA
>JBLNAY010000025.1:0-11828 GCA_050259715.1 Candidatus Dadabacteria bacterium
ATAAGGGATGATCTTAATTATTATTTGCGTGAATACAACCTGATGTTTGGCCCCGAAACGAGTACAGCTAACAGGGCTATGATTGGGGGGATGGTAGGAAATAATTCCTGTGGATTGCATAGCAGGAAATGGGGTGCTGCACGAAATCACCTATTGGAGGTAAAAGCAATATTAAGTGATGGTACAGAAGCTGTATTTAAAGAAGAGCAGATCCACTCAAAACAGGATAATGAATTCAAAAATCAGATTTATGCCGGTATTTACAACCTGCTGAAACCAGGAGCCACACAACAACTTATCAGGCACCAATCTCCGAAGCCCTCCGTTGTAAGAAGAAATACAGGATATGCATTGGATAGTCTTATTGAAATGGAGCCCTTTCAGGAAGGAGGTAAGGCTTTCAATCTTTGTAGCCTTATCGCCGGTTCAGAGGGCACATTGGCATTTATTACAGAACTGAAATTGAACCTGATTGATCTTCCTCCTAAAGAAATAGCTGTTGTATGTATTCATTGTAACAGTATCGATGAGAGCCTGAGAGCAAACATTATAGCATTAGAACACAATCCAATGGCATCGGAACTGGTGGACAGGTATATAATGAATTTTACGAGGGAACACAGGGAATACTCTAAGAACTGTTTTTTCATTGAAGGTGATCCTGCTGCGATACTTATGGTGGAGTTTATGGAGCAAGAAAGAGAAGTTGCTAAAGCAAAGGCAGAAGAGTTAATTAATCACCTCAGGGACTCTGGTATTGGATACGCCTACCCAATTTTATACAATAAGGATACTAATTATGCATGGGAAGTAAGAAAAGCCGGTTTGGGTCTTTTAAGAAATCTTCCGGGAGATAGTCAGCCGGTTAATTTAATCGAAGATTGTGCTGTTGATCCTTCTGATTTACCTGCATACATACATGACCTTCAAGGCATTTTAGATCAACACAAAGTATCTGCTTCTTATTATGCACATGCAGGAGCCGGGGAAATACATGTAGAACCTATTATTAACCTGAAAACGAAAGAAGGAGTAACATTATTCAGAACGATCCTTGCTGAGACAGTAGAATTAGTTAAAAAGTACAAAGGTTCATTATCCGGTGAGCATGGAGATGGTCGTTTAAGGGGTGAGTACATATCATCTGTAGTTGGGAATGAGATCTATCAACTCTTTGTAGAAGTGAAGCGTCTTTTTGATCCAAACAATATTTTCAATAAAGGGAAGATCACAGGTACTCCTCCCATGGATTCACATCTAAGAGTGAAGGCGGGACAAAAACCTTCTACTTTGAAAACCACCTTCAATTTTCCACTGCAGGGCGGGATGTTGCGGTTGGCAGAAAAATGTTCCGGCTCAGGAGATTGCCGTAAGAGTCATATAGCAGGTGGTATCATGTGCCCCAGCTACATGGCCACACGAAATGAAAAAGATACAACCAGGGCCAGGGCCAATGTTTTACGACAATTTCTGACTAACACAAATGGTGAACACCCGTTAAACCATAAGGAGATCAAAGAAGTCATGGATTTGTGCCTCAGTTGCAAGGGATGTAAATCAGAATGTCCTTCCGGGGTAGATATAACAAAGTTGAAAGCCGAATTCCTTCAGCAATATTATGATAAGAATGGCGTGCCTTTCCGGTCTAAGCTGGTTGGCAATTTTGCCAATCAAATGAAACTCGCTTCGACATTCGCACCCATGTACAATTTTGTAATGGGTACTCCCGTATTAAGGAGAGTAGCTAATAGAACAGTGGGTTTTCATCCTGATAGAACAATGCCTCTAGTGGCGGCCACCACATTGAAGCAGTGGTATGATAAACGAAACGGTTCCGCAGTAAAGACTGAAAGAAAGGTCAACCTGTTCTGCGATGAATTTACAAACTACCTGGATGTTGGAATTGGAAAGAAAACAGTTCTTTTATTAGAAGCATTAGGTTACCAGGTAATCATTCCCGTACATAAGGAAAGTGGTAGAAGTTATCTTTCCAAAGGACTGGTAAAAGAAGCTGCGAAATTAGCCAATGAGAATATAGAACTACTATCCGCAGTTGTGACCCGGCAAGTGCCAATTATCGGCCTAGAACCTTCTACAATTTTAACCCTGAGAGACGAATATATTGATCTTGCCAGGGAGGATCTTCGAGATAAAGCAACTACTCTTGCAAAGAATTCATTTACCATTGAAGAATTTCTTACAACAGAATTCGGGAAAGGCAATATTTCAAAAGCTGCTTTCACAAAGGAAAAGAGGAAAGTTTTGTTACATGGCCATTGCTATCAAAAAGTATTATCATCGCAGTCTTACACTAATACCGTTTTAAGTTTACCCGAGAATTATACAGTTGAAACGATTCCTTCAGGTTGTTGTGGAATGGCAGGTGCATTTGGTTATGAGAAAGAGCATTATGAAGTTTCACAGAAAGTAGGTGAATTAGTTTTATTTCCTGCTATTCGTAAGCAAGATAATGAGGTGATCATTGCAGCTGCAGGAACATCCTGTCGTCACCAGATTAAAGATGGTACAAAAAGAATCGCCCGGCATCCTGTGGAAATACTCTATGATGCATTAATAAACAAATAAACCACTGCCTTAATTAACAATTTAATTCTGAGTAATTAAGAATGAGAAATTCATCTACTATTTCAATTCCATTTTTAGCCATAATACTCTCATTTTTAATAGGGTGTACTTCAACAAAAGTCTCTAAGAATAATCAATTGATATGGTCAGACGAGTTTAATTACAATGGCGTTCCGGATAGTACTAAATGGGCCTATGATCTTGGTGGTAGTGGCTGGGGAAACAACGAGTTGGAGTATTATACAAATCGATTGAAAAATGCTCATGTATCAAATGGCACATTAAAGATCGTAGCTCTTAAAGAAAACCTTGGGGATCGTGAATATACGTCTGCACGTCTGCTTACCAAAGGGAAATTTTCTACTCAATATGGTAGGATTGAAACAAGGGCAAAGCTGCCATCAATAGTGGGAACGTGGCCTGCTATCTGGATGTTAGGAAGTAATAGTGATACTGTTGGCTGGCCGCAATGTGGAGAGATCGATATCATGGAACATAAGGGAAGTGAGTTAAATAAAATTTACGGCACCTTACATTATCCCGGCCACTCCGGAGCCAATGGGAATGGAAAAATAACGATGCTGTCTAATGCAACAACAGAATTTAATATTTACTCGCTGGATTGGACTCCATCCTCTATAAAAATATCTGTAAATGGTAATGAGTATTTCAATTTCAACAATACTCCTGACGTACCATTTAACCATCATTTCTTTCTTATTCTTAATCTGGCAATGGGAGGTGGGTTTGCCGGCCCTATTGATCCAGCATTCAGCAGCGATTCTATGGAAGTTGATTATGTGAGGGTTTATAAATGATGTGAGATGCTTTTCAGTTAAAGAAGCAACCTAATTAGGTTATAAGATTAACACATGATTCTCTTAGTACCTCAAAGAGAAGAATTCTCCAACATTGTCGGGCATGCCCTCGGCTTTACCGAAATCTACAGGGTACTATCGATGAATTACCCATTTTTGCTTTCCTTTTAAATTGGCACCATGGACACACCAATACGGTTTATAAAGAAGATAATAGTTCATTATGTTGGAAGTAAGAATAACCTTGATCCGGTATATATCACTCCCAAAGCATTAGAACTCGATGACGAATCAGAATTGATAATACAGGATAGTTTTCTAAGCAGGTTTAAAAATAATACAGAGTATTATTCATTTAACCATGCTTCTTCATTACAGTTCAATGAAGTATACCAGTTTTCAAAGAGTTTATTCGAAGACAGTTCATCATTCGAAGAAGTATCTGCATCCATTGCTCAGCACCTTTATGAAAACTCCGCACATCCGAAAGTTAAAGGCGGTGAATTCTATGTGGCATACTTTGAGGGTTTACCTGTGGAAAGCCGCGTTCATAAGGCTATAGGTCTGTTTAAGACTGAAAACAAATCGATTTTTTTTGATGTCGAGAAGAAGAAAGCAGGCCTGCAACTGCAAATGAAAGAAGGTGTTGAAGTTAACAAAATTGATAAGGGATGCCTGATAATTAATAATAATGAAGAAGCCGGCTATGATGTATTGATTTTTGATAACCAGAACAGGGGAGAAGAAGCTCAATACTGGAAAGAGAAGTTCCTTTCATTGACACAGCAGCAAAGTGATTTCCACCATACTTCTCATTTAATGTCCATGGCGAAATTATTTATACAGGACCACCTTGATGCTGAACTTAAAGTGCCTAAAACGGAACAGATTGAATATTTGCATAAATCCCTCGATTATTTCAAGGGTAATGAGACGTTTGATATTAACCATTTCCAGGACCAGGTATTTGGAAATGAAGAAGTGATTGATTCGTTCCGTCGTTTTGGAGGTAAATATGTTGAGAATACTGATTATGACATTGCAGCTTCTTTCGGGATATCTCCGGATGCTGTAAAAAAACAGAGCCGCATTTACAAGAGTGTTTTAAAACTCGACCGGAACTTCCATGTATACATCCATGGCCGTACTGACCTGATCGAAAAAGGTGTTGACCTGGATGGAAGAAAATACTACAAGATCTACTACCAGGAAGAATCTTAAGTAAATAGTTAATTGTGCAAATTACAGATGTTCTCCTATGAAATAATAGCATCTGAATTTACCGCTCTCACTTCTTCGGCAGTGTTGCTTAGTACTTCGAAATGAGCGGTAAAATGTCTAAGGAACTTTGGCTCCTTAACTATTTTTAATCCTTTCGTTTCATGGCGACTTTTAAGAATGTCATCAAATACTTCAATTACATAATCAATATGGCTTTGGGTGTAGACACGCCTCGGGATGGCTAAACGTACAAGTTCCAAAGGAGCAGGAATTAATTTATTGTTTTCATATTTACCGAACATAACAGAGCCAATCTCCACTGCACGAATTCCTCCTTTCTTATACAATTCACAAACAAGAACCTGCCCGGGATATTGTTCTGCAGGTATGTGATCATATAATGCTCCCGCATTAATATATACCGCATGAGCACCAATGGGGAATACCAAAGGGACGCCCTTTGCCTTTAGATGTTCTCCAAGGTAAGCTGTGCTTTTTACCCTGTAATTCAAATAATCCGGGTTAAAAACCTCCCGAAGGCCTACCGCAATAGCTTCCATATCCCGGCCACTCAAGCCACCATATGTAACAAATCCTTCTGTGATAATCAACAGGTTGGTACATGCTTCAGATAATTTCTCATTTCTTAATGCGAGAAATCCTCCCATGTTGACTAATGCATCTTTCTTAGCACTCATAATACAACCATCTGCCAGTTGAAACATCTGCTGTGCTATTTGCCTATAAGTCATACTTTCATATCCGGGTTCTTTATGTTTGATAAACCAGGCATTCTCCGCTATACGGCAACAATCGAGGATAAATAGCAGCCCCTGTCTTTTACATACAGCAGCTACTTCCTTAGCATTTTGCATGCTTACCGGCTGCCCACCACCACTATTATTGGTTACAGTTAATATTATTGCTGCAATATTTGAAGGTCCATGTTTTGAAACCAGTTCTTCCAATTGGTCCACATCCATATTACCCTTAAAAGCATACCCTGATTCTAGGTCTTTTGCTTCGTTACAAGGGATGTCAATAGCCTGGGCACCCGTAAATTCGATATTGGCACGGGTTGTATCGAAGTGGGTGTTACTGATAAAGATTTTACCCTCTTTACCTAAATATCCATACAAAATTCTCTCTGCCGCTCTGCCCTGGTGTGTAGGAAGCACATGAGGATAGCCAGTTAGTTCGTGAACTTCCTTTTCCAGCTTCTCCCAACTGGTAGCTCCTGCATAGGATTCGTCTCCTAACATTATTCCTGCCCACTGTTCTGTACTCATTGCAGCTGTGCCGCTATCTGTGAGCAGATCAATGATTACCTCTCTGGATGATAACATGAAAGGATTATAATGTGCTCTCTCAATATAATGGTTGCGTTCCTCTTCCGTAGATAGATAAATTGGTTCAACAGATTTAATCCGAAAAGGTTCAATAATTGTTTTGTATGACATGGCGTTAAAGTATAGCTTTTTGCAATATCGTTTTATGATGCTAATAAAACATTTTATTGTGAAAGAAAATGCTTAATCCTGATGAAAAACAGTTTCTGTGTGGGTGTTATCTATTAATTTTCGTTCTTATTAAGAACGATTTCATTTTTGGTTATGATTGTATGCCTTATGAAAAGATGTATTTTCCTTGTCCTTTCGATAGTATTCATGTTCGGTTCGTGTAGTAAGCAAACAGCACAAAATCCTTCTCCCGATCCGGTGCCTGACCCACAGCCGGCAAGGTTCAACATTAATAACAGCCTGGTTACACCCAATGCAACTGCACAGGCAAATAACTTATATAAATTCTTAAAAGATAATTATGGTAAAAAGATTCTTTCCGGAGTGATGACATTAGCAAGCTTTGATGAAACTAATTGGTTGAAATCTAACACCGGCAAAGAACCCGCCATTGTCGGCCTCGACTTTATGCACTGCAACAGGGGTTATACTTGGTATGACAACGACGAACCAATCAGGGATGCAAAAACCTACTGGGATAAGAATGGTATACCAGTTTTTGTTTGGCACTGGAGAGATCCTTCCCGTAAAACAGAGGAATTCTATTCCAATAAGACAACGTTTGATGTTTCTAAGATATACGACACAACTTCATCTGAATACAAAGCCATGATCAGTGATATCGATTTTGTAGGAGGTCAGTTGAAGAAATTACAGGCTCAGAATGTGCCGGTCATCTGGAGGCCTCTTCACGAAGCTGCCGGTGGATGGTTTTGGTGGGGTGCAAAAGGAGCCGGGCCATGCAAACAACTATACCAGGTAATGTTTAACCGGTTAGTGAATTATCATGGATTAAGGAACTTGATTTGGGTGTGGACAAGAGAGCCCGGTGATGAAGGATGGTATCCCGGAGATGAATATGTTGATATAGTAGGAAGAGATATCTATAAACAAGGAGATCATTCTTCCCAGATCAACGAATTCAATTTCCTGAATAACCTGTATGGGACAAAGAAGATCATTACTCTTTCAGAATGCGGTTCCATACCTGATGTGGATAACCTTGTACTGGATGGAGCAAGCTGGTCATGGTTTATGCCATGGTATGGTGAGTACACCCGCAACAGTACAAATAACTCTCTTGATCTATGGAAAAAGATGTTCGCGAGCAGCTATGTCATAACTCTGGATGAAATGCCGTCGCTGAAATAGTGAATTGATGAATTATGAGTGATGAATGATTAGTGGTGCTTTCCTGGAGTGAATAGTCAATGTATAGTGAAATGATTTGAGAATTACCAAGAATTCACAATTCACTATCAACATACCATCATTACTGATTCCTCTGCTTCGTAGATCAGCTCTTCGCCTTTATTAAGGGCTTCTTCATTAATCGCTAGAAGGTGGTGATATTTTTCAGGCAGAACTTTTTTCAATGCTTCCAGCACACTGTCAATACTCACTACAGGTTTTAAATGCAGGTAGGCACCCAGAACTATCATATTCATGATCTTTGAGTTCTTCAACTTCAAAGCTTCTTTTGTCGCTGAGATACCGATAATCTGTATATCCTTTCTGGTACTTGGCTTCAGTATAGTGCCGGATTCATAAAGCAGTAAACCACCAGGCTTCACCATTAGGGCGAATTTGTCCATAGACGGTTGGTTCAATACTATCGCAGTATCAAAGGAAGAAAGAATAGGGGAGCTTATCTTGCTGTCAGAAATGATGGTAATGCAGTTTGCAGTGCCACCTCTCATTTCCGGCCCATAAGAAGGCATCCATGAAATTTCTCTTCCCTCAACCATTCCTGCATATGCCAGTGTCATACCCAAGGATAAAACTCCCTGGCCGCCGAATCCTGCAACAATTAGTTCTTCTAACATGATTATACCTCCTTTAAGTTTTTAAGATCTTCTGCTTTAGGTACTTTGACATCACCGAGAGGGTAAGCCTTTATCATTTGTTCATCAATGAATGTGGAGCACTCGATTGGCGTCATTTTCCAGTTACTGGGACAATTACCGATGATCTCAACTATACAAGTTCCTTTCTTTAGTTTCTGATATTTAAAAGCATTCTGTAATGCCTTCTTAGCTCTTCTTACTCCATTAGCAGTGTACACTGCTTGTCTTGTAACATAAAAAGATCCTGGTAAATTAGATAGTAATTCAGCTACTTTTATCGGGTAACCGTGAAATGAAGTATCCCTTCCATTTGGGCTTGTGGTACTCCACATGCCAGGGAGAGTTGTGGGAGCCATCTGCCCGCTCGTCATTCCATATACTGCATTATTAATAAATACAATAAGTATGTTTTCACCCCTATTAACCGCATGGATGGTTTCGCCTATACCTATGGCTGCAAGGTCTCCATCACCCTGGTAAGTAAATACGTATTTATCAGGCATAAGCCTTTTGATACCGGTTGCCACAGCTGCTGCTCGTCCATGTGCCGCTTCCTGCATATCAATATCCATATAGTCATAAGCAAATACTGAACAACCAACAGGAGCCACTCCAATTGTTTGTTCCTGTATATTCATTTCTTCCACAACTTCCATTATCAGTTTATGTACTGTGCTATGAGCACAACCCGGACAATAGTGCATAGAGACATCTACCAAAGTGGAAGGCTTACGATATACCAATTCATATTCATCTTCAACAGATGGTGAAGAGATTACGGGATCAACTATATATTCTTCGGTTGGCATTGCTGTATTATATTAATGTTTCTAAATGTTCTACGATGCTTTCAGGTGTCGGCACCATACCACCCATTCTTCCAAAAAACTCCACGGGAACTTTTCCATTAATTCCCAGCCTTACATCTTCAACCATTTGCCCGCTATTGAGTTCTACCGTAAGAACCAATCTTAATTGAGCCGCTAATTGTTGCAGCCGATTGTAAGGGAATGGGAATAACGTAATTGGCCGTAGCAATCCTACTTTTAAACCCTTATTTCTTGCCACATCCATAGCTTTCTGGCATAATCTTGCACACAGGCCATAAGCAACCAACAAGTACTCGGCATCTTCAGTGTTAAACTCTTCAAACCTCACTTCATTCTCTCTCATTTTCTGAAACTTCTGCTGCAGCTTTATATTCTGTTCTTCCATTTTCTCAGGTTGAATGTGCAGTGAAGTGATATAGTTGCGCTCCCTGGTTGCAGGTTTACCTGTAGTTGCCCACGAGGATTTATCAACATTCGGGTTTGTGTATTCAGGAAATACTACCTTTTCCATCATCTGTCCAATAGCGCCATCGCTTAGAATAAATACCGGGTTCCTGTATTTGTCAGCAAGATCAAAACCCAGGTATACAAAATCAGCCATCTCCTGCACAGACGAAGGAGCCAGCACAATCAATTTATAATCTCCGTGACCACCTCCTTTTACCGCCTGGAAATAGTCCCCTTGCCCTGGTTGTATAGTACCTAATCCAGGACCTGCACGATTTACATTCACAATAAGGCATGGTAATTCTGCACTAGCCATATAGGAGATGCCCTCTTGCATCAAACTAATACCGGGTGAGGAGGAAGAGGTCATAGTGCGAAAACCGGCACCGGCCGCTCCATAAACCATATTTATAGAAGCTACTTCGCTTTCGGCCTGCAACACCAAACGGTTATGCTTAGGCATCTCACGAGCCAGGTATTCGAGTACTTCTGATTGAGGAGTAATTGGGTAACCGAAATAAGCATCGCAGCCGGCGAGGATTGCCGCTTCTGCTAAAGCTTCATTACCCTTCATGAGTTTTGTTTCGGACATAATGAATGTTTATGAAGGACTGACTAAGTTTTGCAGTTGTTGCCTGATATCAGGGGGAGTAATGTCCACTGCTTTTTTCTTTGGACTAGTGCGATATACTTTTATAACTGCATCAGGACAAACAAGAGCACAATTGACGCAGCCCGTGCACAGATCATTGTTAGCAATAATGTAGCGGTAGCCTTTAATGTTGATAGTTTCTGAAAGGGAAAGAGCATTTTCCTTGCAGGCGGTTGTGCATAGTTCACAGCCTTTGCACTTTTCAATCTCAATTTCCACCTTTCCTTTTACCTTTCTTTCTTTGATAGGAGCAGTCGTTAGCGATTCCATAGAAGTTAAGATGACCGTCAAATATCGTGAGAACGATCAAATCATATTTTGTTATTTGTCATATCGATGTATGATTCTAATCAGTGGTTCAGCTGCTATTTTCTGCCGTTGAAGTAATAAGCTAAATACAAAATCTAAAGCTTGTCGCCTTATTTATTCAAAAAAACTCAGGATAAAATATCCAATTTCATAAAAATCAGTAACTTTCTTATTGTACTTACCGACAAGTTGAATGAAAACCATCCTTGTTATTGACGATACGAGTGAAATTCTCGACAATCTTATTGAGTTTCTCCAGATGGAGGGATATAAAACCCTTGCAGCTTCTAACGGCAGAATTGGCTTTGAAATGGCTAATAAACTGCTTCCCGATCTAATCATATGTGATGTTTTAATGCCCGAAATGGATGGTCATGAAGTTTTGAACTTGCTGATTAATACCTCACGCACCAGGAATATTCCTTTTATCTTCTCCACATCAATGTCAGAAAAAGTGGAAAGGGCAGAAGCTCTTGCTCTCGGAGCTGACGACTACATTGTAAAACCTTATGAACCCGAAAGGCTGTTGAAGCTTATTGAATTCTGGATTAAGAATGGTTCTAAACGGGACTTAAAACCAATCATCGAAGAATAAGCACACCAAGACGCATTTTTCGTTCAATCTAAATTAATCTGATTCTCTTACTTCACGCTTAAGACTGCTTATTTTCTCCCTTGCCTTTAAAACTGATTTTTATTAGCCTATAACCTGAGAACTCTCAGGATAAAACAGATGTGATGTCATAAAGAACCGCAAAGAGACGCAGGTATCTTTAAATCATTAATACATGCCGGAAGTAAATCTGCATATAGTATTAATCAAAAGGTTCTTTTAATTCAAATTATCACATCATGAAACGAACACCAATCATTACGTCGGTCGAAAGCAAACTTCGTTTTCCCGGAACAGGTAAAGACGATACTTCTCAGATAGATACTTTGTCGTATGTCGAATCCAATGAAGAGCACGGGCAGGCAGTTCAGTTTGCTACTTCTTTCACAGAGATAGCTACTACATCCTGCCCGGTCAGTTTATCCGGCTATGTAAATATTGGCTTTTCCAGTGCTTTAGATGGCCGGATGTATTTATTGAAAATTGCTGTAAAAACAGGATTCCTGGCTACTTATATCAAATCTGAAGGAGGAATTCTTGATATTACTATGGCTGTTTCTTTGAGCTGATTTAGGAACTTAGTTCGAGTACTATAGGTAAATCATTGATTTTTACAACAGCACTGATTAATCCATCCCGACCCTGTTTTTCCTGTTACGTTTGCAGAACTCCATACAAACCCTATGCAAACGTTATTTAAAACCCAATAGTATACTTTAGTAACACCGGCCATACTGTCCCTCTCAATTATTCCAATTGATTGCTGGGAGGTGGAGCAACGCTTTCCAGTATAACTTTGTCATTGAATAAACAGGTGCGATGAGACAAGTTTATATCCTATTGCTTCCAATTTTGCTGTTTGCTGCCTGTAATAAGCACACTGACACAATGGATCAATCCACCTGTAATATTCAGCAGGTGTATACTGATAATGCAAAAAAAATAACAATTACCCAGGGTGCCTGGGGCACTGTTTCATCAATCG
>JBLNAY010000026.1:0-26474 GCA_050259715.1 Candidatus Dadabacteria bacterium
TCTAATGCCATTAATGCAATCTGCAAGGCATCGGTGCCATTGGCACAGGGAATAACATGTTTTACGTTCTGGTATTCTCCTAAATCTTTAGCGAAACTTTGTACCTGTGGACCATTAATAAAAGCTGCACTTTCTATTACCTTCAAAACAGCGTCATCGATTTCATTTTTAATTTTCTGGTACTGCTGCTTGAGATCAACCATTTGTAGTGGACGCATGTGGAATATTGTTTAAAATGTAAAGCACCATCGATAAATAAATGCGAGCTGTAGTTTATACTATGCCTGTGTTAACGGAGCTTACAAGCGGGCAAAAATAGTGAAATATGGAAACGATAAAGATCATATTAGATTTGCAGCACTTTGCTGATAATTTATAACATACTTATCTTTTTTTATTTCGTGTCCCTGAGGATAGCCTCCAAATGGAATAATAAGGCACTAAAATGGATGAAGGGTAGGGAAAACTTATTTCCAGACCTGGAGAAGAGTATTTCTCAGGGTGATAAGATTATATGGTTTCATTGCTCCTCTATAGGTGAGTTTGAACAAGGCAAACCTGTGATAGATTCACTTCAGAAGGTTTATCCCTCATATAAAATACTGGTAACATTCTTTTCTCCTTCCGGTTACGAATCAGTGAAGAAGAACTCAGGATATATTGTTTCCTATTTGCCCTTAGATACAAGGGAGAATGCTCAAAAGTTCCTTTCTATAGTACAGCCTTCCCTGGTGGTCTTTGTTAAATATGAGTTTTGGTATCATCATCTTTCAGCCGCCGCATTCAGACATATTCCTATTCTCCTGATCTCCGCTGTTTTCAGGCCGGACCAGTTTTTCTTCAAAAGATATGGAAACTTTTATTTTGAGATGTTGTTTCTTTTCAGGCACATTTTCGTACAGGATGAACAGTCATTATCATTATTGACAAGGAGAAATATTCATCATGTAAGTATAGGAGGAGATACAAGATTTGACAGGGTACTTGAGATACAGAGAAACAATTATACTTTCCCGATCATAGAACAGTTTATAAGTAATAAAGAAGTCATGGTGGCAGGAAGCACCTGGCCCGGTGATGAAGATATCCTGGCATCAGCTAAAGATTCGTTTCCAGAACTCAAATTGATAGTTGCACCTCATGAGATCAATGAAGATCACATCATTAAAATAGAGAGGCAATTTCCAAATGCGCAAAGATATTCGGTCGTTGCAGGTGAAAACGAAACAGAAGTCAGTGTTTGGCAGGAAACCAGTGATGTTTTAATAATCGACTCAATAGGAATGCTTTCACGTCTTTATAAATATGGAACCATTTGCTTTATTGGAGGTGGCTATACAAAAGATGGTATTCACAATATATTAGAAGCAGCTGTTTTTGGCAAACCAGTGATTTTCGGTCCAAACTATCATAAATACCGGGAAGCAAAAGAACTCCTTTATAAGGAAGGAGCATTCACAGTAAATACAAGTGACGACCTAAAGGATATCATGAGAAAGTTGCTAGGCAATAAAACTTATAGGGAGAATGTAAGTTCAAACTCCCGCAATTATGTGCTGGAAAATACTGGTACAACAGCCAGGATTCTGCAGTTTATTCAGGAAAAGCGCCTTCTTACTAATTCATAGAAATGCTGAACGGTTTCACTGTCATCATCCCAGGCTAAACGCACTTTTAATTCACGGTTAATCCAGTATTCGGCTTCAGAAAATATATGAAAGTTATTTATAGTCTTAATGCTTCTCTCATACATAAGGTCATCACCTTTAAACAGATCATTAACAAGGGTAAACCGCTCATTTATACCAATTGCTTTCTTTAGGTCCTTAATAGGAGTAGCCTTTAGAACATGAGCCAATTCTGTCTTTTCTTCTTTCAGGCGATCATTTAATGATTCCTGTTGCACGCCAATTAACTCATGGAGTTCTTTCGCTCTTTGTGATGAAATGTTGGAATTTTCCTTGATGGGTTTAAATTCCTGCTTTTCCTCGTACCTGTTTAAGGGTTGAATTTCTGTATCAAAATCAAAGGCAGGATTTAGAACCGGTTGATATACTTTATGCGTTTTTACAGGTTCTTTGATTTCTTCTTTTACAGGAGTAGGCTCTACTTCCAGGACCGGCTTTCTTAAAAAATATTCTCTTTGTTCATTCTGCACCTCCTGAATAGGTTCCTGCTTTATGGGCTGCTCAATGGTGTTCACGGTTTGGCCAAAAGGCTCCGGAGCTTTTTTGTTCTCGGTAAAAGCTTCTCTTACGACTTCTTCTGCAAAATTGGAATTGGACGGAAGTGTAACAGAAACCTTCCTGATGCCAATTGATCCATTTCGCTGTTGAAGTTTTACCAATTCCGCCTGGAGAAGTTGAACAGTGAAGAGTAGATGGGCAGGAGAGGCGTTTTCTTGTTTTTGTTGATATAACTTATCAACCAGGTAATTGATTGTATCCATGGTTTATCAGTACTTTCGTTTTTTCCGAAACGGATATCAGACCATTAAACGAAAAGTCGTGCTTAAAATTACTAACAGTTTGTAAAATTGCCGACAGAAGCTATAAATAATTTGTAATGTTTATTGAACCACTACTGCGAGGTGAGAAAAGAGGTTGGATTGAAGTGATTTGCGGATCGATGTTTTCAGGGAAGACGGAAGAACTGATCAGAAGGCTTAAAAGAGCTAAAATTGCCAACCTGAAAGTTGAGATCTTCAAACCCTCCATTGATGTACGCTATGATGAAGTTAAGATAGTGTCTCACGACGAAAATGCTATCCATTCCACTCCCATCGACACTTCGCAGACACTTCTGTTGATGGCTCAAAATGTTGACGTCGTAGGAATAGATGAAGCCCAGTTCTTTGATAATGAAATAGCTAATGTATGCGACGAACTAGCTGCAAGAGGTATAAGAGTAATAGTTGCAGGACTGGATATGGACTTTATGGGTAAGCCTTTCGGGCAAATGCCTTTCCTGATGGCAAAAGCAGATTATGTCACCAAATTACATGCAATCTGTGTTAAATGTGGTAACATCGCTAATTATTCATACCGGATTATACCCAATGAGGAACAAATTATGCTAGGTGCAAAAAACGCCTACGAACCACGTTGCAGGGTATGCTTTTCTTTAGATGGCACAATCGACTAAACAAATATGGACGTTATTTAAAAAAGATGTGTTGCTTGAAATACGGCAACAATATGCTTTTTATGGTGTGTTGCTCTATGTGGGTGCCACTATCTTTGTTTTATACATGGCGATTGAAAATCCTGACAATCGCACCTGGGTTGGGCTATTTTGGATAATACAATTGTTTATTAGTATAAATGCTGTGGCGAAAAGCTTTTTACAGGAAAGCAGGAGCCGGATGCTTTATTATCACTCTATAACAAGTCCACAGAATTTCGTACTCGCTAAACTGCTTTTTAATTCAGTGCTCATGCTCGTTATGAGTACCCTCAGCATGTTATTATTTTCCTTATTTCTTAGTTTCCCTGTGGAAAAAGTGGCTGTCTTTTTCGGTATTGTCTGGTTGGGTGGATGGAGTTTAAGCCTGGTATTTACTTTCCTTGCTGCTATAGCTGCTAAGGCACAGCAAAATGCAGCTATAATGGCAATCCTCGGGTTTCCTATAATTATACCGCAATTGATGATGTTAATGAAGATATCAGGAACTGTGTTCAAAGGAACTACTGCTATTCCTTTAGCCAACATACTAATCCTGGTTACTTCTGATGTATTGGTAATCCTCCTCGCTATTATCCTGTTTCCTTTTCTATGGAAAGATTAGAGATTTAAACCTCTGTCTTATTTCGCAGCATTTTATTACTATTCTTCATTTACCTCATGTAGGAATACTTTATTTCCCCTTATTTTTGCAGGCAAAATAATTTTTGCTGTGATTGCAGCTTTTATATGAACAAGTGGTGGTGGAAAATACTGTGCATCATCTTACTTCTGTACACCTTTACTGCGGGGTTGTTACTCAATAATGTTCCCAGGCTGCCGCAGTTACAGGAAACTATCCGAAATCTTTATTTCCACGTTTGTATGTGGTTTACCATGATGATCTTGTTTACAGCTTCGGTTGTGCAGGCGGTAAAATACTTGCGTACAAACAACTTAAAGTATGATATCCTCTCCCGTGAATATGCTATTGTCGGAATCGTCTTTGGTATACTTGGATATGCCACCGGCAGCATATGGATGTCCTATACGTGGGCTGATCCGAATTCGGAAGCCACTGCATCCTTTTCTCAAATAGCTAAAGAGCCAAAACTTATTGGCGCTGCTATCGCTTTGCTTATCTATTTCGCTTACCTCGTGTTACGCGATTCTATTAATGACATTGATAAGAAGGCCCGGATCGGCGCTGTTTATAACATCTTTGCTTTTGCTTTCTTATTTCCTTCTATATGGATCATCCCACGATTACTGCCTAGTCTCCATCCCGGTGGCGAAGGTGGTAGTGGAGGTAATCCCGCTCTGAACTTCAAAGATTTGTCTGCCAATATGCGGATCGTTTTTTATCCTGCAATTATTGGTTGGGCATTGTTGGGAGTCTGGATCGTCAGTTTAAAAGTGCGCCTCAGAAAATTGAAAGAAAAAATATTGTACTCTAATGATTAAAAGATTGCTTGCCTGCTTCCCCTTGCTATTACTGAACATCGCTGTTTTTGCACAACAAAATTCAACTACAGAAATGGCTGACCGTATGCGTAGTAACGGGAAGATTTATGTGGTTGTGGCCGTGATCATTACAATCTTCATTGGAATCATACTGTATTTAATCAGGTTAGACAGAAAGATCTCCAGGTTAGAAAAATCTAAATTGTAAATACAAAAATCAATCTCATGGCTACAAATGCAGAATACAGCTTTTTCGGTGATGTCGAAAAGAGCTTTGATAAAGCCGCAAAATTTACCAAATGGGATCCGGGAATTTTAGAGCAGATCAAAGCCTGTAATGCTGTTTATCGAATGAAGTTCCCCGTACGTATGGATGACGGCAGAATTGAAGTTATCGAAGCTTACAGAGTACAACACTCACATCATAAAACTCCTTGTAAAGGAGGTATCCGTTTCGCCGCTGAAGTAAACCAGGACGAAGTAATGGCATTGGCCGCTTTAATGACATTTAAATGTGCTATTGTAAATGTTCCTTTCGGTGGTGGTAAAGGTGGTATTAAAATCAGCCCACGCAAGTATTCCGTTTATGAGCTGGAAAAGATCACCCGCCGGTACACAGCAGAATTAGTAAAGAAAAATTATATCGGCCCCGGCACTGATGTACCCGCACCAGATTACGGAACTGGCGAAAGAGAAATGGCCTGGATAGTAGACACTTATCAAAGCCTCAGACCTGGAGAGATCGATGCTGCCGGATGTGTTACTGGCAAACCGGTTTCCCAGGGTGGTGTTCGCGGCCGTAGAGAAGCTACAGGTCTCGGTATTTTCTTTGGTGTTCGCGAGGTGTGTAGCATGCCCGAGGTAATGCAGAAAGTTGGCTTGACAACCGGCATTGAAGGTAAGACCGTTATTGTGCAAGGGCTGGGTAACGTGGGCTACCATGCAGCAAAATACTTCCAAAATGCAGGAGCAAAGATCATCGGCCTTGCAGAGTACGAAGGTGCCATTTATAGCGAAGAAGGTTTAGATGTTGACCAGGTTTTCGAACACCGGAAATCAACCGGCTCTATCCTGAACTTCCCCGGCAGTAACAACTTTACAAAGAATTCCGATGCATTGGAATACGATTGCGACATCTTGATCCCTGCAGCATTGGAGAATGTTATCAATGGTGAAAATGCTCCAAGGGTAAAGGCAAAGATCATTGGTGAAGGAGCTAATGGTCCACTCACACCTGAAGCAGATGAAGTTTTTGTAACTAAGGGCACATTGGTTATCCCTGATATGTACCTGAATGCAGGAGGAGTTACCGTATCGTATTTTGAATGGCTGAAAAATTTAAGTCACGTACGCTATGGACGTATGGAAAAACGCTTCCAGGAAAACATGAATACGCATATTCTTTCCCAGATAGAAGAACTCACCAGCAGGCAGGTGACACCGAGGGAAAGGCAATTTATACAACACGGACCTGAAGAAGTAGACCTGGTTCACAGTGGTCTCGAAGAAACTATGGTTACTGCTACCAGGGAAATCATGGAGGTATGGAAGAGCAATCCACAAATACCTGACATGCGCACAGCAGCCTACGTGGTTGCTATCAATAAAGTGGGCACCAGCTATGCTGAATTGGGAATTTTCCCATAAAGTATACCTTACCTTAATAGCAAAGTCCCGATTTAATCGGGACTTTTTTTATATAGAACATCTTGTTTGTAAACACAACTCAAAGCAACACCACTCAAACCTCTTTTCAGCGGTTGAGGGTAATACCCGGAAAATGTGTAGCGTCATTCTTCCTGTTGTAACTCGCTCACTACATTACTTAATCCTGATCCCTTGTCAACAACCAGAAGGTCCTCACTGCATTTAACTGATCAAAATCGAGTTCTGCTTCTTTTTGATCTGTAAACTCTTCCTCATCATTAATGTAAAAGTGACGGCTGTCGCCTTTTGTAGGTTCCAGTGCAAAATCAAACACGTGGTCACCTGTTTTCTTAACTACTACGTGCATGCCGTCATCCAATGTAAATTCAACAGGATAACTATGTCTCATACAGTAATTTTTATCAAAGTTAATAAGGATAATTTCTTCTGGGTATTGAATTAAAAAAATCTCCTGACTGTCTCAAACATTTTCAGAGTTCTGGCTCCCAGGCTATAATCCGGGAGTAGAATAAAGGAAAGGTATCTGGCTGATATGTAACCAGGAGCCGAATTCGTGGGCATTTAACTGAACCCGGCATACTTCTCCCAAGGGACTGATATACTGTTGATATGCAGTTGACACGCAGTTGACATGCAGTTGATACACTGTTAACAGCGTCTCAATTGCATGTCAACTGCATATCAACTCCGTATCAACAGCGTATTATTTAAATACTCTCACTAGTGGAGGCCGCCGGGGGATTCATGTTTGATGAATTAATTAATTCTCTTGCCAAACAATTGTATTTTCAATAGAAACGTCAATTAATTCTGAGTATGCCTTGTATTATTGAAGGAAAATAGTTTTGAAGAATGTATTTTCTTCCCTATCTTACCGGCCGAAAGCACTAATGGCACAATTTAGAATACATATAAATTTTTCTAATAGCACTTTAACCGCTACAACAACTACAACAACAACCCGAAAGGGTTGTACTTTACCATATTGCCAAATGGGCTTCTAAGCTTTACCACGACAAGAACAACTCTCCAGGTTCAATTAAACTTAAATTCATTATGCAGGTTATAAAATTCGGCGGTTCTTCCGTCGCTACAGCAGATACTATAAAGCAAGTTGCTTCCATCATACAGGAAGAAATAAAAAAAGATAAAACCATTGTTATTGTTTCAGCGCTCGGCAAAGTCACTGATGGACTAATTGAATGCGGTACATTGGCAGCTTCGGGAGATCCTTCCTATAAGGAACGTCTGCAGGAAATCATACACCGGCACCTGGATGTGACCAGGGCTCTTTTACCCGTAACAAATCAAAGTGGATTATTAAGCAAGGTGATGCAGCAGTTTAATGAAATTGAGGACATCTGTAATGGCATTTACCTGCTTCGTGAAATCTCTAACAGAACAACAGACCGGATTTCCAGTTATGGAGAACTCCTCTCCTCCCAGATCATCTCTGCTTATCTTAATTGCATACACATTAAGAATAAATGGAAGGACTCGCGTGAACTTATTCAAACGGATTCGAATTATACTAAGGCTTCTGTAAATTTCCCGGTAACTAATAATTTGATAGCTGAATACTTTTCATCCTCCGATGAAAATGTGTTTGTTCTGCCAGGATTTGTTTCTTGTGATGAACAGGGAAATACCACCACATTGGGAAGAGGAGGATCTGACTATACGGCTTCTATAATTGGAGCAGCTGTGAAAGCTTCTGTTGTCCAGATATGGTCAGATGTTCCCGGCATGATGACAGCTGATCCAAGGCTGGTAGTAAATGCAAAAGCCACAGAAAGGATATCATACCAGGAAGCAATGGAACTGTCGCACTTTGGGGCTAAAGTTATTTATCCTCCTACCCTGCAGCCATTGATGGCGCTTGGCATTCCTGTTCTCATTAAGAATACATTTCAGCCGCAGGCACATGGCACCTTGATAGAATCAGCCGTTAATAATAATGAAACCATAAGAGGTATTTCCAGCATTAATAATATTGCTTTATTAAGCCTGGAAGGAAGCGGCATGGTAGGTATTCCAGGCTTTTCAAAAAGACTGTTTGAAGCCCTTGCAGCTAACCAGGTGAATGTTATATTGATCACCCAGGCTTCATCAGAACATTCTATTTGCGTTGGTGTAGAAGAGACGTTAGCGAAAAAAGCAAAAAGAGTAGTGGATGATGCGTTCAGTTATGAAATTGGCAGAGGCCAGGTAAATCCGCTTATTATTGAAAAAGATTTAGCCATTGTGGCTCTTGTGGGAGATAATATGAAGAACCACACAGGTACCAGTGGAAAAATGTTCGGTGCCTTAGGACGCAATGGTGTAAACATAAGAGCTATTGCACAGGGTTCATCTGAACGGAATATTTCTGCAGTAATCAACAATGCTGATGTTAAGAAAGCAATTAACGTACTGCATGAAGAATTCTTTGAGGTGGTTTACAAACAGGTAAACCTGTTTATTGTTGGGACTGGTAATGTGGGTAAAAAACTGATCAATCAATTAAAACAACAACAGGACTACCTGCTTAAAAATCTGAAGCTACAAGTGCGTGTTATAGGCATCGCTAATAGCAGAAAGATGCTCTTTAAAGACGGAGGTATGGACCTGGCGTCTTTTGAAGAAAAGATGGAAGAAGCGGAAGAAATGAATTTGGCTTTGTTTATAGAAAGGATAAACAAAAAAAATCTGCGCAATTCTGTTTTTGTTGATGTAACAGCAAGTGAGACTATAGCAAATAGCTATATAGATTTATTCTCCAAAAGTATATCTGTGGTAGCGTGTAACAAGATTGCAGCTTCATCCTCCTATAACAATTACAAATTATTAAAAGACCTGGCAACAGACCATAATGCTTCCTTCTTCTTTGAGACTAATGTAGGAGCAGGATTACCGGTGATAGGTACATTGAATGACCTTGTAAGAAGCGGTGACCAGGTAACAGAAATGCAGGCGGTGCTTAGTGGCACGTTGAACTTTGTATTTAATAATTATAATGGTGAGAAGAGCTTTGCTGAAGTAGTGCGCCAGGCACAGGAAGAGGGTTACACTGAACCAGATCCCAGGCTTGATCTCAGTGGGAAAGATGTAATGCGCAAAATACTCATTCTTGCAAGAGAAGCCGGGGAAGAAATTGAAATGGATGATATCAGTAACATTTCATTTATGCCTCCTTCCTGTATGGAAGGGTCAGTTCAGGATTTTTATAAGGAAATGGAAAAGCAGGAAACTCATTTTAAGAAGTTATATCAGGAGGCAGCCGGCGATGGCAAGATCCTGAAATTTGTTGCTAAATACCAGGATGGAAAAGCTTCTGTCGGACTTCAACATATTGATCCTAAACACGATTTTTATCACCTGTATGGTAAAGACAATATTGTGCTCTTTTACACCAACAGGTATAAAGATCAACCGATGGTAGTAAAAGGAGCTGGTGCCGGCGCTGAAGTAACAGCATCTGGCGTGTTTGCAGATATTATTCGTGCAGGTAGAGCATAAAATTATTGTATGAAAACAGTAAAAATCAAAGCACCCGCCACTGTGGCCAACCTGGTTTGTGGATTTGATGTATTGGGTCTTTGTGTTCATGAACCATATGACATAATGGAGGTGACTTTGCTGGATGAAAAAAAGGTAATCATCCAGAGTAGTGATGGTTATCCCCTGCCTACTGATCCGGCACAAAATACCGCAGGTGCACCGCTGTTAGAAATGTTGAACGAAGTAGCTGGAAATATTGGTTTTGATGTGCTGATTCACAAAAATATCAAACCGGGAAGTGGTGTTGGTTCCAGTGCTGCCAGTGCCGCCGGAGCGGTTGTCGCAGCTAATCACCTCCTTGATAACAGGTTTTCAAAACAAGATTTAGTTCGGTTTGCAATGTTTGGTGAAAAAGTAGCCAGTGGAGTAAAGCATGCTGATAATGTAGCTCCATGCATCTTTGGAGGTATAACACTCATTCGCTCTATTTTTCCCTTAGACATTGTTTCCATTGCAACACCTGGGTTATATGTAACAATTGTTCATCCGCAGATAGAAGTCAAAACCGCAGATGCGAGGCAAATACTGCGGAAAGAAGTGCAGCTGAAAGACGCGATCAAACAATGGGGCAATATCGCAGGCCTGGTTGCAGGATTCATGAAAGATGATTATGATCTTATTGGCCGTTCATTGGAGGATGTAATTATTGAGCCTTTAAGAAGTATCCTGATACCCGGCTTTGATGAAGTAAAGAAAAGGTGTAAAGAAGCAGGTGCTTTGGGAGGAGGAATCTCAGGATCAGGACCTTCTATATTCATGTTAAGCCGAGATGAACAAACTGCCGGGGCAGTAGCTCTGGTGATGAAAGAAATTTACGACAGGCTAGGTATTGATAACCGGCAATATGTAAGCACTATTAGCAAAACAGGCGCATCGGTAATTGATTAATTTAATAGTAGTAAATGCAATATTATTCCACTAATTCCCAATCCCAAAGGGTTAGTTTCAGGGAAGCAACTATACAAGGCCAGGCACCCGACAAGGGATTGTATTTTCCTGAATACATACCAAAACTTAAAGAAGGTTTTATTCAAAATATAAACAGGTATTCGCGTGAGGAAGTCGCACTAGAGGTTATCAGGCCTTATGTAGCTGATACCATACCGAAGGAAGATCTGGAACGTATCGTAAGAGAAACTATTGATTTTGAAATACCCCTGGTACAGGTGAATGAAAAGATTTCCTGCCTGGAATTATTCCATGGACCTACCCTGGCATTCAAAGATGTAGGTGCCCGATTCATGAGCCGCTGCCTGGGATACTTTGTGAGGGGTTTTAATAAGAAAGTTACAGTGTTGGTAGCCACCTCAGGTGACACCGGCGGCGCAGTTGCTAACGGCTTTTTTAACGTGGAGGGTGTAGATGTAATCATCCTTTATCCCTCCGGAAAAGTTAGTAATGTCCAGGAGTTACAATTAACTACCCTCGGAGGAAATGTTACAGCTCTTGAAGTGAATGGCACTTTTGATGATTGCCAGAGAATGGTGAAATCGGCATTCGCGGACGAGAACATAACAAAGCATCTGTTCCTTACCTCAGCTAATTCAATCAATGTAGCAAGATGGTTGCCGCAACAATTTTATTATTTCTTTGCTTATCAGCAGTGGGAAGATAAGCTGCAACCACCTGTCATATCAGTGCCAAGTGGAAACTTCGGAAATATCTGTGCAGGATTGTTAGCTTATTCATCTGGATTACCGGCCGCTAAATTCATAGCGGCATGTAATGCCAATGATGTTGTACCTAACTTTTTCCGTACTGGCAAATACAAGGCACAGGAAACGGTACATACGATCTCAAATGCAATGGATGTTGGTGATCCTAGTAATTTCATTAGAATTCTTCAGCTGTTTGGCCATAATATTCCTGAACTGCAAAAGGTATTGGAAAGCTATACTATCACCGATGAAGAAACGAAAAGAGTAATGAAGAAAGTAAGTGACGATTTCGAGTATACTCTTGATCCCCATGGGGCAGTGGCCTACCTGTGCCTCCACCGATACCTGGAACAACATACAGGTGTAAAAGGTTACTTCCTGGGTACTGCTCACCCCATAAAATTCTTTGATGTTGTCGAAGATGTTTTACATGAAAAGATTGAATTGCCGGAAGCTATTCAAGACCTGGTAAAAAAGAAAAAACAATCTATTAAAATACAGGCAGATAACAAGGCTTTGAAGGATTACCTGCTTAATTCTCATTAAGGAATATTGTAGGCTGTAAACACCTGAACATTAACTAACAACCTCATAATTTAGGCATAGTTTTTTAATACACATATGTGTATAAGTAACGATTGGAAATTGTAAGTTCTTTTATCTATCTTGTATTGAATCGTTTATTATACAGACAATCCGGTGTAAACCGGGATTAGTTAACGAAAAACACGAATTGAATTTGAGAGACACAATAATTAACTTAGAAACCGTTAACCCTATTGAGTTTTTTGGAGTGAATAACGGAAAGCTTGACATTTTAAAGAAGAAGTTCCCATTATTGAAAATCCTTTCCCGCGGAACCCAGTTGAAGTTGAGTGGAGCACCCGAACAAGTGGATGGAGCAAAAGAGAAGATCGATCTCATAGTCCAGTACTTAGAAAGAAATGGTCACATGAGCGAAAATTATTTTGAACAAATACTTGGCGGCGATGATGCCGAAACGGTCGACCATTTTATTGATCGGAATCCTAATGACATTCTTGTATTCGGTCCAAATGGTAAGACGGTAAGGGCAAGAACCGCTAATCAAAAACGCTTGGTTTCTTCATCAGAAAAAAATGATATCGTATTTGCTATTGGTCCTGCAGGTACAGGTAAAACATATACCGCTGTGGCTATGGCAGTAAGAGCATTGAAGAACAAAGCAGTTAAAAAGATCATACTGACGCGGCCTGCTGTGGAAGCTGGCGAAAGCCTTGGATTTTTACCTGGGGACCTAAAGGAAAAGATTGATCCTTACCTGCGTCCTTTATATGATGCGTTAGACGATATGATCCCGGCAGATAAATTAGGATATTATATGACTACCCGCACCATTGAAATTGCTCCTTTGGCTTACATGCGTGGTAGAACACTTGATAATTGTTTTATTATCCTCGATGAAGCGCAAAACGCAACAGATCTCCAGATTAAGATGTTTCTTACAAGGATCGGTGCCAATGCCAAAGCTATCATTACCGGTGACCTTACTCAGGTGGATTTACCGCGTCACCAAAAAAGTGGATTGGCAAAAGCAAGTAAGATTTTACGAAATATCGAAGGAATAGGATATATAGAACTGGATGAGGAAGATGTTGTTAGGCATAAGCTGGTTAAAGCAATCCTAAAAGCTTATGATAAAGAACATCAAAGAGAACAGGAACTGGAAGAAACAGAAAAGAAAGAGAGAAAAGAAAGAAGATATTACGATAAGGAAAGAGATTAAATAAATCCCATTAAATCACAATATAAAGTGTCTTCACATGAAGGCACTTTTTTGTTTACGGGTATTAATGTAGAAAATCACATGAAAATGGATTCTGTGTATTATTCTATTACTTTGCAGAAATGAAGCACTGGCTATCACCCTTATTACTCCTTTTCATATTAGCAGCTTGTAATAACAGAACTGATGAATCAACCACTTCTGAAAATGATGTGGATGCTGCCCGTAATTTCATCCGCTCTGCTCTCGATGGTGACTATGTAAAGGCAAAGCAATACATTGTACCCGATTCATTAAATACCCAGTTACTGAATACATTTGGGGACAACTACCGCAATCACATGAGCCGTGATGATAAGAGAGGTTACAAGGAATCTTCAATCAGGATACCTGATACAAGAACCATAAATGATAGCACATCTGTGATAATGTATTCCAATTCCTACAAAAACAAGCTGGATTCACTTAAAGTAGTTCGTATCGGTGGTAAATGGCTGGTGGATTTTAAATATTCTTTTGCCGGTAAGGACACTACACCAATAAAATAATTGTAAACCGGATTAATCAGTGGCTGTTTACAGGAGATATAAAGAATTGAAGGAGATTTGCCATTCATCTCTCCTGTCCAATTGGAAAAAGAGCCTCCTGTCAGGAAGGAATTATCGATTTAAGAACTTAACTATTTAGAAACATGAACAGGGTATTACATCCATGGCACGGTGCATCCACAGGGAACAAGGCACCTGAAATCGTAAATGCAATTATTGAGATACCACAGGGTTCCAGGTCAAAATACGAAGTAGATAAAGTAACTGGTCTCCTGAAACTTGACCGGGTAATCCATTCATCTTTCCATTATCCGATTAACTATGGTTTCATACCACAGACTTTAGGACTAGATGGAGATCCACTGGACATCCTGGTGCTTTGCTCCCAGGATATTCACCCGGTTTGTCTTGTAGAAGCAACGGTTATAGGGAACATGCAAATGATCGACAATGGTGAACATGATGATAAAATTGTTTCAGTAGCAACAATGGATCCTTCAGTAAACCATATATCCTCCATATCTGAGTTGCCCAAGCATTTCATTAGTGAGCTTAGAAACTACTTTGAGCAGTACAAGGTGCTTGAAAATAAAGAGGTTTATATTGAGGATTTCCAGGATAAAGACGAAGCTTACCACATTATTAATGATAGTATTTCCCTGTACAAACAAAAGTTTCCAAGATAAATGGAAAGAAAACCTTTGAAAATGACTACGCAAATCTTTGTGCTCCTGATTATAATAGGTTTATTCGCAGGCATGTTAAGCGGAATGGTTGGAGTTGGAGGTGGAATAATTGTAGTTCCGGCATTAGTATATTTCCTTGGCTTTTCACAACATGCTGCTGCAGGCACTTCGTTAGGCCTCCTCTTATTACCTACAGGCATTCTTGCTGTGTTGAACTATTACAATAAAGGCTATATCGATGTTAAGGTCGTAGGTATAATGGCGATCGCTTTTGTTTTAGGAGGCTTCCTTGGGAGTAAGTTAGCTCTATCTCTTTCGGAAGTGATACTTAAAAGGATTTTCGCCATTCTTTTATTCTATACCGCTTTAAAAATGATGGGATGGGATGCAGTAATAGGAAGAGCCATTAAAAATATGTTCTGATTGAATTCAAATTATGAGTGAGTATTCCTAAATCATTCGTAATACCTTCTTTACTAATCAGATCAATTCTCACCTTTCCTGATGCATGAATGATTTTATTTTCACTGAGAATAATACCTACATGGGTAATCTTTCCGGCATCATTATGAAAAAAAGCAAGATCACCTGCCTGTGCTTCCTCCAGGGAATTAACGGCCACTCCCTGGGTAACCTGGAGATAAGCATCCCGAAGGAGACGTCTATTAAGGAGCTTAAACACCTGCTGGACAAAACCACTGCAGTCAATACCGAAAACTGACTTTCCTCCCCACAGATAAGGAGTATTCAGGAAATTGGACGCAACACTAACCAGGTTTGATTCGGTAAAAGCCATTTCGTCTGTATTGTATAACTGCATGATGCTATTCCCATAAGAAATTGTAAAACCAGCAGGAGCAACTGTCTCCGGACTTCTGTAAACTGGTGAACACATGGGAATATGTACAGGAGATTTATTCACTTCGACAACCTGCATCCAATTTTTTGTGTATAGAGAAGTGTCTGCAACACTATTACAGCTTGTCAGCTGGTTAGCCTGAACCCAACCCTCATAAGAATCATAAATGCATTTTACATTAAGAAAGCCGTTTTCTTCCGCTAACATTTCAACAAATTCACCAAATAATAGCTGGCTTACCATTTCACTTCTATGCGCAGGTTCCTTCCTCATCGGGATTACAGGGAGAAGATTTATTGCTTTAGTCATTATTTACAAAGATTGTTGTGCAAATTTGCATTGTTTGCATCTCATTTAAAACTGAACAGATACTTTGGCAACCAATCGTTATGATCATTTAAGTGATGCCGAGCTGTTAGACAGGTATTATTCTGACAGGAATCAGCATTGGATTGGCATATTACTCGAGCGGTATACACTGTTACTTTATGGTGTTTGCATGAAGTACATGAAAGACGAACATGCGGCACAGGATTCTGTTCAACAGATATTTTTAAAAGTCCTTACAGAAGTATCCAAGTATAAAATTGATTACTTCAAATCCTGGCTTTATATGGTTGCCAAAAACCATTGCCTCATGAAACTCAGGGACCGATCTTTAAAGGAGATGAAGGAATTAAAGGATAATTACACTATGTACGTCGAAGCTCCTTCAAAAGAACACGAGGAAAATGAACACACCTATGAAAAGCTGGAAGAAGCTATAAATGAGTTGAACGAAGAGCAGAGGCAGTGCGTAATTTTGTTTTACCTGAAGAAGTATACATATCAACAGATCAGTGAAAAAACAGGTTATTCGCTGATGCAGGTTAAAAGCTATATCCAGAATGGAAAAAGAAATTTGAAGTTATTACTTGATAAAAAACTACATCAATCAAACAGCAGAGGAAATGGATGATAATTTGAAAGACATATTATCTAATTTAAATCCTGAGATAGACCAGGAAACATTACTGCTGTATTTACAAGGCAAGCTTTCAGTTGAAAAACAACATGAAGTAGAAAAACTGTTGGTTGAAGATGAATTTGAAGCTGATGCGGTTGAAGGTTTAGAGAAAATAAAGGACAAACAAAAGATCAGTATTGTACTGGAACAACTGAACAGGGATCTTAAAAAGAAAACAGCAAAAAACAACAGGTGGAGGGAAAGAAGACCTCTTCAACTTGATTCCTGGTTCTTTATAATGATAATACTTATACTGTTACTTATTATCATTAGCTATATAATAATACATAAATCCCTGGTTCAATAAAGGAATAACAAAAATTGCTTTCGATTTACAGGATGATTACTTTGTAGGAACTGGAGTAATATAATAGCCAGGCTTATATGGGTTATTGTACCACGCTCCATTTATTTCCTGCACAATGCTTTCAATCTGGCGATCCACAGGGTCATGAATATAATCATATGGTTGCTTCAAACTGGAGCCAAAAAAGAAAGCAACTGTTTGGTAAAGCCGTGCTGTTAAACCGCCTCTATACTCTTTAATAATATCATAGCAGTTGTTACTTGTCTGGCGATTAATAAGTTTCATCAGAACCTTACCCTGGTATACAGATAAATTCGACAGCGGATCTGAAAATTCCTTTTTGAGATCCTTTTCACGTGTTTTTATATAAGTTCTCCTATCTCCCCTGCTGTCCACCATTACAAGATGTGCATTTACATCATTGATTACTACGCCCGCCTGTTTGGCATATGGATATGTAACGTATACTGCATTTCTCAACCTGTTATAAGCTGCGATCACCTTCGCGAGTTTATCAGGTGGTAGCTTAGAAATATAAACCATCGGGAGTTCGCTATACGGTAATAGCTCCCCATTATATACAATTGCAGGAACAATAATGGTATCGTTTGGGCCCCAATGAGCTGCAGCGTTATTCATAATAGAATCCGCAGGACTGGATTGAGCATTGGTGGATGCAGCAAAACCACAGAGAAAAAGTAAGACAATTATAACGGTGGGGACGCGCATATTCAACGGTTCTCAGCTCTTAAGAAACAGAGTATGAAGTAAAGAAAAAAGCTGTTTACAAAATTCTAAAGTTTCACGTGTTTCAGAAGGTTAACTTCTCTGCGCCACAGCATACTAATCATAAATCCAAACACCATGATTATGGTACCTAACCAGAGAATAATAATGAAAGGAAACTTATAAGCCTTTAATGTGACATACTTCATAAGGGCATCCGATTCCTTTATGCCGATGTCTGCTTTCCTACCATCAACTTTTTCAAGTTGAAGCACAAGGCTTTCAGCTGTTAATGTATCTGGTTGTACATACCCGGTGCCGCCCTTCGTAAGTAAAACTGGACGACTGGTATAGATAGATCCTGTTTTAGCCATTACCTTAATAGTAGCTACTGAAGCACTGTCGTTTGGCCCTAATGGTACATTTGGTATGTTCCGGTAAGAAGAAACATCCTGTACAACCAGGTAACCTTTTGAATAGAATATTGTATCTCCTACATTTACCGATTGTGTTTTAAACGAAGTAGTGTCTGTATTCTTTGAAGGATCAGGTAAAGAAGTAATGTAAGTGAATATATCGTAAGTAAGATAGTGTTTCGCATCGGGATTAGCCATTAAGCCCATATTGCCTTTGTAATTAACGAAGGCATTAGGATGTAGCTCAAAAGCCTGCTTACCATCTTTTGAACGGAAATCCAACTTATAAAACCAAAGAGGCTTTTTTGGATGTGCTGAATCACTTTGATAGGTAACCCAATATTTCCCCATGTCAGTTCGAACACCTTCTACAAGAGTCAGGTTTTCACCGGGTTTTTCTTTACTCTGTTCTCCAAAGTTCAGAAAGATGCCACTTGTATTATAGGAAAGCACTTCCTTTTTGGAGGAAGAAATAAGGATTCCCAACAACATTAATGCGAATCCGACGTGTGCTATAGAACCACCTGATCTCTTTAATTTACCTCTGAATCCATTCCAGATGTAACTACCATTAGCAATTACCGAGAAAACAGCTGCAACTATTGCAAACCATATCGCTCCCAGGTACCCCATCCCATGTTCCCTGTACTCTATATTACCAAAGGCAAGGATTAATGCACTGGCAATCATGGCAATGATGGCCGGCCATAATAATTTCTTGAAGAACTGCTGTGATGTAGCTTTATACCTTAAGTACATTCCAAATCCCGACAATGAGCCAATAATAATAGCAACGAATATTTGTATCCGGTTATAGGCAAAAGCAGCCTCTTCTCCTACCGCAATTGGCGTAAACAATTTATCTTTTGAGGTAAACAATGCTGCTACTTTATTGAATACTGGAATGGAGGTCATGGCGATGATCAATACTGAAGAAAGAAAGATCACAATAGCTCCAATGAACATCCAAAATTCCCTTGAAGAAGTTTCTTCTTCTTTTGCTATATACGGTACTTCTTTATACCTCTTGATGAACAGCCATCCGGCTGGTATTAAGAATATGAGCAGGAATAAACGTAAATGCCATTTGGCAATCCCTTCACCTGTAAAAGCATGAACAGAAGTATCCTGCAGATCTCCGCTCCTGGTTAGGTAAGTGGAATAAAGAACCAATAAGAAACAAAGAATGAAAAATATATTGGTACTTCTTAAAGCATTGCCGGTATGTTTATAAATTACCAATGTATGTATCCCGGCAACTAACACCAGCCAGGGTACAAGAGAAGCATTTTCAACCGGGTCCCACGCCCAGTAACCTCCAAAATTTAATGATTCATACGCCCAGGCAGCTCCCATCATAATCCCAAGGCCAAGAACTCCTGCTGAAAAAAGTGCCCATGGGAGAGCAGGTTTCGTCCACTCAGTATATTTCTTTGTCCATAGACCTGCAATCGAAAAAGCAAAAGGAACAACAGTAGAGGCAAAGCCGAGGAACAGCACAGGAGGGTGAATGACCATCCAGTAATTCTGCAGTAATGGATTTAAGTCATTCCCGTCAGTAATTAAAGTACGATAATCCTGTCTTACAGCACCGGTCATGTCGTGGAAGGCAGGCGCATTATCGAGTACACCGGAGTTCCGCAACAAGAGGAAAGGATTGCTCCCTATTTGAATACTTCCAAGGTCGATGCCCGCCAACATAGTTGCCAGTATCACTTGTGCGAATGAAAGAACCGCCATTACCGGAGCTTCCCATTCTTTATTTTTCCAAATCAGTATCAATCCAAGAATACAGTGCCACACGCTCCATAAGAGAAAGCTACCCTCCTGCCCTTCCCAAAAGCAGCTAAGAAGATATTTTGTCTCCAGTGAGCGGCTACTGTGTTGCCATGCATACTTGTACTCAAAAAGATGATTATTGATTATGTAAAATAGAATTCCAAAGACAAAAAGCACCGATAGTACTTCGGTAAAGAAGAAAAGCCTACCTAAATACTTCCATTGTTTCTTTTGATCAGCATCTTTGGACTGGACACTAAAAAAATAACTCGCTGTAGCAGCGAGTGAAGCAATTAACGACAGAATAATAAAAAGGTGCCCGGCATGCCCGGGAAATAATTGCTCTCCTATATAGTTCATCCGTGTTAGTATTGATTGGTTGTCGTAGAAGCGGAAGACAGATTTTTCTGTGCTGCTTTCATATCATCTTTATACTTTGATGGACATTTCGTCTGGATCTTATTACATTGAAAATAACCATCTCTCATATATCCATTCAAATCCATTCCTTCTGATCTTTCCATATCCTGGATCTTGGCATTGTTATAAACTACCTTAGTTCTTTTACCATCGCCATCCAAAGCATAGAATACAGTAAGATTCGGATTCTTTACCGGGTCGTACTGTACAGGTGTGTTCTTATCTAGTTTCACTTTCACAACTACGAATTTTCCCCCCTTTTCCTGTGCGGTAGCAAATGTCTCCTGGGTTGTCAGATCTTTAATAAAGAAAGACATACCGACAATGCCGGCAATTACCAAGATTAGTAGAGCAATATGGATTTTCTTCATACGAAAGGAATAGTCCAAAGGTAGAGCAATTTCGGTCAACAGGTTAACAGTTAACATCTGATTTTAAGTTGTTAAATAAGTTTTCACAAAACTATAATTACCCCTGTTTACGCTGATTTTGCTGCCTTAATATTCGTAGGTAACTTGCACAGCTTTATTAAACTATGGTTGATCTATCGAACTTTGATCCGAACAGCGCGGGCAACCCTAATTATAATGTTTTCGGCTTGCCCTTTTCTGAACAAGATGCTAGAGTGGTTATCTTACCCGTTCCCTGGGAAGTTACCGTAAGCTATGGCTCAGGTACAGCCCGTTCGGCAGAACAGATCATGAAGGCTAGTTTACAAATCGATCTGTTTGATACGGAGATTCATGATGGCTGGAAGGAAGGGTTTTTCATGAAAGAACCTGATAAAAAGATACTCCTAAAGAGTGATTACCTCAGAAAGGAAGCAGAACTCTACATCGATTATATCTCCAAAGGGGAAATTGTAGATAATAACCAGTTTATGAGGAAGGCAATGAAAGAGGTAAATGAAGGTGGGTACTTTCTGAATAACTGGGTTTATCAACAAACAAAAAGCCTGTTGGATAATAATAAATTAGTCGGAATCCTCGGGGGTGACCATAGTACACCACTCGGCTACATGAAGGCTATTGCTGAAAAATATGGTGACTTCGGGATCATTCAAATTGATGCTCATTGTGACCTGAGAGAAGGCTATGAAGGTTTTGTATATTCACATGCGAGTATAATGTTTAATGCCCTGAAGGAGATTCCCCAGGTGAAGAAATTAGTCCAGGTGGGCATCAGGGATTATTCATATGGAGAGCATGAATACATTCATCAGAATTCAAATAGGGTAAGGAGTTATTTTGATAAGGAAATAAGAGTACGCCAGTTTGAAGGAGAAACTTTTAGGGATATAACAGAAGAAATCGTAGACCAATTACCAGAAAAGGTGTATATCAGCTTTGATATCGATGGACTCGATCCAAAACTTTGCCCAAATACAGGGACTCCTGTCCAGGGAGGCTTTGAAACCGAAGAAGTTTTTTACATCTTTGAGAAAATCAGAAAAGCCGGTAAACAAATCATTGGTTTTGACCTAAGTGAAGTAAGTACGAGCGAAACAGGTTGGGATGCTAACGTAGGTGCGCGTGTTTTATTTAAACTTTGCAATATGATGGTTTCCAGCAATCCTGTATAAAATGTACAACATAGCAGTAAAAATAGAATCCATTGAAACTAAAAGGAGAAATGCCGGGCTTTTGCATATAATCCTTGGATTCTTCCTTGTTTTAAAAGCCTTCGATTTTTATCAATACGGGAATTATTCTTCCATTTTTCCAATTATACCATTGTTAATAGTAGCAGGCTTATCATTATACTATGGATTTTTCAGGAAGCGGTTTGATTACTCTGGTAATTTCAATCAGTGGATACGTATTCTACAAGTAGTTACGTTTACGATCTTTGGATTTGCTATGTTGAGAGTAGGTAAGCCACTGGATTATTATGGTTTATTTCTCTGGGCTTTTCTTTCTTTAATCTTATTGGTATCGGAACGACACATTTATAAAGACACCATTATTTTACTGTCTGACGCCGGGATAATCATTCCTACATATTATAAAGATCAGCTTGTTGAGTGGCATAAACTGAGCGATGTTATCATCCGCCATGATTTTGTAACTATATTCAACCGGAATGAAAAGTACCTGCAGTTCCAGGTAATGCAAACTTTATCAGAACTGGAACTTGCAAAAATGAACGCTTTTTGTAAAGAGAAACTTGAGGGTAAAGAGGAAGTTAAAGAAGTAAAGGATAAAGTGTAATCTCCGGCTATTTACCAGCTAATAATTAAATAGGTTATTATGTCTCCATTTTTGCTGTACTCAGATGGAAAAGGAAATATTTTTGAAGACACCTCCTTGTATGTGACAGGGAGAAGTGGCTGGGATGCGCTGCCAATACCTGCAGATGAATGGATATTACTTCCTGAAGGAGGACAGTTGTATGAATTGCCCGGAAGAAAAGGTATCGGCATAGATGTAAAGACGGGAGAAATGCGCCTTTGTGATAAGGGTTGGGCTGTGGCTGCATTTATTCCTCCAGCTCACACAGGCTTATATTTAGCAGCTTATGAAACAAATGCTGATGCGCCAACCTTACCGCTGTTTTGTTACACAGCAGCCGGGTGGTATGATGATAAGTTCTATGTACCTGCCATACGGATTGAAGAGGACATAAGGCAGGAATGCTCGGGTTTTAATGAGTCGAGTGTAAAAGATGGTGTAAAGCACCTTCTTAACATCTATCCCCAAAACCGTTTAGTTTCCCACCTGGCGAATAATTGCGCGCTGACCTATCATTGCCCGGCTGCAAGAAATTTCTTTATAGGTAGATGGGAATGCCCGATACCCTCTTCCCCTGCATGTAATGCCAATTGCATCGGCTGCATTTCATTTCAACCCGAAGAGGAACAAATAGTAGCTACCCAGGACAGGCTGACATTCAGACCTACAGCTGAAGAGATAGTAGAGTATACTGTACCACACCTCGAAACAGCTCCTTTTCCTATTGTAAGTTTTGGCCAGGGTTGCGAAGGAGAACCTTTGCTAATGTGGGATACCATCAGAGAAGCTATTATCGAGATCAGGAAACATACAAGTAAAGGCAGCATAAATATAAATACAAATGGGTCCAAACCAGATGCTGTTAAAGCGTTATGTGAGGCAGGTTTGGACAGCATCAGGGTAAGTACAAATTCAGCCCGGAGAGAAATTTACACTCCTTACTACAGGCCTAATAATTATGTCTTTGAAGACATTATTGAAAGTTTAAAAGTGGTCCGCAGTTATGGGGGATGGACTTCAATTAACTATTTTGTATTCCCCGGTATAACCGATTCTGTTGAAGAATATGAAGCTTTAAGGAAGCTCATTATTGATACTGACCTGCAGATGATCCAATGGAGAAATTTCAACATCGATCCCGATTGGTATTTGAGTAAATTAGGTATTGGAGATACAGGTGAAATCCTGGGTGTAAAACAACTATTGGAACTTATAAGAGAAGAGTTTCCTCAACTGAAGTTTGGCTATTACAATCCGCCAATGGAAAGAATTAAAGGAGATTATAAGCTGGACTTTGCACACCGATAAGCAATTTGTAATCCTTTTCTAGAATACCTTAAATATTCATACCGATTTCAAATACAGTTGCTATTGAGATTGCATAGGATTTGAACGGAGTTTGCATGGGGTAAAGCCGTTGTAAAGCCGTTCTAACTCCATACAAACCCTATGGTAACTTTATCCTAAATCCCATGAAACTATGATCAGGTAGCCATCCGTAATCTCATTTAGACTACATACTTTCAGGATATTTGTTAAAAACTCAACCTTTCACATAGAATTCCCTTGCAATTTTTCTAACTTTCGGATCGTTTGTTAGTCTAACGGATCTAAGGTTTTCCTATGAGTAATTATTTAACTGTACCTGCTGATTTTGAAAGGCAGAAGAATTTCAAGGCGGCGGCTTATACATTGGGTATTACTGCTACCCTGTTTTTGATCTTCACGCTTGTCAAAATGACTATACAGGTGCAGGCACAACCTCCTAAAGAAGAATATATTGAAGTGAACCTTGGAAGTGGAGACCAGGGTTTAGGTACTGATCAGCCACAACTGCCCGGTAATCCTGCACCTGCTGAACAAACAGCATATGTCCCCCCGCAACCGGTTCAATCAGCAGAAGAAAGCGTCAGAGATGTAGAAGCAAATGAAACACATCCCGATGCTCCACCAATAATTAAACCTACTGTAGCAAAACCTGATGCTACCAAGATCAATGCTGAAAGCAAAGCTGCTAAAACCAACACTGCACCTCAAACTGTGACAGCGCCTCCTGTTCCAAGGCCAAGAGCCGTGATGGGCCAGGTAAGAGGAGGAAATGGTAATGGGGGCAATGGTGCCGATTCGTACAAACCGGGAAGCAATGAAGGCATTGCTGGTGGTACTGGTGACCAGGGAAGAATTGGCGGAAGCCCAACAGGAACAAGTTATACAGGTACTCCAAGGAGAATAGGTAGTGTTCGAACGGTGAGCATACCAACTAAAAACTTCCAGGATGATTTTAAGGAAAGCGGTAAAGTGATGCTTGATATATCAGTTGACGAGAATGGTAATTTAATTTCTGCAAGCTACCAACCTAAGGGGTCCTCTATTTCCAATAGGAGCCAGATAACAATTGCTCAAAGAAGAGCACGTGAGCTATCCTATCCTAAATACCCGGGAGGGTTCAAACAAACGTTGCAATTTGACTTCCAGGTAAGAGATTGAATCTACAGCAATACTTTTGCTGCAGATGAAATATAAAGACACACTGGACTTCTTATATACAAAGCTGCCCATGTTTAGCCGCATGGGCAATGCTGCTTTTAAAAAGGACCTTACGAATATTCGTATCTTATGTAATTCCCTTGGTAATCCTGAGAAAAAGTTTAAGTGCATCCATATTGCAGGCACAAATGGGAAAGGTTCTGTTAGTCACATGATGGCGGCAGTTCTCCAAACAGAAGGATATAAAACTGGGCTATATACATCTCCCCACCTGTGGGACTTCAGAGAACGTATTAAGGTGAACGGGCAAATGGTAGGTGAACCCTTTGTAATTGAGTTTGTTGAAGAAATCAAGCCGTTGATTTATGAAATTGAACCATCCTTTTTCGAAATCACTGTTGCAATGGCTTTCACCTACTTCGCTAAATGCAATTGTGATATTGCTGTTATTGAAGTAGGCCTTGGAGGGCGGTTAGATAGTACTAATATTATTGAGCCGGTGTTATCAGTTATAACGAACATTGGATGGGATCACATGAATATGTTGGGAAATTCTTTAGAGGAAATAGCTGTGGAAAAGGCAGGAATAATCAAGAGGAATATACCATTACTTATTGGGGAGAAACAAAGGGAGGTTGCAGAAGTATTTTCGGCAATAGCCACACAACAGCAGTCAAAGCTTTATTATGCAGCGGACCTTCTGAAAGTTCTATCTCATTGCTTTACTGATGGGAAATTAGAGATAACAATACTGGATAAACACACCAACATACAACACATATACCAACTCGATTTACCTGGTATTTACCAGTTGAAAAATCTTGCAACAGCCATAGCTGCATGCAAGGTCCTAAGAAATTCAGGCTTACTTATATCAGATGATTCTATTCATCAAGGAATAGAACACACAAGAGAGTTAACCGGGCTTCACGGCAGATGGGAAATCATTCATGAACATCCACGTGTTGTGCTTGAGGTGGCTCATAATGTAAATGGAATGAAGGAAATGCTTTCACACCTGGAAGAAACCTGCTATGATCAACTGCATATCATATTTGGTATGGTGAAAGACAAGGACATTGATCCCGTTCTCAAGTTATTACCTGTAAAAGCGAACTTTTATTTTACACAGGCCAATATTCCAAGGGCTTTAGAAGCTCGCTTATTACAGGAACAGGCGTTAACCTATCATCTTATTGGTGAGAAGTACCCGGATGTGAACGAGGCTATAAAGGCTTCATTGCAAAAGGCAGGCAAAAATGACCTGGTAATTGTGTGTGGCAGTATATTCCTTGTGGGCGAAGTAGACAGGTCAATTCTTTAAAAACAGTCGGTTACGAGCTTTTTTAAGGCAATCTCCAGGTCCTTCATGTTTGTGGGCTTTGTAATCATTTCCACACCATTATCAGCACAGAATTGTTTATCATGTTTACTATTGGAAGTTGTAAACATTATCACATTCAGAGCAGACAACTCGGGGTCTGCTTTTATTTGCTTAAGTGCTTCTTTGCCACTAATAATCGGCATATTCATATCTAAAATCACAAGCGAAGGATACTTTTCAGGAGTTAGTTTTTTCAGGAATGTCAAAACCTGTTCACCATTATGCAATTCTTTTACATCCAGATCATAACCTAGCTTATCGAGTATGTGCCTTATGATCATCAGATCATCCAGGTCATCATCTGCCCAAAGAATGAACTTTTTGTTTATTGGTTTTGACATACCACATTATCGTATTCACAGCAGGAG